>NZ_JABWQV010000099.1 GCF_014268615.1 Pseudomonas tehranensis | reverse complement strand
CGCGAGCAAGCCCGCCCCCACAAGGGATCTTCAGGCCAGTTCGGCGACTACGGCCGCCAGTGCCTTGGCCGGATCAGCCGCCTGGCTGATCGGTCGGCCGATCACCAGGTAGTCGGAACCGGCATCCAGTGCCTGACGCGGGGTCAGGATGCGGCGTTGATCGTCCTGGGCACTGCCCGCCGGACGAATCCCCGGGGTCACCAGTTGCAGCGACGGGTGCGCCGCTTTCAGGGCGCTGGCCTCCAGGGCCGAGCAGACCAGACCGTCCAGGCCAGCCTTCTGCGCCAGCGCCGCCAGGCGCAGCACCTGTTCCTGAGGCTCGATATCCAGGCCGATACCTGCCAGGTCCTCGCGCTCCATGCTGGTCAGCACGGTCACGCCGATCAGCAACGGTTTCGGGCCGCTGCGCTGATCCAGCACTTCGCGGCAGGCCGCCATCATGCGCAGGCCGCCGGAGCAATGCACGTTGACCATCCATACGCCCATTTCAGCAGCCGCCTTGACGGCCATGGCAGTGGTATTGGGAATATCGTGGAATTTCAAATCCAGGAATACTTCGAAACCCTTGTCACGCAGGGTCCCGACAATTTCCGAAGCGCAACTGGTGAACAGCTCCTTGCCGACTTTGACCCGGCACAGCTTGGGGTCCAACTGATCGGCCAGCTTCAGGGCGGCGTCACGGGTAGGGAAATCCAAGGCAACGATGATGGGCGTCTGGCAGGCGGACATGAGCGGGCTCTCAGGCAAGTCGAAATCGGCGCGCAGTGTAGCGCAAGAGGCGCCCGTGCGGGACCCGGTGATCGGTAAATCATCAGCGAGCCCGAGCAGCACGGACGATGCCGGCCGTTGTGTCGAAGTCGATACATTCATGACATGTGTGCAACACGCCTGCACGCTACCCTGCGCCGCACCCCGTCCTTTCAGCGCTTTGCGCCTCGCGGCCCGAAGCCTATGCTGGAGCCACTACCTCGCCGCCTTCTTTGTGGTTGGCAGCTTACCTGGCAGATGATGCACCCATGCAGAACACCCCTGTTGCAAATTCTGACGATCAAAAAGCGTCCGACGATGACAAGCGCTGGAGTACCCGGGCGTTGATCGTCGATGACGATGTGCCGATCCGCGAGCTGCTGATCGACTACCTGGCCCGTTTCAACATACGCGCCAGCGGCGTGACCGATGGCGCGGCCATGCGCCGGGCGATGCAGGCCGAGCGCTTCGACGTGGTTGTGCTCGACCTGATGCTGCCGGGTGAAGACGGCTTGCAATTGTGTCGCTGGCTGCGCGCCGAATCGGACATCCCGATCCTGATGCTCACCGCCCGGTGCGAACCCACCGACCGTATCATCGGTCTGGAACTGGGCGCCGACGACTATATGGCCAAGCCCTTCGAACCCAGGGAACTGGTGGCGCGGATCCAGACGATTCTGCGTCGGGTACGCGACGACCGCACCGAACAACGGGCCAATATTCGCTTCGATAACTGGCGACTCAACAGCGTACTGCGCCAACTGATCTCCGCCGACGGGCTGGTGGTGCCGCTGTCCAATGCCGAGTTCCGGCTGCTTTGGGTGTTCATCGAACGACCGCGCCGGGTACTGAGCCGCGAACAGTTGCTGGATGCCGCGCGTGGGCGCTCCATCGAGGCGTTCGACCGCAGCATCGATCTGCTGGTCTCGCGCCTGCGCCAGAAACTGGGTGACGACCCCAAGGCACCGCAACTGATCAAGACCGTGCGCGGTGAAGGCTACCTGTTCGACGCCCGGGACATCGGCTGATGCGCTTGCGCCTCGACACCTTGTTCGGCCGCCTGTTTGGCGTGCTGTTATTGGCGATCGTCCTGGCGCACCTGTTGGCCTTTGCCTGGTTTTCTCAATACGACAAACCGCCTTTGGGGCCACCCCCCGAATTTTCCCGGCAAGGCCAGCAAACTCCGCCCATGGGGACCCCGCCCAACCGCCCTCCGCGCCCTTGGTTCGGTGGGCCGGTGGTACCGCTGACGTTTCAGTTTGTGTGCCTGATCGTCGCCGCCTGGTACGGCGCCAAACTGCTGACCCGGCCCATCCAGCGCCTGAGCGATGCGGCCGAACGCCTGAGTGAAAACCTCGACAGCCCACCGTTGGAGGAAACCGGCCCCCGGGAGGCCCGCCAGGCTGCCCATACGTTCAATCTCATGCAACAGCGAATTCGCGAGCAGGTGCAGCAGCGTTCGCGCATGCTCGGCGCGGTGTCTCATGATCTGCGCACTCCGCTTTCACGGCTCAAGCTGCGCCTGGAACAGATCGATGACATCAAGCTGCAGGGCCAGATGCGCCAGGACCTGAACGATATGATTGGCATGCTCGACGCCACCCTCACCTACTTGCACGAGCAACGCACCAGCGAAGCGCTGCAATGGATGGACGTGCAAGCGTTGGTGGAGTCGCTGAGCGAAAACGCCCAGGACCAGGGTGCCGACGTGCAAACCAGCGGTGGCTGCGCGCCGTTGCGGGTGCAGCCGATGGCGTTGCGCTCGTGTATCAACAACCTCATGGACAATGCCTTGCGCTACGCCGGCCATGCATTGATTGCGCTGCAAGACCAACGCGACCAGGTAGTGATTCGGGTGATCGATCACGGCCCCGGGATTGCGGCGGATAAGCGCGAAGCGGTGTTCGAGCCCTTCTATCGCCTGGAAGGCTCACGCAACCGCAACTCCGGCGGTGTCGGCCTGGGCATGACCATCGCCCGGGAAGCCGCCGAACGCTTGGGCGGGCAGTTGAGCCTGGAAGAAACGCCGGGGGGTGGATTGACGGCAGTGATCCGCTTGCCGCGCGCCTGAAACAACCTCAATCCCATGTGGGAGCCGCGCCGGGGGCTGAGTTTGTACACCCGCCGGTACAAACTCCACACACCCACGACAACTGCCCCGCCGACGCTGCATAAGCCGGTGCACCCACCGGCATTCCAGCCCAAGGAGAGCGCCCATGATCGGTAGCGTCAGCAGTTACTCGCCCTATACCAGTACCAGCAGCACCACGACCAGCAGTGCCCGTAGCCAGCAGTTTCAAAAGGAGTTGCTCAGCAAGCTCGACAGCAACGCCGACGGCTCGATCGATCAGGATGAATTGAGCACTGCCCTGTCGCAAAAGAGTGACGACGGCATCCTGGTCAGCCTGAGCGATAATTTCAGCGACCTGGACAGCGACAGCAGCGGGGACCTGAGCAGTGATGAGTTGGCCGCGATGGCACCACCGCCTCCGCCACCGCCACAACAGGCCTCCGGTGAGGCATTGCTCAGCCTGCTCGACGCCGATGCTCAGAACAGCCTCGACACCCGCGAACAGACCAGCGCGTTGCAGGCCAACCGCAACAGCGACAGCTCCACCGAGCAGCCCCATGTCAGTGAAGCGTTGAACAGGATGATCGCCAACCTCAGCCGACAATACTCACTGGATGATGTCGCCCCCGTGGGGAAATACCTGAACGTGGCCACTTGATTGACCCGCAAGCCTGGCCTTTCGGAGCCGGGCTTGCCTGCCTGGATCAAAGCCCGTTTGTGCTGGACTCAGGCGTGGGATTATCGCGCCTGACTCTTGCTCCAGTCCGTCAGCAAGCTGTAGGCCACCGCCAGCAGGGTCGGGCCGATGAACAGCCCGATGAAACCGAAGGCAATCAAGCCACCGAACACCCCCAGCAACACGATCACCAACGGCAGGTTTCCGCCACGGCTGATCAGGTAGGGTTTGAGCACGTTGTCCACACCGCTGATGATGAAGGTGCCCCAGATCCCCAGGAACACCGCCATCCCGTATTCGCCCTTCCAGGCCAGCCACGCCGTGGCGGGGATCCAGACCAGAGGCGGCCCCATGGGAATCAGGCTGAGCAGGAAGGTGACGATGCCCAGTACCAACGCCCCCGGTACGCCGGCGATCAGGAAACCGATCAGCGCCAGCACCGCCTGGGCCGCTGCGGTGCCGATCACGCCGTTGACCACACGCTGCACCGTACCGGCCACCAGTTCGATGTAGTAACCGGCACGGTCGCCAATCAGGCGTTCCAGCAACTTGTGCACGAACACCGCCAAGCGCGGGCCGTCACGGTAGAAAAAGAATACGAACACAATGCTCAGGGTCAGTTCGAGAATGCCACCGCCGATTTGGGCACTGCGAGCCAGCAGCCAGTTGCCGACCTGCCCCAGGTAAGGCCTGACGGACACCATCATGGCCGCACCCTGCTGATCGATGCTGTTCCAGATGCCCACCAACCGCCCGCCCACCAGCGGTACACCCGCCAACCATACCGGGGCATCGGGCAGCCCATCGACCTGCACATTCTTGATAAATGCCGTGGCATCGCGCACATGGTCGGCCAGGTTGAAGCCCAGCCACACCAGCGGCACCGCCACCAGCACCATCCAGCCCACGGTCAGCAATGCCGCCGCCAGCGATTCGCGACCATTGACCCAGCGGGTCAGCAGGCGCATCAGTGGCCAACTGGCAAACGCCAGCACCGCGCCCCAGAACAGCGCCGACCAGAACGGCGCCATTACCCAGAAGCTTGCACCGAACAACACCAGGAGCAGGATCTGCACCAACAGCCGATCGTTATTGAGCATGTCAGGTCTCGAAATAAAAACAGGGCCGGGATGACGGCGTGAAGCGCATCACCCGAAACAGCTTAACGCAGCAGCTCAAGATGCAGGCCCGCCGCATCGCCCCTGGCGGCCTCCATTCGCGCCGCCCGGACACCCTGGTCAATCAATGCTTGCCGCCAGGCCTCGGCCTGGGGTCCGGCGACAGTGACGCGAAGGCCCGTGTCCAGGTTCAGCGCCCGGGACAGCAGGCGCAACCAGGTGTCGTCCGGTTCGCCGACCAGACGCGGCAAGTCCAGCACGCCGGTATCCTTGAGCTGGCGCAACAGCGTGGCCGATGTGGGCAGCAGGTTCCCCAGCGAGGCGTTTGCCTCGAACTGTTCGACGTGCAGGTAGGCCTTGCGATTGCCGCGAGTAATGCCATACAGCGCAATCAGCGTGTTGTCCGCCGGCGGCGCCAGGCGCAGCAGCAGGTAAGCCTGACCGTTATCGGCGCCGTAGAGCTTGGCATTGCCGAACACTTCGTTGGCCCACAGGCTGCTTTCGCCGCAATCGCGGGCCTGGCACCAGAACAACAGTTGCGCGTCCTGCTTCTGCAAGGCTTCGCGGGCGGCGGTAAAGGCCTGGGTGGCGGAGTGTTCCGGCGGCAGTTCATAGGTCACCGACGTGGTGTTGCCACGGGCATCGACCTGCCCATCGAAGCGCAACTGGCCGCTGATCCTGCGGATCGAACCCAGGGGATAAATCCGCTCCAGGTCAGTGGTTTGCCGGTAATCGACAATTTGCGCGTCGGGCATGCGGGGCACCCGCTCCAGGTCCCGACTGCCGGAAACATCGGCGGCAAACGACGCCGGGCTGAAGCAGGCCAGCGTAAGCAAGGCGAGTGAATGAATGGATATTTTCATCGGATCGGCATGGCCTGGGTCTCTGGGGTGAGGCCGGTGCCATCTATGCGCTGCGAGGCCGCTAAACAGAGATCTGTCATGGTTGTCTCCCTTTTTCAACCCGCCCAGCCTCGACAGTTGCCAGGCGCAAGTCAAGAAACGGTGAAGAACCGATTGAAACAGTCTGCTACAAGCGCCGCGCCAGCCTCGTCGTTCAGGTGCAAATGATGACCGCCGGGCAATCGTTCATGACTGAAGGGTAGACGCTCCAGCAACTCGGGGTGGCGGGCAAGCATGCCGTCGGCAGCCACCACCAAGTGCGCGGGGCAAGCGATCCGCGCCACGAAGGCCATGGCCTGCTCATCGGTCAGGCGTAGCGGCGATGGCAAGGTCAGGCGATTGTCGGTGCGCCAGGTGTAGCCTCCCGGCACCGGCATCAGGCCGCGCTGGGCTAGTAACTCGGCGGCTTCGCGGCTGACCGCCACCAGCCCTTTCATGCGGGCCTCAATGGCCCGGTCGAGGGTTTTGTAGACCGGCTTTCGTTTCTGTTGCAAATCCAGCTGCGCCTGCAGAGCCATGCCCATGCGTTCGGCGGCGTTTTCGCCTTTGTCCGTGGGAGGGATCACCCCGTCGATCAGCCCCAGGTGCGTGACCCGTTCGGGCAAGGCGCCGGCGAGCACCAGCGAGACGATCGCGCCCATGGAATGCCCCAGCAGGGCGAAACGCGCCAGGCCCAGTTGTTCGGCGACTTGCAGTACATCATGGGCATAATCCCACAGGGCATAGCCGGCACCGGGCGGACGATGCCCGGAGTGACCGTGACCGGCCATGTCCAAGGCAATGACCCGCAGGCCCTCAAGCCGGGGGGCCAGTCGGGCGAAGCTGTTGGCGTTGTCCAGCCAGCCGTGCAAGGCGATCACTGGCCGGCCATCCTCCGGCCCGAACAGGTGGGCCGCCAGTTCAATGTGCGGCAGGCTCAGACGGACTTCTTCAACCCCACTCATAAGCTGCGCCCTTCCCAGCGCTCAAAGAGGTCCTTGAGCAGTCTGGCCGTGTCCTGCGGACGTTCCAGGGGAAACATGTGGCCGCCGGGCATGCTCAGGGATTCGCCATGGGGCATACGGCCCACCGAGCGGGTGTGATGGCGCATCACCACGCGACTCTGCCGGCCGCGCACCACCGCCAGCGGCACTTTGAGCATACGGACCCGGCCGGGACTGGTGTGCGGCACGCCGCGGTAAATACTGATTTCCGTGGCCGGATCGAAGCGCAGCCGCAAGCGGTCGCCGACTGGCTGCAAGCCATGTTGCAGGTAGGCGTCGAAGCATTCCGGGTCAAACCCGCGGAACAGCGTCTTGGCGGAAAAATACTGCCGGGCCGACTCCAGGTCAGCGAACTCTTCACGCCGCCCCAACGTCCGTCCCGCCGGAGTCAGACGATCGATGAACCCCAGGCGCTTGGCGGCCAGGATCACCCACTGATCGGCGCGGGTCAGCACTGGTGAATCGAGCATGACCACGCCACGATACAACTGGGGGCAGCGCAATGCGGCATGCAGATGCAGAACGCCACCCAGGGAATGGCCGACGCCCCACACCGGTTCAGGTTGTTGTTCCAGGTGATGGATGAGCTCGTCCACCAGGTTGTGCCAGTTATCGTCCGCCGGAAACCGCGGGTCATGACCGTGCAATTCGAGATGCGCGACCTCGTACTGCGGCGCCAGCGCGGCGAACAACTTGCCGTAAGTGGCCGAGGGAAAACCATTGGCGTGGGCGAAAAACACCTGTTGCGACATGACCGTGGATCCATGGGGAAACTGGGACCGATTGTCCGCACATCCCGGCGGCGCGGCAATGACCGTAACTGACAGCAATGGTGACAGGCACGGCTGGGTTATGAACCCGGCCCCATGCAAGAAGACGCGGCCCCCTGTAGGAGCTGTCGAGTGCAGCGAGGCTGCGATCTTTTCCCAGGCAACTGAGGCGAGAGTGAACGCTCATGGATCAGGATCAAAAAATCGCAGCCTGCGGCAGCTCCTACAGGGAAGGCGCCGCATGGTCCAACCAGGCTTCAGCGCGCCGGCGGCTGTTCGCCCAGCGGCACCACGGCCATGGTCAGGCGCGACACACAGTTGACCTTGCCTTCGTCGTTGGTCAGGCGGATGTCCCAGACCTGGGTGGTGCGGCCCAGGTGGACCATCCGGGCCGTGGCTGTGACCCGACCGCTGCGCACACCGCGCAGGTGGTTGGCATTGATTTCCAGGCCCACGCAATAGAACTTGCTGGTGTCCACGCACAGATAGGCCGCCATGGACCCGACCGTTTCAGCCAGCACCACCGATGCACCGCCATGCAACAGGCCGAATGGCTGGTGGGTGCGGTGATCGACCACCATGCTGGCGGTCAGGGACTCGTCGTCGAAAGATTCGAAACGAATGTCCAGCACTTCGCTGATGGTGTTTTTACCGGCGGCGTTCAGTTGCTCGATGTTGGGGGTGGTGCGCCACAGACTCATCGTTGCCTTTCCTTTGAGATTTTCAGGGTGCTCAATCTTAGGGGCGCTTGATGCCCTTGAGCGTCATAGACCCAGCCAAGGGCAGATCGCCCTCCAGCTCCGCCAGCCCGGCCGTTTGTACCTGTTCTGGTTGTTGCAAGTGCCCATGCTGCAGAAAGCCCAAGAGACTGCCCACCAGCGGGTTATGGCTGACCAGCAGCACATCATCCTGATCCTTGAGGTGTTCCAGGACGGTTTGCGGCCGGGTTTCTGGCGTAAGCCAGTCAACCGTGATCAGCGCCGGCTCGAAACCCAACGCTTCACGCACCAGTTGCGCGGTCTGCTGTGCTCGCACATACGGGCTGGCGTAGATGGCCCGTAAAGGCTCACCCATCAACCGGCCGGCGCTGCGCAGCACCTCTTCACGGCCATGGAGGGTCAGGGTTCGCTCGGGATCAGGCCGGGCGCCATGGGGCTCGGCCTCACCATGACGCAATACCCAAAGTTTCATAGTTTCGGCTCCTCGTCCCGAACCGGATGCGGGGCCGGAGCCACGGCGTGAGGCGTTTCACCTTCCGGCGTGCGCGGGGTTGGCCAGTCAGCGAATGGCCAGGGTTTCTGGTCGCTATGAAAAGTGCCGAAACGGCCGATCTGCGCCAGGAACTGGCTCAGGCTGTCACCAAAGTTCATCAGGCTGGCACTGGGCGCGCCATAGATCAGCCGGTAGATCAGTTGCACCAGCACCACGGCGCCCAGGATGAATTGCGCCACCTGCCACACCAGCAGGTAAATCACCATCCACAACACACGCAGCAGGATGGATTCGTATCGTGCCTGCTCTTTTGGATCGTTCATGGTTTGCTCCCGCTTCTGATCAATAGAGGCTCAGTTGAAGCCACTGGTGGAAATGAAATCGACGTCGGTCTTGGGTTCGCCGCGCATCAACAGTTCGATCACCTGTTCCAGCGTGCGCCCTTCGAACAGAATCGCATGCAGCCCCGCGACCAGTGGCATGTAGACCCCGGACTCCTGAGACTTGGCCTTGAGCACCTTGAGCGTATTGACCCCTTCGGCCACTTCACCCAGGCGCGACACAGCCTCGTCCAGGCTCAACCCCTGACCGAGGGCGAAGCCGACCTGATAGTTGCGGCTTTTGGGCGAGGAACAGGTGACGATCAAATCGCCGACCCCGGCCAACCCCAGGAAAGTCATGGGATTGGCGCCCTGGCTGACGGCAAAACGGGTCATTTCCGCCAGCGCCCGGGTGATCAGCATGCTCTTGGTGTTCTCCCCCATGCCCAGCGCCACCGCCATGCCGGCGATGATTGCATAGACGTTCTTCAGCGCCCCGCCCAGTTCCACTCCGAAACGGTCGGCACTGGCGTAGACCCGAAAGGTGCGGCCATGCAGCGCGGCCTGGACCCGCTGGCACAGTTCTTCGTCTTCACTGGCGACCACGGTGGCGGTCAGCGCATGCTCGGCGATCTCGCGCGCCAGATTCGGCCCGGAAATCACGCCGATTCGAGCCTTTGGGGCGATTTCTTCGAGAATCTCGCTCATCAGCTTGAAGGTCTGGGCTTCGATCCCCTTGGTCAGGCTCACCAGCAGTTTGCCGCTCAAGCGTTCGGCATGGGGCGCCAGCACCGCCCGCAGGGCACTGGACGGCAAGGCGACGAAAAACAGGTCGCAGTCCTGCAAGGTGGCCTGCAAGTCAGTCACCGGTTCAACTTCAGGGCGGATCTTGATGCCCTTGAGGTAACGCGGGTTCTCGCGATTGACCCGGATGGCCTCGGCCTGCTCCGGGTCACGCATCCATTGGCGCACCGGGTGGCCGTTCTCGGCCAGCAGATTGGCCACGGCGGTACCGAAACTCCCGCCCCCCAGGACCGCAATCGGGCGCTGTTCAGTCATATGCAATCCGTTCATCCATACCAAGTGGCAATGCCGGGCATTATACGGAGCGGCCACACCGCGACCAGCCCCGACTACAATTACCGGCAGTTGTAGGAAGCTGACCATCAATTCCTAGGAAAATGCTGTCAACGTGAATGGAAAAGTCGCTCACCTCGGTTAACATGCCCGCCATCCTTTCCCTAATCAAAGGCTGTGTCGTGTCCGTTGGCCCCTCCCGTTCAGGCTCGTCGCTACTATTGGCGCTGTTCATCAGCCCGCCAGTGCTGGCCCACGACCTGTTTGTCGACAGCCAGCCCCTGCCCCAAGTGTTGACCGCTACGCGCCTGAAGCAATCGCCGGCGGCGGTCCCCGGCAGCATGACCGTGTTGGACAGCGAATTGATCAAGGCCAGTGGCGCCCGGGACATCAGCGAACTGCTGCGCCTGGTGCCGGGCATGATGGTCGGCAATATCAGCGGTAACCAGGCCGCCGTGAACTACCACGGCACCAACGCCACCGAAGCCCGGCGCATGCAGGTGCTGATCGATGGCCGTTCGGTGTATCGCGCCGGCCTGGCCACGGTGGACTGGAGCGATATTCCAGTGGCCATGGAGGACATCGAGCGGATCGAAGTTTTCCGCGGCCCCAACACCGTCAGCTACGGCGCCAATGCACTGATGGCGGTGGTCAATATCATCACCCGCGCGCCGGCCGACAGCCACGGCACCCGCCTGAAAATCACCCGGGGCCAGCGTGGCATCAGCGACTGGTACGCCAGCCAGGGCAGCGGTTGGGAGGGCGGTGACCTGCGGCTGTCACTGTCCGGCCAGGAAGACGACGGCTTTGACAGCAACCGCAACGGCGCCGATTACCGCGACAGTCGACGCTTGAACCGTTTCAACCTGTCCGTCAGCCAGACCCTGAACGAACAACAGAGCATCGACTGGCAACTGAACGCCAAGGACGGGACCAATCAGCGACCTTATACCTACCGCCCAGTGTTCGCCGGGATTACGGCCGCCGGGGATAACTCCGACGTCGTCGCCAAGGACTACGCCGGTTCGCTGCGCTGGAACCTGGACCTGAACCCCAACCACAGCCTTTATGTACAAGGCTCGGTCCAGCACTGGGATCGCCAGCAGACCTGGCGCGCCTGCGATGCCGAGGTCTCCTTCAGCCCGCAGTTGACCGATCTGTGGCTGCTCAACCCTAACTACGCCGAGAAGCTGGCGCGCAATATTCCCAGCTTCACCGGCACCGGTGCGCCGCCCGGCACCCCGCAGGAACAGGCGCTGGCCAATCAGGTGCTCGATCAATGGCGCAACGGCGCCTCGCAAACCTTGTGCGGCGATATCGACCAGAGCGCCCGTGAGTCGCGCTACGACCTGGAGATCCAGGACACCCTGAGCCTGTCCGACAGCCTGCGACTGGTCACCGGGGCAAACTATCGCTACGACCGGGCCGACTCCGAGACGTACTTCAACGGCACGCTGGACGACACCACCTGGCGCTTGTTCGGCCAACTGGAGTGGCGGGCCAGCGAACATTGGTTGGTACAGGGCGGTGCGATGTTCGAAGACACCCACCTGACCGGCAGCTCGCTGACGCCGCGGGTGGCGGTCAACTACCTGATCACACCACGCCATGGCCTGCGGGCGGTGTACTCCGAGGCAGTGCGCTCGCCGGACATGTTCGAGAACAATGTCAATTGGAGTTATCAGGTCACCAACCTCAAGCCCACCGCCTTCGGTCAGAGCAGTGCCCGTTATTTTGTCCAGACCAGAGGGCCGGGGAACCTGGACCAGGAGCACATGCGCTCCCGGGAACTGGGCTACAACGGTTATTTCATGAACCTGGGGCTGACCGTCGATGTGAAGCTGTTCCATGACGAAATCACCGGCATGATCAGCGAACCCCTGCGCAACAATCAGTACATTGCCAGCAACGCCAATGAGTCACAGTTTTCCGGGGCCGAAACCCAGTTCGACTGGCGCATCACCAGCGCCGACCGCCTGCGCCTGACCTATGCCTACGTCGATGCCCTGGCCAGCAACGCCCTCGACGAACAGCCGACCGCCCGCAATAGCGGTTCGGCCGGCTGGTTGCGGGACTGGGGCCGAGGCTGGAACAGTGCGGTGTTCTATTATGGCGCCGACGACCTTAACGGCTATCGCTTTGAACGAATCGACACCCGCCTGGCCAAGCGCATTCCTTTGGGCAAGGCCAACCTGGAACTGGCGGGCATCCTGCAACAGCGCCTCGACAATCAGCCCACCACGTTTGTCGACAACCGCTATGACTCCCGTCACGTGCTGTATTTCACTGCGGAGTTGTCGTTCTAGATGTTGCGGGGTCGATCGCGCAAGACGCCCTTTCGTGGCCGCCTGCCGCTGGCGCTGTGCCTGGTGTTTGCCGGTTGGCTGGCAACGATCCAGGTCCGGGCGGCCGAGATTGTACTGACCGGCGTCCATAACAGCCCAGGGGTGCAGTCTTTCACTCAGGCCCTCAAGGCCCTGCGTCCCGAGGACGAGGTCAGGTTTACTCCTCTGGCCAGCCTGCCCGCGCCCGGCAAACTACCGCGTAATGTTCGCCTGGTCTTGCTTGACCTGCCCAGCCTCGACTGGCGTCTGCAGGAAACCCAGGGGCCGGCCACCCTGGTATTGCGAATCAGCCGCCAACAAGCTCGGGACCGCCTGGGCGAGACAACCCCCGATCACCTGAGCCTGTTGTGGAGCGATCCGCCGCTGGCGCGGCAATTGCGCCTGATTCGCGCGATCCTTCCGCAAATAAGCAGGGTCGGCGTGCTGTTCGACGGGCACAGCGAGTTCCTGCTCAAGGAAATCCGCCAGGCAGCGACCCCGTTGGGACTGGAAATCGTGAGTGAACGCTGGGACGACACCAGTGACAGCCGCCCTCTGCAAAAACTGCTGAGCCACAGCGATGTGTTGTTGGGGCTCGACGACCCCGATCTGTACAACCCCAAGACGGTAAAGAATCTGTTGCTCAGCAGCTACGCCCGGCAACGTGCGCTGATCGGGCCCAACGCCGCCTTCGTCAAGGCCGGCAGCCTGGCCAGCACCTACAGCGACCAGGAGGATTGGCTGGCAATTCTCGACGATTTGCTTGACCGCCCCGCCGCCACCTGGCCCCGCACCCTGTATCCGGCCCGCTTCAAAGTCCTGAGCAACCAGCAGGTCGCCCGTTCACTGGGGATCGAGCCGATTGACGCCGAATCCGTCGCTGCACAGCTGGCCGAAGGAGAACCACGCCCATGACCTTGCGTCGCCGCTGGGACATCAATACCCGCACCCAGCTTATCGCCCTCGGCCCGGCCTTGCTGCTGACGGTGCTGTTGATCAGCTTCTTTACCTTCGTGCGAATCCAGGACCTGCGCCAGGAACTCAACCACACCGGGCAGTTGATCGCCAACCAACTGGCCCCAGCCACGGAATATGGGGTGATTTCGGGCAATAACGAGGTGCTGGAAAGCCTGCTCACCGCCACCCTGGCCACACCTCATGTGCGTTTCCTGGAGGTGCAGGACAGCTCGGACCGGGTAGTGGTGTATGTCGAACAGCCCGCGCAAAGCCGCAATCACTCCCAGCAAATCGAGGTTTTCCAGGCGCCGGTTCGCCTGCAGCGCATTGCCTTGAACAATGATTTCCTGCAAGGCAACAGCACGACCATCGAGGCCCCCAGTGAGGATTACTTGGGCCGGGTGATCGTCGGCATGTCCAGTGACGCCTTCAGCCAGCGACAGCAGGAAATTCTTCTCAAGGCCGCGATCCTGGCGCTGTTCGCCCTGCTGTTCACCTTCCTGGTGGCGCGTCGCCTGGCGTCCAACCTGTCCCGGCCGATCCGCGACATCGGCAACGCAGTCATGGCGATCCAGCAAGGCGACTACGGCACGCCGCTGCCCATCGTCGACGATGCCGAACTGGGGGCCTTGTCACGGCATATCAACAATCTGGCCGACGGTCTCGAGCAAGCCAGCCGTGAACAGCACCAGGCCATGGCGCAGTTGATCAAAACCCGGGAAGAAGCAGAAAAGGCCAACAGCGCCAAGTCCGAGTTCCTGGCGATGATGAGCCATGAACTGCGCACCCCCATGAACGGTGTACTGGGCATGCTGCAACTGCTGGAAACCACCGACATGACGGAGGAGCAGTTCGAGTACACGGCGCTGGCCAGCGAATCCACCGAGCACCTGCTGAAGGTCATCAACGACATCCTCGACTTCTCGCGCATCGAACGCTCGGCCCTGGAGCTGGAACACATCCCGTTCAATCTGGCGGAGCTGGTTGCCAGTTGCGCCCAGTCGTTCCAGCACAGCGCCGCGCAACGCAAGCTGGGCCTGGACCTGCTGATCCCTGATGACATGCAGGCTTTGCAGGTGCAAGGCGACCCGACGCGGATCCGGCAGATCCTGGTCAACCTGATCGGCAATGCCCTGAAATTCACCGAACAAGGCCGCGTCACCGTGCAATGCCAGTGGCAGGCACTGGATCACGAACTCCTGTGGTTTACCTGCACGGTGCGCGACAGTGGCATCGGGATTGCGACCGAAAGCCTGGAGCGCATGTTCGATGCCTTCCAGCAAGCCGACAGTTCGATTTCCCGGCGCTACGGTGGCACCGGCCTGGGGCTGCCGATTGCCCGCACCCTGGCTGAGCGCATGGGGGGCACATTGCGCGCCCAAAGCGAAGAAGGCCAGGGTTCGGTGTTTACCCTGGAGATCCCTCTGGCCCTGTCGCAAAAGGCACCGATAGCCCTGGCGCCAAAGCTCCCCGACGGCATCGGCAGCGGTCATGGCGAGGGCCGCAACGTGCTGCTGGTAGAAGACAATCCGGTGAACCAGACCGTGATTGAAGCCATGCTGCGCAGCCTGGGCTTCACCGTCAGCATCGCCGCCGACGGCGCCCAGGCCATCCGCAGTGCCGAAAGTCTGATTTTCGAGGCGATTCTGATGGATTGCCGGTTGCCCATCATCGATGGCTACGAAGCCACGCGACAGATCCGCCAGTTACCCGGCTGCGCCGAGGTGCCCATCATTGCCCTGACGGCCAATGCGCTACAGGGCGATCGCGAAGCCTGTCTCGCGGCGGGCATGAACGATTACCTGGCCAAACCGTTCAAAAGAGCTGATCTGCAGCAAATTCTGCAGCGCTGGGTGCGTTAGTGCAGGCGTTTAGACCATCTGCGACTGGCGTGAAAGGCGAAAGTGCGGCAGTCTTAAGCACCCGAACAAGTCCCGATTGGGGCTTGAATAAAAATTTCAGTGCACAGGTGTACATTCATTTCCCGTGTGCTGTGACTTTCACTACAACGCAATAGTCTATGAGTAGGCTGTCGATTCGAGGCATGAACGCTTCGATCGGCCGGGAAGATTTGCCCCACCCTGCCGCATGGGACTATTGAGGAGCTCGCATGACCAAACAAAACGCCTTTACTCGGGAAGACCTGCTGCGCTGCAGTCGCGGTGAGCTGTTCGGCCCAGGTAACGCGCAACTGCCCGCCCCGAACATGCTGATGGTGGATCGCATCACCCATATCAGCGAAGAGGGTGGCAAGTACGGCAAAGGTGAATTGGTCGCCGAGCTGGACATCACTCCTGACCTGTGGTTTTTCGCCTGCCACTTCGAAGGTGATCCGGTGATGCCGGGCTGCCTGGGCCTGGATGCCATGTGGCAATTGGTCGGTTTCTTCCTCGGCTGGCAAGGCCTGCCGGGTCGCGGTCGCGCCCTGGGTTCGGGCGAAGTGAAGTTCTTCGGTCAGGTTCTGCCGAGCGCGAAGAAGATTACCTATAACATTCATATCAAACGCGTCCTCAAGGGCAAGCTGAACATGGCCATTGCCGATGGTTCAGTGGCTGTGGATGGTCGCGAGATCTACACCGCCGAAGGCCTTCGGGTCGGCGTTTTCACCTCCACTGACAACTTCTAAGGGTTATCCGCATGCGCCGCGTCGTTATCACTGGTCTGGGCATCGTTTCGTGCCTGGGCAATGACAAAGAGACCGTCTCCGCTAACCTGCGTGCAAGTCGCCCTGGCATCCGGTTCAATCCGGAATATGCCGAAATGGGTCTGCGTAGCCAGGTTTCCGGCTCCATTGACCTTCCCCTCGAAGAGCTGATCGATCGCAAGATCTACCGTTTCGTCGGCCATGCGGCGGCTTACGCCTACCTGGCCATGAAGGACGCCATCGCTGACTCCGGCCTGACCGAAGAGCAGGTGTCCAACCCGCGCACCGGCCTGATCGCCGGTTCCGGTGGTGCCTCGACCTTGAACCAGATGGAAGCGCTGGACATCCTGCGCGAAAAAGGCGTCAAGCGCGTCGGCCCGTACCGCGTCACGCGGACCATGAGCAGCACCGTTTCCGCCTGCCTGGCCACGCCATTCAAGATCAAGGGCCTGAACTACTCCATCGCCTCTGCCTGCGCCACCAGTGCACACTGCATCGGTACTGCCATGGAGCAGATCCAGATGGGCAAGCAGGACATCGTATTCGCCGGCGGCGGCGAAGAAGAACACTGGAGCCAGTCGTTCCTGTTCGACGCCATGGGCGCCCTGTCCAGCAAGCGCAACGACACCCCGGAAAAAGCTTCCCGCGCCTACGATGCCGACCGTGACGGCTTCGTCATTGCTGGCGGTGGCGGCATGGTGGTGGTCGAGGAGCTGGAACACGCTCTGGCCCGTGGCGCGAAAATCTACGCGGAAATCGTCGGCTACGGCGCCACTTCCGATGGCTACGACATGGTCGCCCCAAGCGGCGAAGGCGCCATCCGCTGCATGCAGATGGCTATGTCCACCGTTGACACACCTATCGACTACCTGAACACCCACGGCACTTCGACCCCGGTCGGTGACGTCGCGGAAATGAAAGGCGTGCGCGAAGTGTTCGGTGCCAACGCCCCGGCCATCAGCTCCACCAAGAGCCTGTCGGGTCACTCCCTGGGCGCCGCGGGCGTTCACGAAGCGATCTACTGCATGTTGATGATGGAAGGCAACTTCATCGCCGGTTCGGCCAATATCGACGAACTGGACCCGGAAGTGGCCGACCTGCCGATCCTGACCAAGACTCGCGAAGACGCCAAAATCGACACCGTAATGAGCAACAGCTTTGGTTTCGGCGGCACCAACGCCACGCTGGTGCTGAAGCGCTGGCAGGGCGCGTAGGAGCTGCCGCAGGCTGCGATCTTTTAAGCGAAAGATCGCAGGCTTGGCCAGCGCCTACCATCAATAAAAACGCCCCGACTGGTTCGGGGCGTTTT
>NZ_JABWQV010000098.1 GCF_014268615.1 Pseudomonas tehranensis | reverse complement strand
GTGGGAGCGGGCTTGCTCGCGAAAGCGGTCCAACATTCAACGACTATGCCGACTGACACCCCACTCCACACTTATCCAAACAGGCTTACTTCTCTACAAACGCCCGCTCGATCAGGTAGTCACCCGGCTCACGCATGCGCGGCGAAACAGTCAGGCCGAAGCTGTTGAGCACTTCGCTGGTCTCGTCGAGCATGCTCGGGCTGCCGCACAGCATGGCGCGGTCGTCCTGCGGGTTGATCGGCGGCAGGCCGATGTCGCGGAACAGCTTGCCGCTGCGCATCAGGTCGGTCAGGCGGCCTTCGTTCTCAAACGGCTCGCGAGTCACGGTCGGGTAGTAGATCAGCTTGTCACGCAGCGCTTCGCCGAAAAACTCGTTCTGCGGCAGGTGTTCGGTAATGAACTCGCGGTAGGCAACTTCATTGACGTAACGTACGCCGTGGCACAGGATCACTTTTTCAAAACGCTCGTAGGTTTCCGGATCCTGGATCACGCTCATGAACGGCGCCAGGCCGGTGCCGGTACTGAGCAGGTACAAATGCTTGCCAGGCTTGAGATCGTCCAGCACCAGGGTGCCGGTGGGCTTCTTGCTGATGATGATCTCGTCGCCTTCCTTCAGATGCTGCAACTGGGAAGTCAGCGGACCATCAGGCACCTTGATGCTGAAAAATTCGAGATGCTCTTCCCAGTTCGGACTGGCGATCGAGTAAGCGCGCATAAGCGGGCGGCCGTTGGGCTGCTGCAGGCCGATCATCACGAACTGACCGTTCTCGAAGCGCAGGCCCGGATCACGGGTGCACTTGAAGCTGAACAGAGTGTCGTTCCAGTGATGAACACTGAGGACACGCTCGTGGTTCATGTTGCTCATGTACGGGGACTCCTGGGAATGATGCCTGCGTCGTTAATATGCGCAATTGCATCGCATTCTAATGGCGGCGACAATATCTGTTAAATGAATTATCAAGATAAGGGTTATCGGTTATATAGATATGCGATTTACTCTCCGTCAACTTCAGGTTTTTGTCGCCGTCGCCCAGCAAGAAAGCGTGTCCCGTGCTGCGGGCCTGCTCAATCTTTCGCAGTCGGCGGCCAGCACCTCCATCACCGAACTGGAGCGCCAGTCCAGCTGCCAATTGTTCGACCGCGCCGGCAAACGCCTGAGTCTCAATGCCCTGGGCAAACAACTGCTGCCCCAGGCGGTGGCGCTGCTGGACCAATCCAAGGAGATCGAAGACCTGCTCAATGGCAAGTCCGGTTTCGGCTCACTGGCGGTCGGCGCGACTCTGACCATCGGCAATTACCTGGCGACCTTGCTGATCGGCAGTTTCATGCAGCGTCATCCAGAAAGCCAGGTGAAGCTGCACGTGCAAAACACTGCCAATATCGTGCACCAGGTTGCCCACTATGAAATTGATCTGGGTCTAATCGAAGGCGACTGCAGCCATCCGGACATCGAGGTCCAGAGCTGGGTCGAGGATGAGCTGGTAGTGTTTTGCGCCCCTCAACATCCGCTGGCCAAACGTGGCCAGGCGACCATGGAGGAACTGACTCATGAAGCGTGGATTCTGCGGGAACAGGGCTCCGGCACACGCCTGACCTTCGACCAGGCCATGCGTCACCATCGCAGTGCGCTGAACGTGCGTCTGGAACTGGAACACACCGAAGCCATCAAGCGGGCCGTGGAATCAGGCCTGGGGATTGGCTGCATCTCACGCCTGGCTCTGCGCGACGCCTTCCGGCGCGGCAGCCTCGTCGCCGTGGAAACCCCGGACATGGACCTGGCCCGGCAGTTTTATTTCATCTGGCACAAACAAAAATACCAGACCTCGGCCATGCGCGAATTCCTCGAGCTGTGCCGGGCATTCACCGCTGGCGTGCAGCGCAGCGACGAAATCGTCCTGCCCCCCATTGCCTGAGCGCCGGCACGCTAGAGCAAAATCAGGCCCCACACCAAGGCAATCATGGTCAAAGCGACGAACTGAGCGGCACTGCCCATGTCCTTGGCATTTTTCGACAACGGGTGCAGCTCCAGGGAAATGCGGTCGATGGCCGCCTCCACCGCCGAGTTGAGCAACTCCACGATCAGCGCCAGCAGGCAGACCGCAATCAGCAGCGCCTGCTCGACACGGCTGACATTCAGGAAAAACGACAACGGAATCAGGATGACGTCGAGCAAGACCAACTGACGAAACGCGGCTTCACCAACGAAGGCCGCGCGTAGGCCGTCCAGAGAATAGCCGGAGGCGTTGAGGATGCGTTTCAGGCCGGTTTGGCCTTTAAAAGGCGACATAAGTGGGCAACTGATCAAAAGGGGTGGAGAAGCTAATTCAAACCCGGTCAAAAAAGCGTGAACAAGACGCTACGATTGCGGTGAAATGGACTCAAGTTGCTGCAGCAGCAGGGCCGCCTGGGTCCGGGTGCGCACATTCAGTTTACGAAAGATTGCAGTGACATGGGCCTTGATGGTGGCTTCGGACACGTTCAACTCATAGGCAATCTGCTTGTTCAGCAGACCTTCACACACCATGGTTAACACGCGGAACTGCTGCGGAGTGAGGCTGGCCAGCCCCTCGCTGGCGGCCTTGGCTTCGTCGGACACGCTCACTGCTTCGAATGCCTGGGGAGGCCAGGACACATCGCCATCCAGGACCGCCTTCACGGCGACCTGAATCATCTCAAGGGAACTGGATTTAGGAATGAAACCACTGGCGCCGAACTCCCGGGCCTTGACCATCACCGAAGCTTCTTCCTGGGCCGAAACCATCACCACGGGAATTTGCGGGTATTGCCCGCGCAGCAAGACCAGCCCGGAAAAGCCATACGCGCCGGGCATATTCAGATCCAGCAGGACAAGATCCCAATCGGCCTTTTCAGTCAGCCGGGCCTCCAGTTCCGCAATACTGGCCACCTCCGTGAGTCGGACATCGGGACCGAGCCCCATGGTCACTGCCTGATGTAACGCACTGCGAAAGAGCGGATGGTCATCGGCTATCAGGATTTCGTATGTGGCCATTTTTCAAATGATCCTGTTTTTAATGGCAGGCCCGATGCACTCACGCCTCGCCCAAGCAACTCAAGATACCGACATGCAGCGGCATCAAAGGGGTACGTTCAACGCCAACACGTAAAAACACGGCGTTTCAAACCTTGGCCGCACCCTAATCGGCGCCAAGCATGCCCAGCGAAACCGGGGTGGTCAAGCAGCACGGCTGCTGCCGTGTTGAGTATGCGCCACTATTAGGCCAACACCGGCTTCAATGCAGGAATAAAGGGCTGCAACTCGGCGTGGGCAGAGGTAGACACATCCACTTCCTGCTGCCGTTTGGCCCCCAGATAGTGCTGGCTGAACACATCGAAATAGGCATCCAGGGCCGACGCAGCGCCACTGTCCCCAGCCAGCTCCAGACACAATGCCGCCACTTCGGCGGTGCACAGATGCTCGCTGCGAGTCGAACGGCGCAAGCGGTAGCGCGACAGCCTGTCGGGCAGCAGGCTCAGAATCGGTAAACGGTCGAAATACGGGCTTTTGCGGAAAATCTTCCGCGCCTCGGTCCAGGTCGCATCCAGCAGAATGAACAACGGACGCTTGCCCTGATCGAGGTTGACGGTATGTGTGACCCGCGATGGCTCGACGTACTCACCGGGAAACACCAGATATGGCTGCCATTGCGGGTCGTTGAGCAGCGCCAGCAGTTGTTCGTCAACGTCGGTGCGTGACCAGATAAACGCGTGATTGTCCCGCACTACGTCGGCAATCAGCCAACCCGTGTTACTCGGCTTGAACACTTCCTTGTTAGTCATGATCAGGCAGACACCCGAGCGAGCCTCGACGCTCGGACGCCAGGCGCACAGGCAATGACTCTCTATCACCCGGCAGGCACTGCAACGGGGGGCGCGCCAGCCACGGGCCTGAATCGGCTTGATACCTTCATCGATGCGCTGGTCGCGCAGACGGGCTACAGCGTTGGGGGCATGGTTCATCGCAGGCGACGCCGACAGACAGGAAAACTCGACACGAACAAGACTCGGCAAGATAAAGGCCGGCAGTCTACCAGAGCGCGCAAACCTGTACCGTCCACCCGGCCTCCCCTATAATTTGCCGCCACTGAACGCACAGTCATGTGATCGGTCGAACCACCAGTCACTGAACCAGGAGAGTTTCATGCTGCGCCTTATCGTCCCCACCGTTGCCGTGCTACTGGCGACGTCCGTCACCGCACAGGCCGCTTCGCTGAAAGAACTCGAACTGAACAAGATGCTGCGCAATGTCGCCGCGCAAAGCAGCGCCGGCACGCCCCGGGCAATCAACGAGGACATTCTCGACCAGGGCTACACCGTAGAAGGCAATGAGCTGATCAATCATCTGAGCGTGCAAAGCAGCCACGCCCAAAAAATGCGGGCCGACCCCAAGGCCGTGTATTTCCAGCTGGGCGCCACGGTGTGTACCAACCCTGGCTTGCGCAAGCTGATGGCCCAAGGCGCGACCATGCGCTACGAGTTCACCGAAGTTAAGACCAATCGCCCCATCGCGACTGAGCGCTTCCAGGAATCCGACTGCCCGAAACCGGCCAAGACCAAAAAATAATCACCCCGAACTGGCGCGCCGCTGCTCATCGTCGGCGCGCAGTTCCGCCACCAGCGCCTGCAGGTAGCGCGAGCGCCATGCTCGGCCTTCCAACCGGCGACAGCATTCCTCTTCGAGGCTTACTCGATTAGCCTGAGCCGCTTCCAACAGCGTCAGGTACAACTGCCTGTCGAGCTCCAAAGTTACTCTGGTCATCAGTCCCGCCTCCATGCCCGATCCACTTCAATCCATCGCGCAGCGTCCAGTCCCGGACGCGCCATAGCATTGAATGCTTGCTAATCAGTTAATCAGAGCGGCACGCACCTAGTTGGCAATCGGACGAGCGGCATGACATTTGAGCGGTTGCCAACGATGTTTTTTAAGCGCCATGATCAAGGCAGCGAAGATCCGCGTGAGGGACTAGATTCAAAAGTATCTCTTTGCTTCGGGCAGAACGAGGCTGCCCCACCGACACCTTTGCGCGTGACAGTTCTTTCATACAAGGGAAACGCAGAACCCGCAGGATGACTTGGTCGCCTGTCGCACGCCGCGTCGAACCAGGTCGAACGTCCAGGCACGGTCCTGGGCTGACAACGACACACGGAGTGTCGTGGCCCTGACGAATCTCTCGTTCGGGCTGGGGTTTTGCCAAGAAGGAGAAGCTGAATGCCTTACAAACCGAATGACTCGCTGAGTCGTCATTTTGAGAACCATGGACACGACCTCACCCGCAAGGTCGAAGAGCAACTCAACCTGGTCTCCCCCAACAGCCCGAACCTCCCCATCTACCGCGACATGATCCTGACCGTCCTGCGCATGGCCCAGGAAGATCACAACCGCTGGAATGCCAAGATCACGCTGCAGGCCTTGCGAGAACTGGAGCACGCTTTTCGCACGCTCGAACAATTCAAGGGTCGACGCAAGGTCACGGTCTTCGGCTCGGCCCGAACGCCCATCGAACATCCGCTGTACGGCTTGGCCCGGGAACTGGGGGCGGAGTTGGCACGCTCGGACATGATGGTCATCACTGGCGCCGGCGGTGGCATCATGGCCGCGGCCCATGAAGGTGCCGGCCGGGACCACAGCCTGGGTTTCAACATCACCTTGCCTTTCGAACAGCATGCGAATCCGACCGTTGAAGGCACGCAGAATCTGCTGCCGTTCCACTTCTTCTTCACCCGTAAGCTGTTCTTCGTCAAAGAGGCCGACGCACTGGTGCTCTGCCCAGGCGGTTTCGGCACCCTCGATGAAGCGTTGGAAGTCCTGACGTTGGTGCAAACCGGTAAAAGCCCGCTGGTGCCGGTGGTATTGCTGGATGTACCAGGGGGCAAATTCTGGCAAGGCGCCCTGCACTTCATCCGTGAGCAACTGGAGGAAAACCGCTACATCCTGCCCACCGATATGAAGTTGATGCGCCTGGTGTACAGCGCTCAAGAGGCCGTAGAGGAGATCAATCAGTTCTACAGCAACTTCCACTCCAGCCGCTGGCTAAAACATCAATTCGTGATCCGTATGAATCACAAGCTGAACGAACAGGCCCTTGGGCATTTGCAGGCGGAGTTTGCCGATCTGTGCCTCAACGATTGTTTTCATCAACACGCCTACGCCGGCGAGGAACACGACGAGGCCCGTTTCAGCCATCTGACCCGACTGGCCTTTACCTTCAATGCCCGCGATCACGGTCGTTTGAGGGAACTGGTGGATTACATCAACCTATCGGAGAACTGGGCCCAGCCCGCCACCAAGGTCCAACCCCTCACCTGGGAGCCGATCAAGGTGACCTGAGCCCATAAAAAAACGGCCCGCTATCGAAATAACGGGCCGTTGTTGTTTAGTCGTCCATGCCGCGACCGCTGAATAAACGGTTGATCATTTCCATGGAATATCCTCGATATGCCAGGAAACGTCCTTGCTTGGCTCGCTCCCTAGCATCGATGGGCAAATGCCCTGAGAACTTGCGACGCCAGGTGTCCGTCAGTTGCGCCTGCCAATCGATACCGCTTTCGCGCAGGGCAAGTTCGATGTCCGGGCGTTGCAAACCACGCTGCCCGAGCTCCTCACGAATTCGCAAGGGACCATACCCAGAACGAGCTCGATAAGAGACAAAGCTCTCAAGGTAGCGGGACTCCGACAACAAGCCCTCTTCCGTCAAACGGTCGAGGGCCGTGTCGATCAATTCATCTGGGGCGCCGCGCTGACGCAGCTTACGCGTCAGCTCGACTCGACCGTGCTCGCGCCTGGCGAGCAGGTCCATCGCGGTTCGCCGCACCGCGACGAGGGTATCGAGTACGACAGTCATCGAATCGATCAGATGTCAGCGTCAGCCAGGTCGTCTGCAGTCTCGCGGTTAGCCACCGACTTGACGTCTGCAACTGGGCTCAGAAGCTTGTCACGCAATTGCTTCTCGAGGGTTGCTGCAATTTCCGGGTTGTCCGCCAGGAACTTGGCCGAGTTAGCCTTGCCCTGACCGATCTTGGTGCCGTTGTAGGCATACCAGGCGCCGGATTTTTCGACGAAACCGTGCAACACACCCAGGTCGATCATCTCGCCATTGAGGTAGATTCCCTTGCCGTAAAGAATCTGGAACTCCGCCTGACGGAACGGCGAAGCGACCTTGTTCTTCACAACCTTGACGCGGGTTTCGCTGCCGACAACCTCATCGCCTTCTTTCACTGCGCCGGTGCGGCGGATGTCCAGACGAACCGAAGCGTAGAACTTCAGCGCGTTACCACCGGTAGTGGTTTCCGGGCTGCCGAACATCACGCCGATCTTCATACGGATCTGGTTGATGAAGATCACCAGGCAGTTGGCGTTCTTGATGTTACCGGTGATCTTGCGCAGGGCCTGGGACATCAGACGAGCCTGGAGGCCCACGTGCATGTCGCCCATTTCACCTTCGATTTCCGCTTTGGGTACCAGTGCAGCCACGGAGTCGACGATGATCACGTCAACGGCGTTGGAACGCACCAGCATGTCGGTGATTTCCAGGGCCTGTTCACCGGTGTCCGGCTGAGAAACCAGCAGGTCATCGACGTTAACGCCCAACTTGCCGGCATATTCCGGGTCCAGGGCGTGTTCGGCATCGACGAAAGCGCAGGTCGCACCGGCTTTTTGAGCCTGAGCGATCACGGACAGGGTCAGCGTGGTTTTACCGGAAGACTCAGGACCGTAGATTTCAACGATACGGCCTTTTGGCAGACCGCCAATGCCAAGCGCAATGTCCAGGCCCAGGGAGCCGGTGGAGATGGAAGGAATAGCCTGACGGTCCTGATCGCCCATACGCATTACGGCACCCTTGCCGAATTGACGTTCGATCTGACCCAAGGCCGCAGCCAAGGCTTTCTTCTTGTTGTCGTCCATTAAAGTCCTCACGTAATCAATAAGGCCTGACGGCCAACACCTGTATAAGTAGCCAGTATTATTCCACAGCGATTGAGGATCGCCTACCCCTGATTTGAGATTTCTGCGGCGGCATGTTGCAACAGCCCCTCTAGCGCGGCCTTCACCGTTTGTCGGCGGACTTCGTCGCGGTTGCCGGCAAAGAATCGCTGCTCGCTGACAACCGTGTCACCAACGCCCCAGGCCAGCCACACCGTACCCACCGGTTTGTTCGGCGAGCCACCATCGGGGCCGGCCACGCCGCTGACCGCCACAGCAAAACGCGCCAGGCTTTTTTGCTGCGCCCCCCGCACCATGGCCTCCACCACCTCGCGACTGACCGCCCCCACCGTTGCAAACAGCTCGGCCGGCACATCCAGTTGCTGAGTCTTCTGGCGGTTGGAATAGGTGACATAACCCGCCTCGAACCACGCCGAACTCCCGGGAATACGAGTGATCGCCTCAGCAATCCCGCCTCCGGTACAGGACTCGGCCGTGGTCACATGGGCATTGACCCGCTGCAGACGTCGGCCCAGCTCAGCGGCCAGTTCGGTAATGTCATCCATGATGCTCTCCTGATTCGTCGCAAGTGAGGCCTACCGTACACGAGCATGCCAGGCTTGCAAGGCTCGACGGATTACCGGCCCAGCGCCCTGACGTAGGCCTGACACGCCTGCAAGGCGATCAATCCGCGATCCCCTTCGTCGGTGATGGCGACAATTCGTTGAGCATGCGCCGGGTCAAGTCGGGCGCGTAGGGGGCCATGATCCACGCCGCCGGCGCCGGCGGTGGCAGGCACTGCACAACCGGCGGCAACATCGTCGGCGTCGAGGAGGACTGACAGCCGGACATCGGCAGTAGCAAGACGATCGCGCAAGCGATCCTGATCACGTTGGGCATCGCTCAAGGCTCGGTAATGGGATTGTTCGCTGGCGGAGAGTTGCTGTTCCAGGGCCAGACGCTTGTCTTGCTCGGCCTTTTGTTGAATAGCTGCCGCCTGGGTTATGTGATTCAACATCTGTGCCTGGATCTGGGCCGTTTGCGCCAGTTGCCGCTCATAACGCCACGTCTGGACTTGCCACGCCAACATCGCCGGGCCGCCGGCCACCAACGCCAGCAACACAGCGACGCCAAGGGTGCGAGAAGAAACAGGCATCAAACCAAAGGCTGACATATCACCGCCCTCGCCCGCGCCCAGAGTTGCAGACGATCCTGCAAGCCATTCAAACCGCCGTTGATGCGCCGGGTGATGCTGTTGAACTGGTCACGGTCAGCCAGTTCGTTCAAACCGTTCTGATTCCAGAACCAGGCGGCAGACTCAGCCGCCCATTGCGGTTGCTCCAGCAGTTGCGGCAAAGCCAGCAATCGCTCATCGCCAAACAAACCCAGACTGCAACGTCGATAATTGTCACGCCCGGTAATCTGAATCAGCCCGCGCCCCCGATATTGCTGACCGTCGCCGTCGGCCTGGGGTGTATTGCCCAAGCGAACGGCCAACGATCCCGTGTCGTACTTACTGAGATATTGATCACTGCCGAGCTCGCGTACATAGCGCAATTGCCCCGATTCATGGCCAACCTGGGCCAGAAACGCGGCAATGCGTTTGGGCGTGTCGATACGATGGCTGGACATGGCGCTGTTAAGGGGCGAAACGAAAACGCCCGCTTGAGAGCGGGCGTTGGGCATGATGGTGAGGAGTTGTTGTTGGGTGACTTCCATAGGTCAGTTCATCGAAGGCGTTATTGAAGTTGCTCGGTCAGCCAGGGTGGCGCGACCGGACGATATTCAGCAGCAGGAAAAAGCTCATCCTGTGGCCAGTCCCTGAGGGCGCGACGGTAAGCCTGCAGTTGTGTGTATTGCGTCTGGTCCAATGTGGTGCCGCTACCGTCGTCCATTTCATCGCGATCCCGCGCGACGAGACGGTCCGTTGCCGAGAGCTGGGCATTGCGCCACGCATACTCGTTCTCAGCAGCTTGGCCTGACGTCAGAGGAGGTGGATCTACAAGGATGGGATAGCCATTGTCAGGATTGACTGAAATTTTCTTGGGCGACATAGCCAGTTGCTGAAGCAACGATAGCCAATAGGACCTGGGGACTTCTATGACATCTTCTGGGATATCCGAAGTATTGATACCCGGGACATAAGCGCCGCAGGTACTTGGACTGAACAACACAGTGAATTCGTTCACTCAATACCCCTTCGCAAAATAATACACACCCCACCCGGCCATCGCCTGCCCATCCATATTGCGAACCCGGAAACGACAGCCCTGTTTAGTGCCGCTTCCTCCAACGAGAATAACCACCGCACCATCACCGCCGACATGGTTGGCTACAACAGAAGCAAAAGCGGTTGGAAATGAAATAGGAAAAGTGACGAACACATCGCCGTTAGCATCGGTCGTGCCGGCTCCCCATTGATCGATAATCCCACTGGCGTATTTTTGATAACCCGGATTACCGAGATGACCTGAAAACAACGAGGTGTACTTCAGCACAATGGTGCCGCCGATCAACCGCCATTGGTTATCGAGTTTAACGAACTTAGCCGTTTCACCCCGCCCCAGATCGATTGGCCCCAATGCGGCACTTGACGAACCTATCGTATCGGCAGCCGAGGCCGTCGATAGGGTGACCACGCCGACACCAACGTTAACAAGTGTCAGCGTCGCCCCATGCATGATTCCGGTAGTGCCAGGCAGCGTGACGCTGATCGGCGTAGCACTGGCAAAACTGACGGCTCCACCGATATGCGCCAGCGTCAACGCGGTATTCGTTGCGTACGCAGTAAAGCCGGAATACTGCAGCCCGCTACGTCTCACGAACTCCGTGGTGGCTACGGACCCGTCACTGTCAAACTGCGCGGCGGTGGTAAATAACCCGTCGCCACGCAACGCCGTCAAAAGTTGATTGTTCAGTTGTTCCGAGGGCGTCAGTCCAGCGGCTTGAATGACATTGAGCACTTCCTGCGTGACACCATTGCCCCAACTGGCGGGGATCAAAGATCCTGGCGTCCCGGTCAAGGGATCCTCATCTACAAACCTGCCATTCACCAAACCCGCACTGGGCACACTTCTTGGATAGTCCACGTTGTCCTCCCTTGATATTCAAACGGCCAAAAAACAGGCAATAGAAAACTGCGCCTGTTGACTCGCCCAACAGAGCCCGAAAAAAATTGAGAAGGTTTAAGCGGTTTGGTCCGTGGCGCTTTAAGCCGCAGACTCAGGCACGACCGGCCAGTTGATGTCGGTTGGAAAACCGGTGTGGTGCTGGATACGGTTTAACTCGACGCAGTAGAGCTTCCACTCCATCAGGGCCAGTTGTTCCTGGTCGCTGGCGTCGCCGATGTCTTCGGCATATTGGAAAGGAGCGACTTTCTGAATGGCTTCGCGCAGCAATTTATCGCGCTTTGACAGGGCTTCGCGCTTGAGGTCGGCCAGCTGCAGCATCTCGTCAAACACCCAGGTGGTATCGCGCCATACATAGTAATTGCCCGGCCATGGTTCGGCTGTGTACATGTCCGGCAATTGGCCGAACTCGGTCCACTCCAGATGAGCGCCGTTGTCCTTGCGATAAACCGAACCGCGCCAGTCCACCATTTCTCGTGGAACGCCGTTCACCATGACCCACGAATGATGTTCTTGGGCTGCGGGCAATTCAAAAGAGAGCTGGATGCCGTTGCTTGGAATCTGGATGCCCATGCCGGGTGTTACTGGAAGCTCGACCGGGCCCGACAGGACGCCATTGTCGTCAAATAGATAGATGAACATAGTGGCCTCAGATCAACTTGATTCGAGCGGGATAGGCGATGTTTCTGGGACGAGTTTCAGTACTGAAACCTCCGATATTGCCCACAGAATCGCCACTGTTATAAGCCGCGTTGGGAAATGTCGTACCGAGGGTGCCAGACACAGGCGCGGCATTAACGTCATGTGTCAAATCCCATAGGCTGTCAGGAAGACTAGGCGTCGGACGCACAGCAGTACCTGAGCTGGTTGGCAGGAAATGGTTATGACTTTCCAAGGCATCCGCCTGCCTGCTACCCGCCAGGCGGTTGACATCCACCCCTCGCGCCTCATCCAGGACACGCAGAAATTCGCCCCGAATATCGGGTAGGCGAAAAGTGGTAGCACCGTCACCATTAGTCCAGGCACCTTCGCTCCCTGCTCGGGTAGCCTCGGTCACCATCACACCGGATGATTGAGCCAAATCGAACAACCACGGCCAATCACTACGCGACAGGAGATTACCATTGAGTACGGCATAACCGCCGGGCAGTACCTGACGTGCGCTGTCAAATGAGATGCGCCCCAACGGAGTGGTATCAAACCGCCCCAAGGGCCACCAGGCTCCCGTCCCGTCACTGCGCAGGTGCCACCAATCCCCGCTGCCCATTAGCACCAGGAATGGATAACCATTGGCTGCCAGGTGGGTATGAAACCGAACCCTATCACTACCGTCAGCCCGCACCGTCAGACGGTTACCACTGTTATCCACACGCCGCACAATCACATCGCGAACACCGAGCGCCGCATTGGCCGCCGGTAGGGTTACAGTGCTCGCACCAGCACTTGAATCGATCAGCACCAGCCCCAACTCGTCGGCGGCCAACACCTTTGATGTGGTAAGCCGCGTGACGACTGAACGCATCGGACTACTACGCCCGAGAATGGTTTGCAGTGCCTTGATCAACTGGCCGTTATCCGCTTCGGACGGCGTCATGCCGGCCGAGGAGATCACGCCGAGGATTTCTTGGGTGACACTGTTTCCCCATACCGCCGGAATCAACGACCCGGGAGTGCCCGCCAACGGGTTTTCATCCACGAACCGGCCGTTCACCAGCCCGACGCTGGGAACGCTTTTTGGATAATCCATGTTTTATTGCTCTCTATGAGATGGGGCTCAAGCGCGAAGAGGTAGCGCCCGGATAGTCGCGAGCACATCATCAACGGCTTGGCTGGCAAGATCCGCCTTGCCTTTGGCCATGTGCGCGCGAATCTGTATCTTGGCCTTCAAGCGCAGTTCTCGAAGCGCCAGTAGGTTCGTTTCAAATTCGGCGGCCTTGGCGAGAATCTGATCCGCCGCCTGCCTGGCTGTGCGCCCTTTGACGACCCAGGCAGAAACGGACAACGGAACCAATTTTTTCGGATAGCCCTGATCCTTGAAGGCCCGCGCCTCCAGGGCGGTTTGTTGGTATTCCAAGGCACGCAAGGGATCACCGGCCAACGTGCGGCGGGCGCTGTCGGCAGCAGTATCGACCGTGGCGCATAAGCGTTCGACTTCCTGGCGCAACTGCTCGGCGGCATTCTCCTCAGTAAGTACCCAAGTACCGTCCTCCCAGATATGGGCGGATGAGGGCGCAGGCGGGCGAAGTCCATCTTCGTATTGGTGCAGCTCTTGAATGACTTTCATCGGATCAGCTCCCAGGACAGGTGAACATTGACTGCGTTGATAAAGTTGACGCCGATACCAATGCTGTAATCCGTCAGGGCCTGGTGCCCCTTGATCCCCATGCTCAACAGCAACTCGTCGCTATCGGCATTGGTGGCGCCCAATGTGTGCTCGGCCTGATATGACTGCCAAAGCGAACGCGACTGGGCATGGTCAAAACTGGCCGTGACCGTGGAGACGCTCACGTCATTGACGACGTTGTTGGAGAACAACACGCACATATACGGACTTGCGGGGTTCGCCCAACCCACGGCATTGTTGCCAGGAGTTGTAGCGACGGGTGACAGATAGCTGTAGTTGCCCCCAAGCCACCCGGACTGAACAAACGACAGCGAGGTCACGACGTTCGGTGCGGGTGTCGGATTACCCGCCACAAGCCGTGCTGCTCGGGCGTGAGGATCCAACGGTAGATAGACCACGCCATTGCCATTCACCGTTTGCGTCCAGGTCAATTGAGCACGGTTATAGATCGTGCGAATCGTCGGCAAGGAGCCCGGCGCCCCGGTCATCACCCAGGCCAGGCACATGTCCAGGGGGGTGGACGCAAATCCGCCGCCGGACACGCCGTTGACTGTCCCCTTCAAGGACTCCGGCGGGAGGTCATACAAGCTTCCGCGCTGCATATAGAACGTCAGTGCGCCGCCTATGACCTGTGCTCTTAGAAAATAGCTGGCGCTGGGCAACAGATCGGCGCTGCTCCATGCCGTCGTCACGTAGGTACGTGAACGGCCCAATCGCCCACTCACTACGTCTTGTCCGATGCTGATGTACACACCCGCCGGAATCGAGACGCGGCCGCCGCTGGTGGATAGGGCCGTAGGCGTTAGTGCCAGACGGGCATCCGCCGTTGCAATCGTTGGCAGCGACAAAGCGGCGATCGGAAGCGCGAGATCCTGGTTCCAGCCCTTGGCGGCGACTGACTGAATCGCCTCGAGTAATTGATCGTTTTGGGTTTCATCTGGCGCCAGATTCCCGGCCTTGATGACATTCACAATTTCCTGCGTCACCCCGTTCCCCCAGGCTGCTGGAATCAATGACCCCGGCGTCCCGGTCAACGGATTTTCATCCACGAACTTCCCATTCACCAGGCCTGCGCTGGGCACACTCTTCGGATAATCCATTCATCTACTCCCTAGTCATAATTGATGTGAACCTTCGTGTGCGCCGGCGCACTACGATGAATCAGGCACTCAAGCGCCGAACCCGGATTGACGCCGAAACGCTCCCCCCAATAGCTGGCGCCAAAACGTCGGCCGAGCAGCAGGCGACCGCCGGTGTTGAGGGTCCACATGAATTGCGCCTGCCAGGTGCCGAAGTGCGCTTCGCCGAAGCGGGCGCGGCCCATGCGGGGGGCCTTGAGTTCGGTGATGGTGGCGTTGGGATAGCCCTGGCTCTTGGCGATTTCCACGTAATAAGCGATGGCCTGGCTGCCCACCGCCAACAGCCGCCGACGCACCGCCAAACGGCGGTCGTCATACAGCGGTGTAGCGCCCAGGCACGGGTCAGGCAGGTTCATCACCCGCTCCCAATCCGGCACCAGTTCACTCACACCCGCGGGGTCCATTTCGTGGAGCAGGTCGACGGCGCGGGCATCGAGACGCGCCAATTCCTGGGCGATGCCTTGCAGCACCTCTTCCAGTTCCGGCACCCGCTCCGGATCCCACGCCGGGCCGCTGGGCAGCAGGCTGCGCAGTTGGGCCTGGTACTGCTCGGCGGTTCTCAGGCTTGCCATACGCAGCCTCCGAAGGTCAGCAACTGATTGCTGGCGGCCACCACGTCGGCGATGGGTGCAGTCAGTGCGTGGTCGGTTTCCCCGGTGGCACTGCTGATGGCTTCGGCGATGTGGGTCAGCAGGAGGGTTTCGCCAAGGCCAGCTTCGCGGTTATGCAGGTCTCGCAGTTGCGCTTCGATGGCGGCACGCACGGCGCTGGTGTCCGGGGTAATGCGCAGCCGGTAGGTCACCGGCACCTGCGCTGGCGCCAGCACATGCACTTCGGCGGTGACCGGGCGCAGTGGCTCGATATAGGCCCGGACTTCTTCCAGTTGCTCGGTGTTGGGAATCGGCTGTGGGTCGTCGTCACGCATGACGAACACGCCAACGGTGCCCGGCCCCAGGTAGCTGCCGCGACACCAGGCGCGGGTGATGCCAGGGCATTCCAGGGCCCAGGTTTCATAGTCCTGCGCGGAACCGCCGTGGGGAATGATGCGGTAGGAGCGGATCACCCTGGCCCGCAGGGATTCGAGGCTTTCCCGAGCGAGGCCGCCGGTCAACCCGGGCGCCAGCACGGTGAAGCTGTTGCCGATCCCAAGGATCGGCTGCACCGACGTCAACACCAGCCCGGCATCGGCATTACCCAGGCTGCCGGCGTCCAACGCGGCGACAGTGGTGCTATTGAGGCCATTGCTGGTGGTGCGGGCGCTGGTCACTTTGTAGGTGCGCCCATCGCTGGACTGCAGCAGCGTGTCGACATCCAGCACAGCGCCCGCGGTAGCGGTGAAGCTGACGCTGCCGCTGGCCACCTGGGCCGCTTTGCGCGCCTGGTTCAGGCGCAGCGCGGCGATGCGCTCCAGGGTGGATTCGTCGGCCTTGTCCGGCAGGATCTGCTCAGCGATCCAATCCAGATAGCCATACAGGCCATAGGCGGCGCCACCCAGGGTGCGAGCCAGCACTTGAGCATCGGACTGGCGCAGCGAATCGCTGGCCAGGTCGCTTTGGGCGCGCTTGATCAGCACCGGCAGCGAAGGGGTTTCAAACGGCATAGGTCACCTGCCAACTGTTATCGGGGTTGATGTCCAGGCGCTCGCCGTCGGCCAGGGTCAAAACCGTGCGCAGATTCAGGCGCTGGGCGTCGAGGCGTTCGCTGATGATGTCGATGGCGCTGCAATGGCCATCGTCGATCAGCCATTGCAAGGCTTCGCGGGCATAGAATTCGGCGTCGAGCTGGGTCTGCCGGGTCAGCTTGACCCGGCGCAACAGCCACAGCCGCGAACCAATACGGTCGTCGGCGATGGTGGGAAAAGTGTCGCCCCACCAGCCGAAACGTTGCTCGTCATCCACGGCATCGTCGTCAGCGGCGCGGCGCCAGGTGAACAGGCTGATCAGCACCGAGCGGGTCAGCGCGGCGTGAAGGTTCTGGCTGATGAACATCACTGGCCTCCCGCCGGCATGCCGGTTTGGCCGTTACCGGCCTGCACGCCGACGTGCACATGCTTGATCTGGCTGATGCCGCCGGCGATCTGGTCGCCCTGGGAAACGAGCTTGCCGGTGTGGTTGATGACCGGGCTGTCGATGTTCACCGCGCTGCTGGCGCGGATGTTCAGGGTCGCAGTCTGGATGTCGATGACCCGGCCACGCTTGAAGTGGATCTTGTCGCCCTCGTCGGTGTAGATCGCCACTTCGCCAGGGGCCAGGGCCTTGAGGCGGAAACGACGGTCGGCGACCACCAGCACCACGGCATGGGAGCGGTCACCGCCCAGGAACGTGGCGATCCCCTCTGCCCCGGCCAGCGGATTGCTGGTGAAACCGTAGGGTTCGAAGTGCTCCATATCGTCATTCACTTCGCCGGCGGTGAGGCGCATTTGCAGCGATTGCAACTTGGTAGCCGAATTGGCGAGCACGACAGTGCCGCGCGCCAGGAGGCGGGTCAGTAGGCTCATTGAGGTTTCCTTGGAATCGGAAGTTTGAAAGCAATGTGTATTGATCAAGATCCCTTGGGCTGTGCTGGCGCCATCGCGAGCAGGCTCGCT
>NZ_JABWQV010000097.1 GCF_014268615.1 Pseudomonas tehranensis | reverse complement strand
TCGCCACAGGTACGGTGTTTACTTCGCGACCTTGCCGAGCACCCGCAGGCGACTCACGCCACCATCCGGGAACACGTTCAGGCGGATGTGGGTGATCGGCCCCAAGGCTTTGATCTGCTCGGCGAAGGTGTGTTCGGCGTGCATTTCCAGCTTCTGGCTGGGCAGTAATTCGCGCCAGAACAGCGACTGGGTTTCGATCTGGCTGTCGGTGCCGCCCTTGACGAACGCGCCCTGGATCGAGCAACTGTCCGGGTAGTTACCCTTGAAGTGCAAGGTGTCGACGATGACTTTCTCGACCTCGCCGGCATGGCCCAGGGCGACGATCACCCAGTCATTACCGGGGGTACGACGACGGGCGGTTTCCCAGCCATCGCCCATGTTCACTCCGCGACCGGGGTTGAGGATGTTGCTCATGCGACCGAAGTGTTCGTCGGAACAGGCCAGGGCGCGACCGCCATTGAGGGCCGCGGCCAGGTCGATCTGTTCATTGTCGCCCACGGCCGACCAGTCGCGGTACGGAATGCCGTAGACCCGCAGCCGGGCCACGCCGCCATCGGGGTAGATGTTGAAGCGCAGGTGGCTGAAGGCCTGGTCATTGCTGATTTCATGGTAGTGGTGGCTGTCGCCTTGCAGTTCTACGGCCGACAGCACTTCAGTCCATTGGGTATGTTCGTCTGGCTCGCCCGAGGCCAGGAAGCAGGCTTCCAGGGACGCCGACGGCGGGTAGTTACCGGTGAAGAATGAAGTGTCGATGTCCACGCCCTTGATCGAACCGGGCACGCCCAGGCGGATCACCGCGCTGTCGTAGCCTTCGAAGCGCTTGCGGCGCGACTCCCAGCCGTCCATCCACTTGCCGTTGTCATCGAACACGCCCTCCTTCCATACGGCCGGTGTCGGCTGGAACAGACGGTTGGCGTCGGCGAACCAGTCATCGGTGACCGAGATGATCTTGGTGCCCAGGCGGGCGTCGGCCAGGTTGACGAACTTCTCGAAGGGTACGGCGTAAGCTTTCATTCTTCTTGTCTGCCTTTAGTAAGTTGGCTGGGGATGCTTGCAGGGGCCTGGGTCTCAGGGCTGCGCGCTAAAGAGTCAGTAATCGGAACAACGCGATCTTGTTGATCTCTGCCAGCGCGCATTTGAACTCGGTATCTGCCGAGTGGTGGATGCGCGTTTCGAACGCCGCGAGGATCTGATGCCGGTTGCTGCCTTTTACCGCCATGATGAAGGGAAACTTGAACTTGGCTTTGTAGGCCTCGTTCAGCTCGGTGAAGCGTTGGAACTCATCGCTCGAGCATTGGTGAATACCGGCGCCAGCCTGTTCGTTGGTGCTGGCCTCGGTCAGTTGGCCCTGAACGGCGGCTTTACCGGCCAGGTCCGGGTGTGCGTTGATCAGTGCCAGTTGGCTGGCATGATCGGCGCACAGCAGGATGTCGCTCATGCGCTGGTGCAGGGTCTCGATCTGGTCGATCGAGGGGTCCTGGCCCAGGTCGAAAGCCTTTTCGGCGACCCATGGCGAATGTTCGTAGATGTCGGCGAAGGCTATGACGAACGCTTCGCGGCTCAAGGTCGAAGGCTTGAGGGTCTGGAATGCGGTCATTTTGAAGCCCCTGATTTCGAAGCGCCCGGATGCGGGTGGGTCTGCTGCCAGTGGCGGGCGATGTCGACGCGACGGCTGAACCAGACCTGCTCATGACCCTTGGCGTATTCAAGAAACCGCTTGAGGGCCGCGAGGCGGGCAGGACGGCCGATCAGGCGGCAGTGCAGGCCAATGGAAAGCATCTTCGGCGCCTCGCTGCCTTCGGCATACAGCACGTCGAAGGCATCCTTGAGGTATTGGAAGAAATCGTCGCCCGTGTTGAAACCCTGGACCTGGGTGAAGCGCATGTCGTTGGTGTCCAGGGTGTACGGAATCACCAGGTGCGGCTTGCCGTTGGGGGTGTTCGGTTCCCAGTAGGGCAGGTCGTCGTCGTAGGTGTCGCTGTCATAGAGAAAACCGCCTTCTTCCATGACCAGCCGGCGGGTGTTGGGGCCTGTGCGGCCGGTGTACCAGCCCAACGGGCGTTCGCCGGTGATTTCGGTGAGGATGCGGATCGCTTCGAGCATGTGCTCGCGTTCCTGGGCTTCATCCATGTATTGATAGTCGATCCAACGATAACCGTGACTGCAGATTTCGTGACCGGCGGCGACCATGGCACGGATCACGTCCGGGTGGCGCTGGGCAGCCATGGCCACCGCGAAGATCGTCAGCGGAATATCGAATTCCTTGAACAGCTTGAGGATCCGCCAGACACCGGCGCGGCTGCCATACTCGTAGAGCGATTCCATGCTCATGTTGCGCTCGCCCTGCAGCGGTTGCGCCGAAACCATTTCCGAGAGAAACGCTTCGGACTCCTTGTCGCCATGCAGCACGTTGCGCTCGCCGCCTTCCTCGTAGTTGAGCACGAAGGACAGGGCGATGCGGGCGTTGCCCGGCCACTGAGGGTGGGGAGGGTTACTGCCGTAACCGATCAGGTCGCGTGGGTAGTCAGCGCTCACTGCAGTTTTCCTTCTTGTTCGAGCCATGTAGGTGGCGCCCTGGGGGATGAGTCACAGGATGGCGTCACAGCGATGGATTGATTGTATACAACTTTATGTGCGCTTTGTAAGCCTGAATTTTTGCATTTTTCATCGCCGTCCCTTGCGGGTCTACACTGCAAGAAACCTGCCCACTTGGTCAGCTAAATCAGGACAATCCATTGTATAGGCTGGTTTGATTGCCGATCGGGTCAGAACCCGCCGCGAATGAGGGAAGGGATAAATTTCTGTTTTTTATTGTGTACAATTTTCGTTTGAAGTGTCTTAATTCGCTCATCGCCGCAGCGTTTCGCGCTCCGAAATGGTGCGGCCTGTCTTTCAACTGATTCAGGAGGCGTCGGGCCGGACTGCTTGCAGCGAGGCGCGCACAATCAATGGGACGTTTGACTACTCACGTTTTGGATGCCGCGCACGGCTGCCCGGGCAGCTCGATCAAGGTCGAGTTGTACCGCGTCGAAGGTGCGCAACTGCAATGGGTCGCCAGCGCGCTGACCAACAGCGACGGCCGTTGCGATGCACCGTTATTGCAAGGGGATGACTACCGTAGCGGCGTCTATCAGATTCAATTCCATGCCGGCGATTACTACCGCACCCGTGGCGTCCAGCTGTCCGAGCCGGCGTTCCTGGATGTGGTGGTGCTGCGCTTCGGCATTTCGGCCGAGCAGGAGCACTACCACGTGCCCCTGCTGATTTCGCCCTACGCTTATTCAACGTATCGAGGCAGCTGATCCCCCAAGTCGTTGCCTTGTCCTGGAAGCGACTGCGCATGTAGCTTCTTTGGTTTTTCGCCCGCTCACACTGCGGGCTTTTTTTTTGAGCCATGTATTTACAGCCTGGCATTGTCATCCCGGATGATAAAAATCGTGTCTGCAACGCCTGGACGAATTTCCGTACCGCCCTTGAGCCAGATGATTTTATTGGCACTGTGGGCATCGTTGACGGCTTTCGCAGCGACTCCGCCGACCTGGGTTTCCAGACGCAGGTCGGCGGTCTTGGGATCCATATACATAGGAAGGGAAATCTTCGGAATTCTGGTGCGGTGCAGGCTCATGAAAAATACATAGTCATGCCCTGTGCGGCGAAATACCAATGCTGGAAAGCTATTGAACGAGTTGGGCTCAATGACGGTGTAGCCATTACGCGTCAGAAGGGCGGCCATAAAGCGTTTGAATTCCACTGGCGAGTACGACGTCAGGTAAAGAAGCCACTGTCGCTGGAACCGCAGGGGATCAAAATCCAATCGATTCAATGTTCCTGTTGAGGAAGGGTGGGGCAGGGCTATCGAGCGGGCAGCGCCTCGGGATGCCGAAGAGGTGGGAAGAATCGGAAGCATCAGTAGTGGATCGGACCATTGCGGATGTGGCGAGAGGGTCGCGTTTTGCCAACTGCTGTAAATCTGCCGGAGTGCAGTCAAACCCGCAGCGTCGGCAAACGGCGAGTCATTGCTCAGTTCAAATTGCTTTCTTGCGATGTTTTCCAGGGTGACCGTGGTGACTTCTGGAAAAAAATCCCGGACGTAAGCGGTCAGTGGTTTTTCAAAGGGTAGTCTGGCGTCAATTTCCCAATGGTTGTCCGGCGGAACTTGTATTGCGCCTCGGGGTTGTTCGTCAGGCACATGCCTGAGGGTGGCTTCGAGCAGGTCAAAATCATAAATGGGATGGGCGGGTGACTGAATGTAGGTGATTGGGGATTCTCGCGCGTCGGTACGTGTCACCACCTTATAGTGAACATTGTCGATGGTAAGCAATTCGGACAATGTGAATCTTGGGTCAACCCCCCAGTTCTTCCTGAATGCCCGTGTAGGCGGGAGATTGGAGTCTGCGTGCTGCGTCACGTCGAGGTGCGCAATTCGACGCCATAGGAGGCTGCCCTCCACTTGTTCCAGGCGTGGTCCAGAGGCAACAAGTTCAGTGCCTGCTCGGGCTCTGTAGTTCTGTTCGGAGTCGCGACCAAGCAGCACCGTCCCACCTTCTTCAAGCTCAACGTAGGTGCGTGTCTTGAACGTGCGGATTCCAGAGGTTGCGTCCGGCTCCGATAACAGCGGGACCAGCTCGGGTGAAAGGGAATAATTGTCCAGCGATACCGACAGGGAGCCATCACGGATAGCTGTCGCGGATGTGATTTCGGATACCTGAATAGTCGGGTGCTGCGATTCAGTTGCATCAAGTTGTCGTCCGGTTGGCGAACCGGATGCCTGATCGGTGTCTGCACCTCTCGTGGGATTGCCGAGTATTGTGTCCAGTGACGTATCGCGACTGGAGTGAGGCGTATCAGGGGACGACTTTGTAAGAGGGGGGCGGGTGTTTCGTCTTGGACTCATTGAAAATGTCTGCTCTTGAGTTTGAATATGAATGATTCATGTAGGTATCAAGCTCATGGCCTGTCGTATAGCCGGAGGCTGACAGGCCCTGGGTTCAAGAATGTTCGTGGAAAACCAGCAGACGGGTGCACTACATATATATGGCGTGTGAAATAAACCGGCGAAGACGTTTTTCAAGGTCAGGTAGGTTCGGGAGACGCCTCAGCCAATGAGAGGAACCAGCTCAATTGCAAGAGCCTTATGCCGAAGACTGCACTCAGCGCTAACGCCCGCGCAAACATCACCGAGTTGTCCAATGTGAAGCTCTCTATCAGCTCCACGCACTTCTCCCGCAACAGACGAAGTGCGTCATCACCCAGGGGGGGCGTCTGATTGAGCCCCTCGCGAGCCAGATCCTGATAGATCTTGAGGGCGTGGTCACACAGGTCTGTTTTTCTCAGATCCGCCGCCTCAATGACTCGGGATTTATCGGTGTCCAGGATCCACCTGCGGGTTCTGAGGTTGTAGCTCAATGTGCCGGGAGACCCATCTTTGACAGCAACGTGAAGCACCTTCAGTTCTTCGGATGTCAGGCTCGACAGTTCGCTGGGCAATGCGGTGTTGGGGTCGGTGAACGGGGCAAAATAGCGGCCATCAAGCGCTTCTACATAAACCCGCTCAAACAGGCTGTCGACAGCATAAACAACGCCTTGTGCAGTGATGACTCGTATCGGGTCGACAAGGTCTTCAGCTTCATAGGCGGGAAGATGGATAGTCGTTCCACCCATTTGAAGCAGGTTGGAGGACAGTTTTATCTCGACTTGACCCAGGCGCGTGGCATCCAACTCCCATAGGGAGGCACGGGGTAACCGAGGATTGGCGCCGGCCAAAGCACCTGGCGTGGACAGGCGCAGTGTCATGTTCGGGCTCAGGTGAACAAGGTAGGTGGAGCCTTCGCCAATCAGGACTTCGATACCCGTCTGTTCTGTGGGCGATGTCAGCATGGCGCAGGTTGCCCAACTGCGCATGTAATAAGGTTTTTTGTCCAAGGGTAGTAGATAGGCGTATTTCTTTTGGGTAGGCGTCAATGGCAATGGAGCGTCTGTTTTCCATTCCACCGGATCTTTACCGATGAATGTTTCGTCCAGCAACAGGCCGTAGTCGGGCGAGGGTTGGACCAGGCGGTAGGACGAGCCGTCGTTCATGGTGAGGATAAAAGTATGATGCGAACCCAGGGTGGAAAATGCACGCCGGCCGGTCTTCGGGTTTTGCGCGCTATAGCGCTCATCGGAACTTGCCAGATTTTTCAATACGACTCGGCGAGCACCAAAGTGTAAGGTCAGGCCACATTCGCCGTATTTGATGCTATCCCCTTCATCTTGTTGCGTGACATGAGCCTTGTAGTAGGCCTCGATACGACTCAGCTCGGCGTTGGCGTAGTCCAGATGAAGGGTGGTGGAAAACTCGCTTTTTTGTTTGACCTTGAGTGTGGTCAGTTCATTGAGATGTGAAACATAGTAGCTGGTGTCTTTGTCATGGCTGATCTGCTGCTCGCTTCGATCGGGCAGGATAGCCGGGTTTCGGGGTGTGCCGGGTTGCACCACGACTGTTTCAATGTCGAGCGGGCTGCGGGATTCGATCGTGTCGGGCAGGTCGGGTACCAAATGGTAACCATCCTGAGTGATGAACGTCAGCCTGTTGTTTTGTAGGGCTCTTGGAAAATCAGAGTCTTCATAGACTTCCCTGATGGTGACTTTGCGAAACGCCCGATCGCTTGCATCAAAGCATGAAGTAATAACCAGATGACCTTCTTCAATTCGCCAGCTTTCAATCAGGTCAGCTCTCCAGTCCAGTGCGATGACGCTGTTGTCCACGCCATCTTCGGTGATGGAAACGTGGCCGGGTTTATGAGCGATGGCATAGATATCCTCGCCAGGTCCGCCGTCTGCGTTACGGTTATTTCCATTGAGAATATAAATTCGGTCGTCTCCCGCGCCGGCTTCGATTGAATCATTGCCGCGGGACTTGATGATGTTTGGGCCGGCTGTCCCTTTGATGATGTTGGCACCACCCTCAGGGATTTCTACGTTTTCAATACTTTCAAGGTCCGCATGGCGATGATGCTTGCTCTGCGTGTCATGACTTGCTTGAGTGATGATGGACACTTGCCCGGCGTCCAGATCGACCTGATAACCCAGGCGTGGCTCGTGGTGACTGCGGCTACGGCCCGATAACACGAGAGTGTCATTGCCCAAGCCACCTGCCAGTTTATTAGCTGAAGTTTCACTGAGGGCCTCTGTCGAGCCCTCGAAGATAAACGCGTCGTCTTTTGTGCCACCGGTGAGTTTTTTATGACCCGCCCCGTAGTGAAAGACGTTCGGCTTGTTTTCGACGCCCTCAACAGTGTCGTTGCCGCCGCCCATGTACCAATAGATAGCTTTATGCTCCGCCGACGCCTCAATGACTGCACCCGGCGTCCCAGCAGTAACCCCTGTGCGTGCATCGACCCGGTCGTCGTTGTCTTTGATCTTCGGACGGACTGTCGTCGCCCGGTACGGGGCACCGGTCCACCAGTTCCAGGTGTTGTAGGGCACCGGTTCGAGTTCCACGGTGAATGTACCGTTTACGATTGCCTCGGTGCTGTCTCTTAGTGGGCCTTTGAGCAAGTGCGAGGCATTGGCCTGCAGCAGCTTTGTATGTTCGGCGGTAGCCTTGGTGATGGTGTAGCGATCCTGGATATCTTTATCAGGTCCCATTGCCCAGAAGGCGAACCAACCGGTGCGCAGACGCTCGTGTACGGTGAATTCTATATAGTCGTCGATTTCATCGACTTGACGAATCGCGCCCCAGATTTGTGAGCCCACCACCAGGATAAGTCCGGCGGCAAGGCCCGCAGGACCGGCTGACCCAAATCCCGCCAGCGCCGCTATGCCAATGGTTAAGGTCATCGCGGCGCTGGTGACGCTCAAGGCTGCGCTGACATAGTGATCGGTGGCTTCTTTGCCAGTGGCGTGGGCGGCCGCTTTGAAAGAATCGACCGCGGCGATGATATCGAAAGGAAGTGTCAGGACGCTGGCAATCAGCCCGCTTCCACGGGCGAGGCGCGTGGCAAAGGTCGTTTTGGCAAAGTCCTCGAGGGAGCGTTGGCCGGCCCTGATCATCTGAGAGGCTTGTCTGGTCACCGCAGCTTCGACACCGATAGAAGCGACTTCGGCGGCCACGCTGGTCCCATTGAAAATGGTCTGGTAGGCGTCCTTGTTACGGATGGCGTCTTGCAGGCCTCGCAGACCGCTATAGATGCCGAAGGCCTGAAGTCCAAGCCCTGTAGGGATGAGGATATTGCTCTTGGTCGTATTTGCCCAACTGAATGCTCTATGGCTAAGCCCTTGTATATCGAGCCTTTGGGCAGAACTCAGGAGTTTTCCCAGGGTTCTTCGATGGCTGGCAGGTTCGGCTTGGGTTTCGGGCGTTTGCCTCAATAATGGGGGCGCGGCGGGTGAGCGCTGGCTCGCCATTTCAAACAGCAACGTGGGCAGCCGATAGTCGTTTGCGTCGGCGGTTAGTTTGAGCCGTGTTTCGATATCGGTTGCGCTGAACTGTAACGAGTTCACGAAAAAACGAGTGGGGCTGCGGAAAAAAGTATTGTCACCGTTCAGTGGCTGCCCATCGGTCGTTGCGCCTAGCGCATCCAAAGCTGAGCGGGTGACAGTCACGGAACCGATGTGTATCGGACCGTAAAGTTTATCCACGATTTCAAGTTGGGCTTGTCTATGCTTGTGCTCCGAACTCAACTGCGTCCCATCGGCAGTCCGGAAATCGAGTGTTTCGATGGCGTGTTTATTTGTACGCACGCCTAAATCGGTAATGACTACGGCATAGTCGTCGGGCACGGAGCCGGGCTGGAAAATCTGGGCCATTGTGAACGTCCTTGTTCAACGATGATTGAGTGGCCCTATATGTAAGATGCTTCCTGGCGGGGTGTATATCGATGGGTTGTTTCTACGTTTTGCGAAAGCCTCGAATAGAAAATGAGGCTGTTTCGCAAAATCAGGGACTCAGTGAGTGGACATCAAAGAGGCCGCGCCTGCACCGCCAAAGAGTCCTGCACTGACGCGATTGAACCAACTCTGGCCTTTACCCGTGCGCAGATACCGCGCCGCGCCGTGGGCACCGAGGCCGTAAGCCAGCTTGCAGAGCAGATCAAGAACGGTCCAGGTGGCGATCATGATCAGCAGTTGCGGCAGGAACGGTTGTTCGGCGCTCAAGAACTGCGGCAGGAAAGCGGCGAAGAACAGAATGTCCTTGGGGTTGCTGGCACCCAGCACGAACGCCCGGCCGAACAGGGCGCGAAAGCGCGGGATGGCTGCGGCCTGGGGCACTTCGGCCCCCTGGGACGGCTGGCGCGATTGCTGCCAGCTCTGCCAGGCCAGATAAAACAAATACAACGCGCCAACCATCTTCAGGGCGCTGAACAGCTGTTCCGACGCCAACAACAGTGCACCGAGCCCCAGCGCCGATGCGCTCAGCAGGCAAATCGAGGCGATCACGCCACCCAGGAACGCTGGATACGAACGGCGCAGGCCATAGTTCAGGCTGTTGCCGATCATCAGCAACGACAGTGGGCCGGGGATGAGGATCACCACCAGAGCGGCGCCGCTGAACAACAGCCAGGTTTCCAGATTCATTGCTTTGCTCCTGATGCAAAAACGCCTCACCCGACGGGGTGAGGCTGATGAATAATCCCGTGCCTACAAGAAGATGAACTTGGCGATGAAGATCGCGCAGAGCACCCACAGACTGACAGAAATTTCCTTGTGTTTACCGGTGCCGGCCTTAAGCACCACATAGGTGATGAAGCCCAGCGCAATACCGTCGGCGACCGAAAAGGTCAGGGGCATCATGATGGCCGTGACGATGGCCGGGATGCTGTCGGTCGCTTCGTCCCATTCGATGTGGGCCATGCCCCCCATCATCAGCATGGCGACATAGATCAAGGCACCCGCGGTAGCGTAGGCGGGGATCATCCCGGCCAGTGGTGCGAAGAACATCGCGGCAATAAATAGCACACCGACCGTCACCGCGGTAAGCCCTGTACGGCCACCCGCCGCGACACCGGCGGCGCTTTCCACATAGCTGGTCACTGGCGGCACGCCGACCATGGCGCCGAACACGCTGGAGGCGCTGTCGGCTTTCAGGGCCTTGGACAGGTTCTCGATCTTGCCATCAGGTTTGACCAGCCCGGCACGCTGGGCAACGCCCATCAGGGTGCCGGCGGTGTCGAACATGTGCACGAACAGGAAGGCCAGCACGACGCTGATCATGCTGACGTTGAATACACCGACCACATCCATCGCCATCCAGGTGGGCGCCAGGCTCGGAGGCGTCGACATGACGCCGTTGTATTGCACCAGTCCCAGGCCCCAGCCGGCCAGGGTCACGGCGATGATGCTGATCAGGATCGCGCCGAACACGCGGTGATAGCTGAGCACGGCGATCATCAGGAAACACACCGCAGCCAACAGCGGACCGGGCTCGTGCAGGGAGCCGAGCTTGATCAGGGTAGCGGGGCTGTCCACGACGATGCCGGCGGTCTTCAGGCCGATCAGTCCGAGGAACAACCCGACTCCCGCGCCCATGGCATAACGCAGGCTCACCGGAATGCTGTTGAGCAGCCATTCACGCACCCGCGACAGGGTCAGGAACATGAACAGCACCCCGGAAATAAACACCGCGCCCAATGCGGTTTCCCAGTTGTAGCCCATGGTGCCGACCACGGTGTAGGTGAAAAACGCGTTCAGGCCCATGCCCGGTGCCAGGCCCACCGGCCAGTTGGCGTACAGGCCCATCAACAGGCAACCCAGGGCGGCGGCGATGCAGGTCGCGACGAATGCGGCGCCGTGATCGATGCCGGCGTCGGCCATGATGTTGGGGTTGACGAAGATGATGTAGGCCATGGTGATGAAGGTCGTCAGACCGGCAATCAGCTCGGTCTTCACCGTGGTGCCATGCAAGCTGAGTTTGAAGATGCGCTCCAGCCAGCCAGTGCGTAGTGGCGGCGAGAGGTCCAGCGTCCGGGCTTCGGGTTTGCGGCTTTCCACAGCGAGTACTCCTCAAGAGTTTTATTGTTATTTCCAGCACGCCCGCCCCCTGAGGGTGGCGGCGTTGCTTTGAGGCAGGTAAGGCTGGCGAGGTTTTTTGACCTGATGGTCAGGAACTCGCACGAAGCGAATTATGCTTTTGTATACAAATAAAGCAAATAATGTTTTCTGTCTTGTCGACGAAAAGTCTGGGGAATAGGGATATATCGACTGTGAGGACGCCATCGCGAGCAGGCTCGCTCCCACAATGGATCCCCATGCGCACAAATTTTGTGAACGACGCCGCTCCCCTGTGGGAATGAGCCTGCTCGCGGTGGCGCCGGTTCTGACGCTACAAATCCCTCAGCTCGCCGAACCCTTGCCCAACCCCAGATTCACCGCCAGCCACCCATTCACCGCCGTGTCTCCAGCCTCGGCAAACACGCGCTCCAGCAATTTCACCTGCTCACGACGCAACGCCTGTTCGAACCGCTCGCCCTCGGTCGTCAGCGCCAGCAGCCGCTTACGTTTGTCGGTTTCGGACGCAACACTGTTCACCAAATGCATTTCCATCAACTGCCGCAACGGCATGTTCAACGCCTGCTTGCTCACGCCGAGCAGGGTCAGCAACTCCTTCACGCTCAAGGATGGATAGCGGGCGATAAAAAAAACGATGCGCTGATGCACCCGGCTCAGCCCGCGACGCTCAAGCATTTCATCGGCCTTGGCGGTAAACGCCTGGTAACCGAAGAAGAACGCTTCCATGGCCATCTGCTGGGAGGTCGGGTTTTTAAGGTCAATCATGTTGACGTATCCACGGAGGTCGGAGTAATTTCGGTCAACTAGTTTGACTCATTCTTCCAGCGACCCGCTACAGGTGACCCCATGGCTTTTTCCGAACGTGTCTCGCGCCTCAAAAGTTCTTTGATTCGAGAAATCCTCGCCGCGGCGCAGCGCCCTGAAGTGATGTCGTTCGCCGGCGGCCTGCCGGCCGAAGCCATGCTGCCGAAAGTCGAATGGGAGGCCATGCCGGTGTCCATGGGCCAATACGGCATGAGCGAAGGTGAACCGGCCTTGCGCGAAGCCCTGGCGGCACAGGCGCGGTCATTGGGCCTGGCGTGTGAGGCCAGTCAGGTGCTGGTGGTCAGCGGCTCTCAGCAAACCCTCGACCTGGCGGCCAAGCTGCACATCGATGTCGGCACCCAAGTCATGCTGGAAGCGCCGACCTACCTGGCTGCGTTGCAGATTTTCCAGCTGTTTGGCGCCGACTGCATCACGGTGCCCCTGGAGGCCGATGGGCCTGATCTGAAACAGTTGCGAACCCGGCTGGAACAGCATCGACCGGCGTTCATCTACCTGATTCCCACCTTCCAGAACCCTTCGGCGGTGCGCTACAGCGAGGCCAAGCGCGACGCGGTGGCGGCGTTGCTGGATGAGTTTGGCGTGACCCTGATTGAAGACGAACCTTATCGTGAGCTGACCTTCGACGGCGCCAGCGCCAAGCCGATTGTCAGTCGCTTGCGCAAGGCCAGCTGGATCTACACCGGCACGGTGTCGAAAACACTGTTGCCCGGGCTACGGGTGGGTTACCTGATCGCCAGCCCGGATCTGTTCCCACACCTGCTGCGGCTCAAGCAGTCGGCGGACTTGCACACCAATCGCATCGGTCAATGGCAGGCATTGCAATGGATCGGCACCGAGCAGTATCGCCATCATTTGAGTGAATTGAGAGATTTCTACCGGGATCGTCGCGACCGGTTCCAGACCGCACTGCACAAGCATTTTGCCGACATCGCGGACTGGAACGTGCCCCAGGGCGGGCTGTTTTTCTGGCTGACCCTCAAACAACCGCTGGACACCCGCACCTTGCTCGACGCCGCTCTGGCTGCCGACGTGGCGTTCATGCCGGGGGAGCCATTCTTCCCCGAACCGGACATGCATCCGGGGCACCTGCGTTTGAACTTCAGCCACATCGACCCGGCGCGGTTGGATGAAGGGCTCAAGCGGTTGGCGGGGGTGGTGCGCCAGGCGTTGGCGGCGAAAGCGGCTTGATATCAAGGGGCTTTGTGATGGCTGTCCGGGCCCCATCGCGAGCAAGCTCGGCTCCCACAGGGGAGGTGGTGAATACAAATCCAGTGTTCACCAAGGCCCACTGTGGGAGCCGAGCTTGCTCGCGATGAGGCCAGTCGTCACACCATAAAACTATCAGACTGCAGCAAACCGCTGATCCAGATACTCAATGATCACCTTGGACTCATACATCCAGGTGGTTTCACCGTTCTCTTCAATACGCAGGCATGGCACTTTGATCTTGCCGCCTTGCTCCAGCAGCGTCTGGCGATCCTGCTCGTTGTTTTTTGCATCCCGCAAGGCCACCGGCACGTTGAGGCGGTGCAGGGTGCGGCGGGTCTTCACGCAGAACGGGCAGGCGTGGAACTGATAGAGCGTCAGGCTGCGGGCGGCCTGATTGACTTGCGCCTGGGCCTCGGCCGGACGTTGCTTCTTGCCGGGGCGGGTGATGAAGTCGATGAAAATGATCAGCTGGCCCAGGCCAACTCGCAGCGCTTTGACGATCACGGTATTAAGCCTCGCGACAGGGAAGAAGAGGGCGCGCAGCTTACCTGATTTTTCACGGGCGAAAAAAAACCGGCGATCAATGCCGGTTTTTTTCATGCAGGGGTTACTTGATCAGGCTGAGGAACTCGCTGCGGGTCGCGGCGTTTTCGCGGAACTCGCCGAGCATCACCGAGGTGATCATCGAAGAGTTCTGCTTTTCCACACCGCGCATCATCATGCACATGTGCTTGGCTTCGATCACCACCGCCACGCCCAGGGCACCGGTCACCTGCTGGACCGCGTCGGCGATCTGGCGGCTGAGGTTTTCCTGGATCTGCAGGCGACGTGCGTACATGTCGACGATGCGTGCGACTTTCGAAAGCCCCAGCACCTTGCCACTCGGAATGTAGGCCACATGGGCCTTGCCGATGAAGGGCAGCAAATGGTGCTCGCACAGCGAGTACAACTCGATGTCCTTGACCAGCACCATTTCGCTGTTGTCGGAGCTGAACAAGGCACCGTTGGTGACTTCTTCGAGGGTCTGTTCGTAACCGCGGCAGAGGTACTGCATGGCCTTGGCAGCGCGCTTGGGCGTGTCGAGCAGGCCCTCGCGGGAAACGTCCTCGCCCAGTTGGCCGAGGATCGCGGAATAATTCTGTTCCAGAGACATGAAACTACCTGTGGGATTTTACGCAAAGGGCAAGGGTACGGTGGCGGACACGGCGCTGCAAGCTCGGCAATCGGGCGCTACTCGTCGCGGCCTTCCATCATGGTGCGCTTGAGCATCACGTACACCGCCCCGGCGCCTCCGTGTTTTGCCTGGCAGGAGGTGAAGCCCAGCACTTGCGGGTGCTGGCGCAGCCAGGTGTTGACGTGGCTCTTGATCATCGGCCGCTTGCCGTCCAGTCGCACGGCCTTGCCGTGGGTGACGCGTACGCAGCGAATCTCGAAGCGGGTGGCTTCGGCCAGGAAGGCCCAGAGGGTTTCCCGGGCCTTTTCCACGGTCATGCCGTGCAGGTCGAGGCTGCCTTCGAAGGGGATCTGGCCAACCTTCAGCTTGCGCATCTGGCTTTCCTGAACGCCGTCGCGAGCCCACATCAGCTCGTCTTCAGGGCCTACGTCGATCACGAACTGGTCGGACAAGCCATCCACCGTGGTGGCATCGGTGCGCACCGTGGCGGCCTGGCGCAGCTTGGCGATTTGTGCGCGATCCGCCTTGGGTTTGCCGGTCTCGGCACGGTCGTGCTTGATCGGTTTAACGCCCTGGATCGCACTTTTGAACAGGGAAAAGTCGTCGTCTTGCATGTCAGCCTCCGCGAAGGCCGGCCAGTTTACCCAACTCCTGCGGGATCCGGCGCGACAAAACGTCGGGCGGCGGGTCAGTCGTGCTTTTTCATCAAGTGAGGAGCCATGGCCAGCTCCAGGGATTGGCGGGCCCGACGGCGGCAAAGACGCCACAGCCAGACGCCCAAAAGCAGTACCAGCAAGCCGATCACCAGAATGATCGTGGAGCCGAGCGCGGTTGCGTTCAACTCGCCCAGGGCGGGCGGGCGACCCAGCAGGCTGGCGGCGCCGGCCATCGCCAGCAGTACACCGAGCGTTGCCAGGAGCGCCGCGAGCGCGGCACCGAAACGCAAGCGCCAGTTGCTCGGGCCTTTGGGCCGCAAGCGACGTGCGTCAAAACCATCGGATAACTTCATTCCGACCTTCCTCAATGGGTATCGGCCCTTCGACCGGAAGATGTTCGGGTTGTTCCTGACACTACGGCAATTGCGGCAAATGAGAGGCTTTTGCGGATAAGCGGCGCAACGGGCCGCTTATCGAAGGGGTGTCAGATGAAATCGCGGGTCAGGGCCAGGGTGGCGAAGTTGTCCGCCATGATAGCCATCTCGGTCTGGTGCACGTGTTCGGCGCTCAGGACTCCGCCCTTGTGCGGCAGATCGCGAGTGGCGCAGGCGTCTTCGACCAGGGTGCAACGAAAGCCCAGGTTCTTGGCGGCACGCACGGTAGTGCTGACGCTGGAATGGCTCATAAAACCGCAAACGATCAGGTCCAGGGGGCCGAGGTCCTCCAGGCGCTTTTTCAACTCGGTGCCGTGAAACGCGCTGGGCAGCAGTTTTTCCACCACGGTTTCGTCGCCCTGGGGTTCCAGGCCGCTAATGAACTCCCCGCGTTCGCCCTGTGGATCGAACAGCCCGCCATGGGTGCCCAGGTGACGCACATGCACGATCGGCCGGCCGGCGGCACGGGCCGCGCCGAGCAATTGCTTGATGTTCGCGACCGCTGCATCCATGCCACTCAACGCCAGGGGGCCGGCGAGGTATTCTTTCTGGGCATCGATGATGATCAGCGTCGCTTGACTCAGATTGGCCGCCGCGTAACCGCGACCGCTGAGTTGAAACATCGTTTTTGGAACGGACATTCTGGGGCTCCTTCGAGTGGGGCTTTTGCGACATTCTCCTCTGGCTGAGCGGTTCTGTGAATCGCTTCCATCGCAAGGGCCGTCGTTGCTGGCCTACAGCCTTGTCAAGATGTCCGTCTTGTTCAATAGTCAGCGCGAAAAACGGATAAATCCTACATCTGCCCCGGTCTTTTTCGTTCGTGTTTGGGGCGTGTTTGAGGCGTGTTTTGGTGGGGGGAGTGTTTGGCTGGTAGACTCGCCAGTCGTTTTTTCTGGAGTTTGCCGCCGTGATCACTTCCCGTCTCCGTACCCTGCGCGACCATATACGGTGGGCCGTCAGCCGTTTCCATGGAGAGGATCTGTTTTTTGGTCATGGCACCGACAATGCGTGGGATGAAGCCCGTCAGTTGGTGTTGGGCGCGTTGCATCTGCCGTGGGAAATTGCCGATAGCTACCTGGACTGCCGTCTCGAAGACGAAGAGCTGGTTCATGTGCAGCGCCTGCTGCGCCGACGCATCGCCGAACGTATCCCGGCGGCCTACCTGCTGGGTGAAGCCTGGTTCTGCGGGATGTCTTTCATCGTCGACGAGCGCGTGCTCATTCCACGCTCGCCCATCGGGGAGCTGATCGAAAACCGCTTTGCGCCCTGGCTGGGACAGGAACCGGCACGGATTCTCGACCTCTGCACCGGTTCCGGCTGCATCGGCATCGCGTGCGCTTTCGAATTCCCGGAGGCGGAGGTGGTGCTGGCCGACCTGTCGTTCGAAGCGTTGGAAGTGGCCAACCAGAACATCGAGCGTCACGGCGTCGACGAGCGCGTATTCACTGTCCAGGGGGATGGTTTCGAGGGATTGCCGGGCCAGCGTTTCGACCTGATTGTGTCGAACCCGCCCTACGTCGATGCCGAAGATTTCGCCGACATGCCCCAGGAGTACCAGCACGAACCGGAGCTGGGCCTGGCCTGTGGCGATGATGGCCTGAACCTGGTACGCCGGATGCTGGCCGAGGCCGCCGACCATCTGACCGAGAAGGGCTTGTTGATTGTCGAGGTCGGTAACAGCCAGGTTCACGTCGAGGCGTTGTACCCGGAAGTCGATTTTGCCTGGCTGGACTTCGAACGTGGCGGGCACGGTGTGTTCATGCTCAGTGCTGAACAGTGCCGTCAGCATCAGGGGTTGTTTGCTTCGCGGGTTTGACCTAGTCGATCTGGCGGAACTGTCCTTGTGGCGAGGGGATTTATCCCCGCTGG
>NZ_JABWQV010000096.1 GCF_014268615.1 Pseudomonas tehranensis | reverse complement strand
CGCGCTCCCGCCAACCCTATTTTTTGAAACGCCTGACGTGTCGCCATTTTTCGATTTCGGCGACACGTTCTGTCGTCATGTCGCCAGCAGCGACATATGCATACACGTTCCTCTGTGGGAGCGAGCCTGCTCGCGATGGTGGCTATCAGCCAAGTAGATCAGCAACCTACAGACCAATCGGCAGCTCGACGCAACCCCAACACCCACCCGACACCGCCTTGCGCCATTGCCTACAACTACGCCAGAATCCGCCGGCTTGTGCGCCTTGGGTCTCGTCGGTAATTTGAATCCGTCACTGCTCATCAGTGATCGGGTTTCGCAGCCCGGACTCTATAGGCGCACAACGTCACCTTCGAAAGCAGATCGCCCATGTCTGTGATTTCGTCAGAGGTGGCTGTGCGTGGGAGACCTTCGGGTCTGCCGGTCCCTAGAGTCCCGGTCTGCGAACCCGCGTACAGCTGCCACCCCAACTTCGTTTCGCAGCGAATGGTGGTGGCTCCCGACAGACTCTAGGAGCTTTACCATGGTCAAAATTACACCGAACCCGCCAGTTACAGACGAAACCGTGTCTCGTGTTCAGTCTGCTCGTGACAAGAAGCTTGATGATGCTGCTACCCGCGCTTTGGATTTTTATCTGAAGCCTACGCCGAAGAAAGAAACGTCTGACAATCCCAGCAGCATCTTTCGTATCGCGCCTGATGTTGATTCGGAATGTCTGCTTGCCAGTCTCAGTGAAAACCTGGCTTCGGCGAATGCCATGATCAGTGATTTGGCGTTTGATCTTGAGGGATCGCGACGGCGTGTTGCGATGGGGATTTTGCAGGTGATTGAGTTGAGTGAGCTGTTGGCGAATCGGGCTTTGGATATTGTTGAGGTGAGGTAACAAGGGGCCGCGCTTACCCCAGGTATGAAAAAAGGTCTTGCTCGGCAAGACCTTTTTGTATTCGAGAGTCCTCGAAGCGATGAGCTCTAATTGTGCAAGAGATACTTGCATAATTGCGGAACGTCATCGAGGCGATGGACGCTGAGATTGTCCAACAACCTGTTGGATAATTGTCCAAGTCACGCGTTACCCCTAACAGGTCGCCACCTCGGGCCTGAAGCTACTGGAAGTCAGCCGCTTCAGCGCGATATCAAGCGCCTGATCATCGAACAGCTTGCTTTTGCGAGCCGCAGCACCCGCTCCGCCATCCCAATGCTTCAACGCCTCGCGCACGGCAGGAACCGTCGGGGAAATCCCATCCTGGCTCAGCAACCAATCAACCGTCGCCAACAACTCCATGCCGAAAGGCGACTCAAAGCCATCGATCAACTCGGCGGTACGCTCCAAGGCCTGGGTGTATTCCTTGGCTTCTGTTTGGAGATAAGTCTGTAGGAACGCTTTGCGCCCTTCGTCAAACCAGATCACATCGCTGATACCCGCATCACTGATGCGCTTGTCGCAATGCAGATAACTGCCGTCCAGATTGTTGAGTAGATGCTCCAACCGGTTGGCATACGGCCCGTACTTATGGGCGACGAACTGAAGATTTAGAGGGTTTTCGGTGTTTGGCAGCTTTTCGATGGCGCGCTCAAGAAACCAAGCCAGCTTCTGAACCTCAAGCAGGCTGCATTCCATACCCAGAACCCAGTAGCGACGAACCAGTTCGGCAATCAGTGCGCGAGCCGGCGTGAGCTTTTCCACACCGTTACGCTTGGCGACGTTCAGATATTGGTTAGAAGGCTCGAACACCAGCACGTCGACATCCAGATCGCTCAAGACTTCAACAATCTGCTCGCGAACCTCTGGCCACTTCAAACCACCGTTGCCAGCCCCTAGCGGTGGAACCGCGACGGACTTCACATCGTTTTCGATCAGGAAGCGACGTAGGTCGTGCAAACCTTCGGTTATCCATGCCATTTGCGAAGGAGAACGCCAGTGACGTTTGGTCGGGAAGTTCACGATCCAGCGCGGACCCTCCAGCTCGTTGACTGCCGTCACGTGAACCTTGCCTGTCTCCACTTCGTGAGCCTTGCAGGCAGCCGAGTACAGGTGATAATTCTCGGCGAAGCGCTCCTTGAACATCAGCGCGATACCTTTACCCATCACGCCCACGGTATTCACCGTGTTGACCAGGGCTTCGGTTTTGGCTTCCAGGAGGTTGCCTTGGGTGAATCGGATCATTGGAAATACCTAGGCAGCTCATTCTTCACCGAAATAATGGCGACCCAACGTTGGCAGCCGCAAGAGTCGTGATGTAACGCCCACCTCGTGATCCATCATCAGGTGCACCAGCCGCATGCCGTCCACCAACACGATACCTTCTACCGATTTAGCGAAGTCGATCGCATGATCGGTGAAACCAGATGTTGTGATGGAAACGCCGCGTTTGGCTTTTTGCCGGCGAGCGCACCGTAGAACGCCTGCAGCTCAGGGCGGCCCACTGTGTTTTGCCACCGCTTGGCTTGCACGTAAACCTTCTCGAGTCCCAACTTATCGAGCGAGATAATGCCGTCGATGCCGGCATCGCCAGAGTCCCGACCCTCTGTAGGTCATTGCGGCTGGCGCCGGGGTAATTTGAAACAAGTCGGTATCTATCTGTTTTTTCTGGTTAATAGTTTATTGGTCAACTTGCTTGGCATACCAGTTGGAACGCTGCTTGATCTGGATTCCGATGGACGGTGCAATTTGAGCTCTACCCCCTTTAAATCGTCGGGATTGACCCTATCAAGCAAACGGCCGTGAAAACGTTAACCATGGCTGGTGAAGAGTTGCTGTTGATCGTTGCGCGCCACCCGCGCCAGACTGCTTTGAAGAGTCTTTTGGAGTGCTTGGAAATCGAGTGCTGAAAGCCGGCAGGCTCAGATTACTGTGAGCTGATCGCTGGGGACGAGCAGGTCGGAGAAATTGGGCCAGGAGACGTATTTTTGGGTGCAATCCGGGATCGTTTCCAGAAGCCAGTTCATCCCCCCTTCCGGTCCGCGTATTCCGCACTCCCAGAGCTCGATCACTCGCCAGCCTGAGCTGAGCAGTTCATCTCTGTTCCTGATGTCACGCTTCACGTTCTGATCGAATTTTGTCTGCCAAAAGTCCTCACGGGTCTTTGGGATCGTGGCGTATCTGCAGCCTGGATGCCTGTGCCAGAAGCAACCATGAACGAAGATGCAGACACGGTGACGAGGGAGTACGACATCGGGTTTGCCTGGAAGATCTCGCTGATGCAGGCGATACCTGAAGCCTTGCCGATGAAGCAGCTTCCTGACCTTCATCTCTGGCAATGTATCGCTGCCGCGGATGCCCGCCATCATTCGAGACCTGACTTCTCTGCTGACTATGTCCATGAACAACCCCCAGATGAGCTTGCCCCTGTCGCAGGATAGCTCCTTGGGAAAAACTTTCCGCTTTGCGAGCCAATTCAAATCGTGGATTTCTTCGTAGGTCCCGGGGGCTGGGCGAAGGCTTTGCCCCATCAGGCAATGGTAAGCATTAGATATCGTCGTTTAGGTCGAGACGGACCCCTTTGTCCGTGAAACCTTGAGGCTAAGGGCATTCTTTCGACGGTTGAGGCTGGCTAAGTTATGAAGGTTCACGCAACCTGCGCAGGCGACACCTCGCGGCATTTTCATTACACTCTGACACGATGTAGCATTTGGCGCCCGGTTGACGATTCGTCAAACCGGGCTGCGCCGCGTGGTATGAGCAGGCCTGAGCGGCCGCCCTTCTGCGCTCCGTGCAGGTGGTCTTGGCGCATGTTCCCTATGAGAGATACCGGATGTCCATCCAAACCGAGCTGCGCAAATCGCAGCCCAGCAATACCTACGAAGAGCCCATTATCTCGGCTGCAGACCTGTCCCCCTCGACTGGTAATAATACCCGCGCCTCTACCTCAGACGACGAGCTGATCCGCAGCAAGCTGCAGCGTATTCAGGAAGGCGGCGAAATCCGCTACATGGACATGTTCGCAGGCTGTGGCGGCATATCCCTTGGCTTCCTGACCGCCGGATTTACACCGGTCGCATCGATCGAAATGGACCCGTGGGCTGCGAAGTCGCACGGAGCCAACTTCGGCTCGCGCTCGGTCGGAGGGGACAAGGAAGCGCACCACGCCCCGCGCGACGCGGTAGCCGAAACCGCAGAAACCGTCTTCGGCGATCTCGGACTGCAGGGCGCCACGGACCATCAGATCGATGTCCTCGTCGGCGGGCCACCCTGTCAGGCGTTCGCCCGTGTAGGCCGGGCTAAGCTCCGCGAGCAGGCCCGGCTGCGCGAAGAGGTGACCGCAGACGAAGCCTTCCTGGTGGATGGGCGGGTCAGCCTGTGGGAGCGCTACGTCGCATTCATCCGGGCGACAAAGCCTGTTGCGCTGCTGATGGAGAACGTGCCAGACATCCTCAACCATGGCGGCACCAATGTTGCCGAGCTCGTTTCCAAAAGCCTAGCCGAAGAAGGCTACGACGTAGCGTACACACTGCTGAATTCCGTCTGGTACGGCGTTCCGCAGATGCGGGAACGCATGATTCTGGTAGGCTTCCATCGTTCGACCGGCATCAAGCCAAAATTTCCGGTGCCAACGCACCACTTGGTTCTGCCATCCGGCTACACCAGTTCCAAGAATGCTGCGAGGCGAGTTATCAAAGCCGAAGGCTCTGCGCACCACCGCTGGATTCCCGATCCAGCTCCCGACTCTCCTGCGGCCACATCGGCCTCTGATGCGCTGGCAGATCTGCCGCACCTGTACGCAGAAGAAATGCTTCGCTCGGGTGCCATTCGTCGCGGGGCGAAAGACCCGTCAGAACCTGTCGAGTACACAGCAAAAAAGCCGTCGACTGCCTATTCGCGCTTGATGCGGGAGTGGCACGGATTTACGACCAAGTCTACGACTGGCCATGTTTTTCGGTATCTGCCGCGCGACTACAAGATCTTCGCCGAGATTCAGCCTGGCTGGGAGTACCCGCAGGTGCATGCCTATGTAGAGCAGAAAATTGCGAACTGGCTTGCCGACCGCAGGAGACTCGGTTTGCCCACCGACCCGAGACACGCAGACGTCAGCACATACATTACGTCCTGGCGCATCCCGTATGACCCGGGAAAGTTTCCGAACAAGTGGTGGAAGCTCCGCCCCGATGCCCCTGTACGTACGCTGATGGCGCACCTCGGCAAGGACTCTTACTCCCACATCCACTTCGACTCGAAACAGGCACGCACCATCACCGTCCGTGAGGCTGCGCGGCTCCAGTCATTCCCTGACGGCTTCGTTTTCAAAGGATCGATGAACCCGGCATTCAAGCAGATTGGCAACGCCGTGCCACCACTATTCGCCTATGCTATCGCTCGTGGGATGCGGGAATGCCTGGGGGCACCGGAGACACAGGACATGCGTGTGGCATTGTTCGATTTGGAGCAATCACAAATCAAGACGACAGAGGGCGGGAAGTGAAGTTCACTATTCTCCGACTGCTTACTCATTCCGAACTCGGCATGTTTCATGAGTACCGCCGCCAGGGGAAAGAACGCGCCAAACAGCGTTCCATCAACTTCGATTGGGACGTCGTCGGCAAGGTTTTTCCTTCAGCAGAGAACCCGGACACCATCGCAATCACCTGCCGTCGTCTCGAAGACGAAGGTACCGTGGTTGAGATTGCTTCATGGCTCAAGCGGCAGCACAAAAATTGGAGATTCGAAGGCGATTGCCCGAAAAGCTCCTTCTACAGTTTCGTCGACCCAGGCGTCCTGTTCGCGATGGTAGTTGACGCCTCGAGCACCCCGGCCAATGCATCCTGGGTTGTCATCCCGGCAGACCACCCAGCCCGCTCTTCGATCCTGTGCCATGGAGAGAGTGCCCAGCTCGGCAAATCCGCAATGATTGCGCTGTACGGTGAGGAAGGCCAGCACTGCCAGGCAGTGCTCTCGGATCACTTCCCGCAGCTATTCAAGGAGGCAGAAACAGTGTCCGTGACGTCACAAAAAGAAACCGACAACTACCGCGACGACGATGACGCCGCACCGGACCCGCTCGGCCTCTTCAAGATCCTGGCACGTGCCGGGCACAGCCTGCCCAGCGCCGTGGCCGATCTGGTGGACAACAGCCTGTCGCATGGCGCACGGGAGATCGACATCACCTTCCCGAATCCCAATGCGGGCGGCCGGTGGATGTGCATTCGCGACGACGGTAGGGGTATGACCCCATCGGGTCTGCGCGACGCCATGAAGATCGGGCACCAGCGTGAATACGACGACGGCGATCTGGGCAAGTTCGGCTATGGGCTGAAGGGGGCGGCCTGGTCCCAGGCTGATCGACTGACGGTCGTATCGAAAGCTGCCGGGAACGAAAGCACGACACTCACCTGGGACAAGGACCATCTTGCCAAGACTCGCCGCTGGGCGCTTCTGAGCGACCCGGTAGCTCCCGAGCATGCCTCGGCAGTGGACATCGGCGAGACGGGCACGGCCGTGCTGCTCACGCAGATGCGCCCCTCGATGGAGCCTGCGAGAGGCAGGGCAGATTCTCCTTACGCGCAGGAACTCGCTGCCATCAAGTCGCACCTCGAACTGGTCTTCCACCGGTACCTTGAAGGCAAGGCGCGCGGGCGCGAGAAGGTCGTCATCCGACTGAACGATGACGTTCTGTGTGCCAACAACCCCATGGGGCACCCGCTGACGAAAGAGTACGACCAGCATCGCATCGAGCTTCCCGGCGCTTCTCCGGACAAGACGGCTGCCCTCTATGTTCGTGCATACGTCACGCCAAACGAGGCAGAGTTCGACGAATACATCAAGGATCTGCCGCCGCTGGAACAACGCGTCGAACGCGACCGCCACACCCTCAATGGCCGCGCAAACGATGCTCAGGGCCTTTACTTCTATCGACTTGACCGCCTCATCAAATGGGGCGGCTGGGAAGATCTCTTCGCCAAGGATGAGCACACCAAGCTGATTCGTGTCGCAGTCGACTTCGACAGGCTGGCAGATGAGCAACTGCAGGTAGATATCAGCAAGCAGCTCATTCGCCTGCCCTTTGCGATCATCAAGCCCCTCGGAGACCTGATCAAGACCCCTCGCGCAGCGGCCCGCCTCCGGTACAACAAGAAGGAAAAACCTGCGCCGGCGTCGAAAGTAGGCGGCAAGACGGTGTCGCCGGCCGGCACTCCAGCGCCAGGCGGCTTCTTGCCTCCAACGACAGCAGCGGGAGGTACTCCCGTGACGGCACCTGCTCCGGCCCCGGCTGCAAAGAAGGACAGAACTTCAATCCGCCTTGTCAGCAGCGGCGACAAGCCATGGCACCGCAAGACCGGGTTCAAGGGGGAGGAAGTCGAGGTCACCCCGCTGATGCCGACGCTGGTGACGCTCGTGCAGCTCATCGACAAGGATGCCGACGCCAAGACCGCTCTGTCTGAATTCCTTCGCGCACTGGAGACGGCCGGTGTCCAGGACCAGCTGACGGATAAGGCCTGATGCAGGTCCGGCTTCCGCTTCCCCTTACACTGAAGCCCAGGCTGGCCCTGTGGACCGATGCCACCACCTGGACCAACTGGTCCCGACATGAAGCCTATCTGCGGGCCCAGCCCAAATGGAAGCCACACCAGATTGCGTCGGTCGCGGAAGAGTCACTGCGGATCATCTCGAAGACCACACCTGTAGATCGCCCGGAATTCCAGTGCCGCGGTCTGGTCGTCGGCTACGTTCAGTCCGGCAAGACCGCCAACTTCACGGCTGTGGCAGCGCGTGCAGCCGATGTTGGCTACCGCCTGATCATCGTTCTTTCAGGCATTCACGATTCACTGCGAAACCAGACGCAGAAGCGCCTGGATCTGGAGCTGGCCGGGACCGGCGTCGACTGGATCACGCTGACCGATGAGGCTTCAGACTTTCGTGAACCAGAGGTGGCCGACGGATTCGCATCTACCGGTACCGTTCTAATCGTCGCGAAGAAGATTACGCCGATCCTGAAACGGCTCAACGAGTGGTTCGGCAAACTCGAAGGTCGGCTCGCTGATGTACCGGTTCTTCTCATCGATGACGAAGCCGATCAGGCCTCCATCAATACACGCGGAAATCGGCGCGACCCTAGTATCGACACCAACACAGACACCGAACCGGATGACGACACGGCCCCGTCACTGACCAACGCCCTGATTCGCGACATTCTCAGAAAGATTCCGCGGGCCACATACATCGCCTACACGGCTACGCCATTCGCCAACATCCTCATCGACCCAGACGGCAGTGACAGCCAGGTCGGCGAAGACCTGTTCCCCAAAGACTTCGTCGTGCAGCTTCCGCGGCCGGATGGCTACACCGGAACGGAAGAGCTTTTCGGCGTCAGCTCGCAGGGCCGCGATGTACTACGCCCTGTAGACGCGGCAGATGTGAAGGCTTTGAAGCCGAAGCAGCGCAAAAGGGGCGAGGCGATTGTTGCCCGGGGACCGCTGGATCTTCCCCAGTCGCTCGCCGATGCCCTCCTGACCTTTGCGCTTGCCGGCGCCATCAGACTGCAGCGCGGCCAGATGGGTAAGCCGAACACGATGCTGGTGCACGTATCCCATCTCCAGCAGGACCAGTTGCGCATTGGAGGGGCGATCGAGGAACAGATCCGCAACTGGTTCCATCATGAGAACGCCGAACCCGGCGTGCTCAAGCAGATGTTCCGATCAACGCTCGCGGGGCTGGGACCGGTAGATCTGCCTTGCAGCGAAGAGGTTCTACTGGAAGAGGCAGTGACGAACCTGGCCCGCCTAGTCGTTGTCGTGCTCAATAGCACGACGGGCGACGAACTGGAATACGACGCCAAGCCTGGACGGCAGCTCGTTGCAGTGGGTGGCAATCGGCTGTCGCGTGGATTGACGCTTGAGGGACTGACGATCGCCTACTTCCTACGCACCACAACGCTGGCGGACGCTCTGCTGCAGATGGCCCGCTGGTATGGTTTCAGGACAGGCTATGAAGACCTGATCCGCATCTGGACAACCGAAGGCATCGCTCAGTGGTTTGTGGAGCTGGCGCTGGTCGAAGAATCCCTGCGTGACTCCATCACGGCACTAAACAAGGCCGGCCGCAGGCCTGACCAGATGGCCATCCGGATGCGCGCCCATTCAAAGCTCCTGCTCACCAGCAAGAACAAGAGCAGGATGCAGAGGGATGATGCACGGTCATGGTCTGGCGAAAACCCGCAGACGATCCTGTTTCCCATGCTGGACCGGGAACTGCTGGAACGAAACTTGGACTTGGCGTCCGCCCTGCTACGACAGCACCCCCCGACACAGGATGCACACGGCGGCGCCATAGCACACGATGTGCCGGCCGAGGACATCGCACTGTTCCTGAGGCGTTATGAGGGGCACCCGAACAGTATTGCATTTCAGGGCGCGGAGATTGCCGACTGGATCCTGGAGCGAGCCGAAGCGGGAGAACTGACGAACTGGACCGTGTTCGTAGCCAACCCGCAGCGGGAACGACAGGTGCTCCTGGGTGGAAGGCCTTTCGGCCTTGTTCGACGTTCGTTGCAGGCCAACGAGTCGATCGGCATCCTGATCGATCCACGCCATGAAGGTGCCGACCTGCATGGCGGACCGGAGAACTACCGCTCTGGCTCAGGCTTCAATGCACGGGCAATGCGCGAGGACCGGCCCGCGCAGCAGGGCCTGCTCCTGCTCTACCCCCTGGATCCCGAACCGCTTCGTGCGCCAACACAGGCAGTGCTGGGCCTCGCGCTTTCGCTGCCCCGCACTGCGGACGGCGAACAACGGCTCGTCGTGAACCGTGGGGTACGCAATGGTTGAGATCACGCAAGACCGCTGGGCAAGTCTGCGCGAGCAGCGACTTTCGCACGAGGATATCTACGAGCAGGTGGCCGAAGACCTGGACGCAGCGCTGATCGGAGTGTCAAACGACGGACGCCTGCACCTGCTGCTAGCCATTGATGTCGCCCCGCAAAACCTGCCGCCGGACCTGCAGAGCCTTCAGGTCCGCATCCTGGAAAGCGGACAGATTTGGCTGGACGTTTCCGCACGCAGCCACCACGAAGAACTGCTTACGTTGGTAGGCAACAAGGTCCTCCACGCTATCCACATTGAAGGCCGCGATACTGCTATCTCGGTTGAACGCATCATCGACGACATGCGTGCGGCATTGCGCCCGCTCGCGCCTGACCTGAGCGCGGCCGAGCAGATCGGTCTTTTCGGAGAACTCTGGGTGCTGTCCAAAGTGCTGCTTCCGACCATCGGCCCGCGCGTCAGCCACCTTTGGAGCGGCCCTGAAAGTGAACGTCATGATTTCGTCGGACAGGGTGTCCACGTCGAAGTGAAGACCACCACGCGATCGGAACCCAAGCACGAAATCTCCCGTTTCGATCAGCTGAAGGCACCCGCCAGCAAGCGCCTCTTGTTTGTCAGCGTCATGCTGGAGCGCAGTCTTGGCGGCGACGAAACGCTGGCAGACCGCGTCGATGAAATTCGTGAGAAGTTGGTATCCGATGGGCGTGCGCTAGATGTTTTCGATTCACGCCTAGCACAACTCGGCTGGCACGAGGGCCTACGACAGACAGGCGCCCTCCTACGGTTTACATTCCGCGATGTCCATGTCTTCGAAGTTGCCGGCAACTTCCCCAGGCTCCCAGATGACTACGTCCCGCCACTCGGTGTGACAGGCATTAGGTACAGCGTCAATGTCGGCAGCCTGCCGTCGCTCGAGGTATCGCAAGTTCAGGAAGTTCTTCTAACCGCCTAATGCGTCACCGCACAATCTGAGAATTTGCTTAATCTTTACCCGGGAGCCTAGTATGAATGTAAAAATATTTGATACCGAAAGTGATCAGGTTATTGAAAGCTTTGTGGCTACTGGCAAAGTAACTTATGAGTTCGCATTAGAAAAGCTTTTGCCACTTACGACAAGATTTGATGCTCAGAGAAAACTTCAAGATAAAAAATTTTATAAGCGGTTGCAGCGAGATATTGTAAAAGGGTGTTTGATGCCACCCATTACTATAGCCTTTGTTGATAAAGGTAAAACGGAGTTGAGCGATCGTAAAGTGTTTGAGGGCTTTGTGAATCAGAATATTGATTCGGGCTATATTCTAGATGGTTTGCAAAGGCTGAATACGCTATTGAGCGCATCTGAGATGGAAGGTTTTGATAAGAAAAGGCCATTGCATTTGAATGTAATAGTATCGCCGTCGCAAGATAAATTGCTATATAGGATGATTACTTTAAATAACGGCCAGAAACCGATGACTCCCCGGCATCAGGTTGAAATTTTGACGCAAGAGATGTTTGACTTTACCGATTTAAATAATATTAGCGTACAAACTGAAAAAGAGCGCTCAGAAAAAATTACAAGGGGTGCATTTAACCTTTCAGATATATCGAATGCCTACCTCGCCTTTCTGACAAACAATGTCAATAATGAAAATAATAAAATTGTTAATGAGAAAATGGATGAGATTTTAGTCGGTAGGGTTCTAGATACAGACATTGCAGATGGATCAGTCCAGTTTGAAGATGTGCTGAAGTTGTTAGATAAGCTTTGTGTGAATAGCGAAGTAAAAAAGTGGTTTAAGGTTAACAATAATCTTATCGGTTTTTGCGTTGCAATAAAAAAAGTATATGAAGAAGTATCCGAAGTGGAACCGGATAGGTTCGAAGAGGTAATAGCCGTTTTCGAGGAGGGATTTGACGCGATCAATGCTTCTAAAGTTAACCTAGGCAAGTACCGTCGGCAATTGTCTAAGGAGTTTTTCGAGAATTTTGTTGAGTTTTCTGAATACGATGCGGAGGAGTTGACCGAGTATTTCGCGGAGTCCACTTCCTGATGCCTCGTTATGATCCATTTGAACTTTCAGATGCTCTGCCAGAGTCGGTCAGGGTGAGGCTGCCTGTAGAATTGGTTGTCACTGGTCATAATGATCCTGAGATTTTGTTGTTGATTAGACTTCTAAGCGGCAATCTCTCGGTGAAATTAAATGGGGCTAAGATACCGCAGAGGGTGAATTATTTCTCGCCAAGCTTATCTAGTTTTGGGAATAGATGGGGTAAAGAGTTTTCTCTGCTTGTTGGCGAAAATATTGTTTCGGAAGACGTTGCGCGATATATCTATAGGAAAAAATCTGTAAATAAAGCGTTCTATAGAGAGATTCTATTTGAAGTGCTCCATTTTTGTGTTCATAAAAAGCGTGGGTCTCATACGTCCGCCTTTGTATATATTTATAGATTGCTTGAAAGGGTTTCGTATTGCTTCCCCTTGATATATGTATCCATGACCGAGGATTTTAAGAAAACCTACGGTCTAATAAAAAGCTTTTTTGGTGACTCGAAAGATAAAGACGAGTTAGGTTTTTTTAAAACCTTTATTAATACCGTTTTTGAGGGTGATGAAATACTCAGCACTACAGTCGATTTTGACTTTAATCTCTCTGGGCAAACCGCAGAGTCTGCCGCCGCGATGTGCGCTGTTGTTAAAAGCATTCTTGGCGGTGATCTTAGAGAAGAAGGATTGCTGCGCGACTGTGAGATCTCGATTCGCTATGAAAATGTGGGGCGCTTTATTATTGCGTTGCGGAATGGATTTGTTCACAACTTAAGTAGGAAGGATAATCTTAGAGTGGACAAGCTGAGAGATTCCGATGATCTTTTTGAAGTTATCAATGATAGGTGTGTGTACTGGATATCTAGTATATTGCTGGCTGTCATAACGTATAATATGTCGTCTAATGAGTGAATCAATGGTTTGGCTTGTTAATGGGTTATGTGGAGTGACTCTGACGAAGATTCTCGACTTTCGTAGAGCTGAGTAAGGTCTGGCATAGTCAGGTCGGGTTATCGAAATATCCCTCTCTTGCTACAGGGTAGTGACTGAAGTCGCTGTGCATAACCCATTTTACTGTGGACGGTGATCTCGCATTTTTATTTTTTCGCAATGCTCGCACCATTGTGCAGATGTTGATTTTTACTGATTTTGTAGGTTCGAAGGGTTGACCTGGGCGGCTGCTTTTGAAAACCCATGCGGTTTCTAGTCGACGAGCGAGTAACCGGACAGTAAGCAGATAGCGATATTTTGACGCCTCACTACGACCCGCGAGGCAATGATCAAGGAACCAAAGCAAATGCTTTGAAGAGTAAGTCCATAGAGGTTGAAGAGCGGCTAGGAAAATTGCATGGAATCGAGCTGTGAAGACGTTGGCAGGGGCGCATCGTCGCTACATCTAGGTCATGGGATAGGTAGAGTGGATTCAAATAGCTAGAGGAGTCGCCGACGTCTGCGTACACCGTGTGTACTAGCCCTGAAACAGCTCAGCGACATGTTTGATCTCAGCCAAATTGGCCGCTGTGCCATGGACGTGATGGTTCGCAGCGTATTAGCTTGCGTTTGCCGGCATCTTCGAGTCGAAAATGCCCATCTGATTCACGGTAGCTCGGATCAGGTTGTCAGGGCGTACTTCCGCACGTTTGAGGGCTTGTTTGGCGTTTGCTGGCACGCCGGACGACACGGAGGATCATCTGCACCAGATGAAACCGATCCGAGAGGAGCTAATCCAACGTTTCGGTGTGGGTCAAAGATGGCCTTTTGTATTACCCCTTACAACTCTTGGCTTTCAGACATTAAAAAGCCGGCTTATGGCCGGCTTCTCGTTGACTAACTCAGTTCGTTTTTGACAAACCTCACCAGCCTTCAAAACGTACATCCGGCTCTTGCGGCCGGCTGTGGGACTTGGTCAGAAAGTGATCTGCCTTGTCGGTGCGAGGTGTGGGCTCGCAAATGTGGGGCGGAGGGTACGCGGGTTTTGTTTGGAATCCAAGTGGTAAGTGGTGTGGAATCATTGGGTTAGGGGCGAAAGAACAAAAGATCGCAGGCTTCGCCAGCTCCTACACCGCAGTCCAGCGGGAGCAAGCTCCCTCGCCACAAAAGCTCCTCACCACAAAGCTCCTCAGCACAAGGAGCTTTGTCTGTCTGCCCGTTCGGGTGGGTTAGTCGAACACCGGCGGTCGTTGTTTGTTGAGGGTGGACCACCAGAAGACCCAGCCGATGACTCTAATGTTCTGCGCTTCGATCTGTTCGATGCTGAAGACTTCGTCGGGGTAGGCGGTGTTGTTGTGGCTGCGCAGGCGCAGTCGGTTGCCGGGGACTCGGTGCAGGTATTTGATGCGCAGCATGCCGTCGTGTTCGAGGGCGTAGATTTGGCCGTCGACGACTTGGGTCAGGCCGCGGTCGATGGCGAGGGTGGAGCCGTCTTCGATGCGTTCGGCCATGCTGTCGCCGACCATGGTGGTGCAGATGGCGTCGTTGGGGTTGATGTCGAGGGTTTCGAGGTGGCTGCGGGGCAGGCGGATGGTTTGGTCGGGGATTTCGATGATGTGGGTTTTGGTTTCGCCGGGGGCGATGGGGGCTTCCTTGTAGAAGGGCAGTTCGATGTCCGTGGTTTCTTGCACGCTGTAGACGCCATCGTTTTCGGCGGCTTCATAGGTGATGCCGGGGCCCAGGCCCAGTGGGGTCTGCGGGCCTTCGCCGGTGGCGAGCCATTGCGGGCTGACGGTCAGCAGGCTGGCGATGGAGTAGATGCGTCCTGGCGGGATGCCACGGTTGAACCAGTTGTTGATGTGCTGGGATTTCACGCCGTATAACTTCGCGAAGTCGGCGGATCGGATATTCGCTTCTTTTAGAAGGGCTCTGAAGCGGTCGCCACTGGAAAGTATTTTCATAAACGGAAAGTTTAGGGGCGACTGTGTTTTCGGCAATAAACATGTCGTGCAAATATATAAGACGATCTTTCCGTTTGCAGGATTTGAAAGGGGCAGGCTAAACGGGTTTAAACGGTATTAATACAACTTCGTATTTATCATTATTAAGACATAAAAAAACCCCGGTGCAAACCGGGGTTTTTCTTTACTTCAGTCTCAGCCTTTGTAGGCGGCAACCGACTTGGTGATCGCTTCGCGGGCGGCGTCAGCACCGGCCCAGCCTTCGATCTTGACCCACTTGCCTTTCTCGAGATCCTTGTAGTTCTCGAAGAAGTGTTCGATCTGCTGGATCAGCAGGGCTGGCAGGTCGGTGTATTCCTTCACGTCGACGTACAGTTGCGACAGTTTGTCGTGCGGTACGGCGATGACTTTGGCATCGCCGCCGCCGTCGTCGGTCATGTTCAGGATGCCGACCGGACGGGCGCGGATGACCGAGCCTGGGGCGACTGGGTAAGGGGTCACGACCAGCACGTCGAGGGGGTCGCCGTCGTCGGCCAGGGTGTTGGGGATGAAACCGTAGTTGGCCGGGTAGAACATTGGGGTGGCCATGAAACGGTCAACGAACAGGCAATCGCTGTCTTTGTCGATTTCGTATTTGATCGGGGCGTGGTTGGCCGGGATTTCGATCGCGACGTAGATGTCGTTCGGCAGGTCTTTGCCAGCCGGAATCTTGCTGTAGCTCATTGGGCGGTGCCCCCGTTAGTTGACCAAATGACTGGTCGGATTGACCAAAAAGTGGCGGCGATTATAGGCATATTCGGCCGTCGATGCCACGTTACAAGGGTCTTAGAGACCTTAGTATGACGCCTGATAGACCGGATCTTCGGCTTGAAGTTGCCGCAGCCGGGCCAATGGGTCCTGGCGGTAGAACGCTTTGAGCTGGTCATAGACCCGTGGGTACGCCTGGTGCAGCAGGTCTGGGGCGCTGAAGAAGTATTCGCTGGTGACGGCGAAGAACTCCGCCGGGTTTTCCGCTGCGTAGGGATCGATGACGGTGTCGGCGTCCGGGTTTTGGTCCAGTTGGCGGTTGAGGTCGTCGAAGGCCTGTTGCATGGCCTCGGCCCAGTCGCTGACGCGCATGTCGGCGTGCAGCGGCGGTAGGCCGTTGGCGTCGCCGTTGAGCATGTCGAGTTTGTGCGCCAGTTCGTGGATCACCAGGTTGTAGCCGTCCCAGCCACCGCTGGCCAGTACGCCGTCCCAGGCCAGGATGATCGGGCCCTGGGGCCAGGCTTCGCCGCTGTGTTCGCCGTCCCATTCGTGCTCGATGCCGCTGGCGTCGCGGTAGCGCTGGGGGCTGAGGAAGTCGTCGGGGTAAAGCACGATTTCGTGGAAGCCCTGATACCAGTTGAGTTCGCCCAGGTGCATCAGCGGCAATTGGGCCTGGGCGGCGAGCAGCAGGCGTTGTTCCTGGTGCAGTTCGACGCCGGGCAGGGCGCTCAGGTGTTTGTCATGCAGGAACAAGACGCACGCTTGGCGCAGCCATTGGTCCTCGCTGGCGCTGAGGCCGTCGAGAAAGCTCAACTGGTGACGCACCCGCTGCCAGGTTTCCTCGGCGACGGGGTGTTTGGCGAGGATGCGTTGCCGGCGCCAGGCGCTCAGGGACCACATGGGCGATCAGCGCGGTTGGGTTTTCGAGTTGCCCCGGGCTAGGCGGCTGCGGATCACGCCGATGATCATCGGCACCAGCGACAACAGGATGATGCCCACCACCAGCAGCGACAGGTTCTGTTTGATGAACGGCACGTTGCCGAAGAAGAAACCGAGGCTGACCAGGCCGCCGACCCATAGGACGGTGCCGAAGACGCTGAAACCGAAGAAACGCGGATAAGGCATTTTCGCAACGCCTGCGACGAAGGGTGCAAAGGTGCGCAGGATCGGCAGGAAGCGCGCCAGGGTTACGGTTTTGCCGCCGTGCTTGTCGTAGAAGTCGTGGGTTTGTTGCAGGTAGTCGCGGCGGAAGATTTTCGAGTTCGGATTACTGAACAGTCGTTCCCCCGCCGTGCGGCCAACGAGGTAGTTGGTGCTGTCGCCGAGGATCGCCGCCAGCATCAGCAGGCCGCCGAGTAGCACCGGGTCCATACCGCCGCCGGCCGCGACTGCACCGGCGATGAACAGCAGGGAGTCGCCCGGCAGGAAGGGCATCACCACCAGGCCGGTTTCGCAGAAGATCACCAGGAACAGGATGGCGTAGATCCACGGCCCGTAGTTGGTCACCAGCAGGTCGAGGTACACATCGAGATGCAGAATGAGGTCGAGGGGGTTGAAATCCATGCAAAGCACCTGTGGTCGCGGCCTGACTGGGTGGGGCCTGTGGGTCGGGCTTCGAGTAAGGCTACAGGGTATGTAGCTTTTTCTTACAAGCCGGGAAGAGCGGCATTATACGGGCTGGAGGGGGTGGTGCGTGGTGAGTTTGTAGCGGGGGATTTCGGTGGCGTTGTGGCTGGGTAAAGGCTCTTGTGGCGAGGGAGCTTGCTCCCGTTGGGGCGCGAAGCGGCCCTGAATCAGCCGGCCCGCTCAATCTGATACACCGCGTGCTCAGGTTTTGGGGCTGCTGCGCAGCCCAGCGGGGATAA
>NZ_JABWQV010000095.1 GCF_014268615.1 Pseudomonas tehranensis | reverse complement strand
CGCCACGGTGGTTTTGTTTGGAGCGGCGACAGGGTGTTTAGGTAGGGGGTGTTGCCTTGCCCTCTTTTGGTGCCTGCCCAAACTGGCTAGACTGCGCGCCTTCCTGTATGGACCGCCATCATGTTGCTGATGCTTTACCTGATCGCCATCACCGCCGAAGCCATGACCGGCGCCTTGTCTGCCGGGCGTCGTGGCATGGACTGGTTTGGCGTGGTGCTGATCGCCTGTGTCACCGCGTTGGGTGGCGGCTCGGTGCGCGATGTGCTGCTCGGTCATTACCCGCTCACTTGGGTCAAGCACCCGGAATACCTGGTGCTGACCACCGCGGCGGCGATGCTGACGGTGATCCTGGCGCGCTGGATGCGTCATCTGCGCTCGCTGTTCCTGGTGCTCGACGCCGTAGGCCTGGTGGCGTTCACCCTGATCGGCTGCATGACCGCCCTGGAAATGGGCCATGGCATGTTGGTGGCTTCGGTCAGTGGCGTGATTACCGGCGTTTTCGGTGGCATCCTCCGGGACATTTTTTGCAACGATATCCCGCTGATCTTCCGTCGCGAGCTGTATGCCAGCGTCTCGTTTGCCGCAGCGTGGTGCTACATGCTCTGCGTCTATCTGCAGTTGCCGAGTGAACAGGCGATCCTCATCACCTTGTTCGGCGGTTTCCTGCTGCGGCTCCTGGCGATCCGCTTTCACTGGGAAATGCCGAAGTTCGTCTACAACGACGAGGTCTGACGCTCGGCGTGTTGGCGCAACGCCCACTCCACATGCTCGCGCACCAGTTCCGATGGGTAATCGCGCCGCGCTTCAAGCGCCTGCATGACCGGGATGGTTGAAGGTGCATTCCCCAGCCCCACCGCCAGGTTGCGCAACCAGCGTTCGTACCCGGCGCGGCGCAAGGGCGAGCCCTCGGTACTGCTGAGGAATTTTTCCTCGTCCCACATGAACAGTTCGGCCAACCCGGCGTTGTCCAGGTTGTGTCGCGGTTTGAAGTCGCTTTCTCCAGACGGTCGGGCGAAGCGGTTCCACGGGCAGACGATCTGACAGTCATCGCATCCGAACACCCGATTACCAATCAACGGCCGCAGTTCCTCGGGGATGGCGCTTTTGAGTTCGATGGTGAGGTAGGAAATGCAGCGTCGGGCATCCAGGACGTAGGGGCCGACGAAGGCATTCGTAGGACAGATGTCCAGGCATGCGGTGCATTTCCCGCAGTGTTCGCTGGCGTGGGGCGGGTCAACCGGCAGCGGCAGGTCGACGAACAGCTCGCTCAGGAAGAAATAGCTGCCGGCCTTGCGGTTCAGTACCAGGGTATTTTTACCGATCCAGCCCAGCCCAGCCTGCTCGGCGATGGCTTTTTCCAGCACCGGTGCGCTGTCAACGAAGGCGCGATAACCGAAGGGACCAATGACCGCCTGAATTTTTTCTGCCAGTTGCTGCACGCGTTTACGGATCAATTTGTGGTAATCGCGGCCCAATGCATAACGCGAGACGTAGGCCTTTTCCGGTTGGCCGAGCATCTGCGCCATTTGTGTGTCGCCCGCCAGGTAGTCCATGCGTAGGGAAACCACGCGCAATGTACCTGGCACCAGCTCCTCGGGGTGCGAGCGTTTGCTGCCGTGGGCCGCCATGTAATCCATCTCGCCGTGATAGCCCGCGTCGAGCCAGCGCTGTAGATGTTGCTCGTGCTTGGCCAGGTCCAGGCCGCTGATGCCGACCTGCTGGAAACCCAGCTCGCGACCCCAGTCTTTGATGGATTGGGCGAGGGCGGGGAGGTCTGTGGGGATGACGGGCATGAGGCGAGAGAAACCGGAGCTGAGATGCGTATAATTCTGCCAGACATCGGAGCCCGAAGACGCATGCCGCACACTAAAGATGATTTTCCCGACGCGCTGTACAGTGCCGCGCAGGTCCGCGACCTCGACGCACAACTGATCGCGGCAGGCACCACTGGCTTCGAATTGATGCAGCGTGCCGCCCGCGCCACCTGGCGCGCCATTGTCCGGCACTGGCCAGACGCCGGCGAGCTGACGGTGCTGGCCGGTCATGGCAACAACGCCGGCGACGGCTATCTGGTGGCGACCCTGGCCCGACGCGCCGGGTGGTCTGTGCGGGTGCTGACGGTGGGTGAGCCCCGGCGTTTGCTGGGGGATGCCGCCAATGCCCATGCCGAGGCGGTGGCGGTGGGTGTGCCGGTTGAGCCATGGTCGGACGAATCCGACTTGCGCGGTGTGCTGCTCGACGCCTTGCTCGGCACGGGATTGAGTGGCGAAGTCCGCGAGCCCTACGTCCGGGCAATCGACACCATCAACGTCAGTGGCCTGCCAGTGGCCGCGGTGGATATCCCTTCGGGGCTGTGTGCCGATACGGGACGGGTGCTGGGGACAGCAGTGGTGGCCGACCTGACCGTAACCTTCATTGGTCTGAAGCTGGGTCTGTTCACTGGCGATGCGGCGGATCGGGTCGGTGAACTGATATTCAATGATCTGCACGCCGATCCCGACATCGTCGAGGCGGCGCCGGCCACGGCGCGGCTTCTGCAGCCCGATAATCTGCCTGGCCTGGCGCCGCGCGCGCGCGCATCCCACAAAGGCAAGTTCGGTCATGTTCTGTTGATCGGCGGCGATCGAGGTTTTGGCGGGGCCATCCAGATGAGCGCCGAGAGTGCCCTGCGTTGTGGCGCGGGGATGGTATCCATGGCCACTCGCAACGAGCATGTGTCTGCGGCGCTGACACGTTTACCTGAAGTCATGGTGCAGCGCACCCACTCCGCCAACCAATTGATGGGGTTGCTTGAGCAGGCCAGTGTGTTGGTGGTGGGGCCGGGCCTCGGTCAGGCCGCGTGGGGACGTAGCTTGTTGTCGGCAGCGGCCAACGCATCGCTGCCCCAAGTGTGGGATGCCGATGCGCTGAACCTGCTGAGCAGTGGCGCGGTCAGTTTGCCCGAGCACTGTGTGATCACCCCTCATCCGGGCGAGGCGGCGCGGCTTCTGGGTATCTCCACGGCTCAGGTGCAGGCCGATCGTCCGGCGGCGGCCCACGCATTAAGCAAAAAATACGCGGCCACAGTGATTCTCAAAGGCGCTGGCAGCCTGATTGCCAGTGCGGACGGTCGCCTGTCGGTTTGCAGTCAGGGCCATCCGGCCATGGCCACGGCGGGCCTCGGCGATGTGCTGGCAGGGGTGGTTGGCGCATTGCTCGCCCAGGGCATGGATGGCTTCGACGCCGCCTGCCTGGCGGTGTGGTTGCATGCCAATGCCGGTGCGCAAGCCGGTCAGTCGGGCCGGGGGGTGGCGGCGACCGATCTAATCCCGGCCATTCGTCAGTTGTTGGAGGAGCATTCACCGTGTCTGAAGTAACCCTGTACGTGGCGGACGAACAAGCCATGACGCAATTGGGCGCGCGCATTGCGCGTACCACGGCAGGCCATGGTCTGATTTTTCTGGAGGGCGACCTCGGCGCGGGAAAAACCACCTTGTCCCGCGGCATTATTCGTGGCCTGGGACACGTCGGCGCAGTGAAAAGCCCTACGTTCACGTTGGTTGAACCCTACGAAATCGGCGACATTCGTGCCTTCCATTTTGACCTGTACCGACTGGTGGACCCTGAAGAGTTGGAATTCCTCGGTATCCGCGATTATTTCGAAGATGACGCCTTGTGTCTGATCGAATGGCCCCAGAAGGGTGCAGGCTTTTTGCCAAAGCCTGACCTGACCATTACCATTGGCGCGCAGAACGGTGGGCGTTCGTTGATACTGACGCCGCAAGGCTCGCGTGGCGAGTCGTGGTGTGCCGCTTTGGCACTGGAAACTAATTGATGATGGGGTTTGGTATGCGCTTTCGCGCGGTGGTTACTGTCGTAGGACTGTTGCTTACGGCATTGGCCGTCGATGCTATGGCTGAGACAAAGGTCAGCAGCGTTCGTCTGTGGCGAGCGCCGGACAACACACGGCTGGTGTTCGACCTGACGGGACCGGTGCAGCACAGCGTATTCACCCTGACCGCTCCGGATCGCCTGGTGATTGACATCAATGGCGCATCCCTGGGGGCGCCGCTGACTGCCGCCACCGCCAACACGCCGATCACGGCCATTCGCTCGGCCCAGCGCACCCCGACTGATCTGCGGGTCGTCGTCGATCTGAAAAAGGCGGTGACCCCGAAAAGTTTCACCCTGGCGCCCAACGCCCAATACGGCAACCGACTGGTGGTGGACTTGTTCGACAACCCGGGCGATGCAGCGCCGCCGCCTGCGCCGCCGACCAAAGTCGCCACAGTGCCGGCGGTGCCGGTCACGCCCACTGAGCCTGCTCTCAAGCTTCCGCCGGCGCCATCCGGCAAGCGCGATATCATCGTTGTGATCGATGCCGGTCACGGTGGTGAGGACCCTGGTGCCTCTGGCTCGCGAGGACAGCGTGAAAAGGACGTGGTGTTGTCCATCGCCCGTGAGTTGCAGCGCCAGGTCAATGGTATGAAGGGCTTTCGCGCGGAACTGACCCGTACCGGAGACTATTTCATCCCCTTGCGTGGCCGTACCGAAATTGCCCGCAAGAAGGGCGCGGACCTGTTCGTCTCGATCCATGCCGACGCCGCCCCTTCAAAAGCCGCGTTCGGGGCCTCGGTGTTTGCCCTGTCCGACCGGGGGGCTACCTCCGAGACCGCCCGTTGGCTGGCTGACAGCGAAAACCGTTCCGACCTGATTGGCGGTGCCGGCAACGTCAGTCTCGATGACAAGGACCGCATGCTCGCCGGCGTGCTGCTCGATTTGTCGATGACAGCCTCGCTGACGTCGAGCCTGAACGTCGGTCAAAAAGTCTTGAGCAACATTGGGCGTGTCACGCCGCTGCACAAGCGACGTGTCGAACAGGCGGGGTTCATGGTGCTCAAGTCGCCGGACATCCCGTCGATCCTGGTGGAAACCGGCTTCATCTCCAACGCCAACGAAGCTTCGAAGCTGACCTCCTCCAGTCACCAGCAGGCCCTGGCCCGTTCCATCAGCAGCGGCGTGAGGCAGTTCTTCCAGCAGAACCCGCCGCCGGGCACCTACATCGCCTGGCTGCGAGACTCCGGCAAGATCGCCCAGGGGCCGCGAGACCATCGGGTCAATCCTGGCGAAACCCTGGCAATGATCGCGGTGCGCTATCAGGTGTCGCCCGCTTCCTTGCGCAGCGCCAACAACCTTAAAAGCGACGAGCTCAAGATCGGCCAGACCCTGACCATTCCCGGCAATGAAGTGGTGGTCAAGCAATGAGCGATGAACTGGCCGGCAGCAATGCCCGCATCGAACTGCTCAGCCCCCGGCTGGCGAACCAGATCGCCGCCGGTGAGGTGGTCGAGCGTCCGGCGTCGGTCATCAAGGAGTTGCTGGAGAACAGCCTCGACTCCGGGGCCAAACGCATCGACGTGGATGTCGAGCAGGGTGGTGTCAAGCTATTGCGGGTGCGCGATGACGGGGGCGGCATTCCGGCCGACGACCTGCCGCTGGCACTGGCGCGCCACGCCACCAGCAAGATCCGCGACCTGGAAGACCTTGAGCGGGTCATGAGCCTGGGGTTCCGTGGCGAGGCGCTGGCTTCCATCAGTTCGGTGTCGCGCCTGACGCTCACCTCGCGTACCCGTGAAGCCGACCAGGCCTGGCAAGTCGAGACCGAGGGCCGGGACATGGCCTCCCGCGTCCAGCCTGCGGCCCATCCGGTGGGCACCTCGGTGGAAGTGCGCGACCTGTTCTTCAATACCCCGGCCCGGCGCAAGTTTCTCAAGGCCGAGAAGACCGAGTTCGATCATTTGCAGGAAGTCATCAAGCGCCTGGCCCTGGCGCGTTTTGACGTGGCGTTCCATTTGCGCCACAACGGCAAGACCATCCTCAGCCTGCACGAGGCCCATGATGATGCGGCCCGGGCTCGACGCGTCGGCGCTGTCTGCGGTGCGGGTTTCCTGGAACAGGCGTTGCCCATCGAAGTGGAGCGCAATGGCCTGCACCTGTGGGGTTGGGTCGGGCTGCCGACTTTTTCTCGCAGTCAGGCGGACTTGCAGTACTTTTACGTGAACGGGCGGGCGGTACGCGACAAACTGGTCGCTCACGCGGTGCGCCAGGCCTATCGCGACGTGTTGTTCAACGGTCGGCATCCGACTTTCGTGCTGTTTTTCGAAGTCGATCCCGCGGTGGTGGACGTCAACGTGCACCCGACCAAGCATGAAGTACGCTTCCGTGACGGGCGTATGGTGCACGATTTCCTTTACGGCACCTTGCACCGCGCCCTGGGCGACGTGCGTCCGGAGGATCAACTGGCGGCCCCGGCAGCGGTGGCTGGCATGGTTCGGCCGACGGGGCTGGAGGCCGGCGAGTTCGGTCCCCAGGGCGAAATGCGTCTGGCGGCCAATGCACTGTTGGAACAACCCCAGCCCCAGCCGAGCTACAACGCGGCGGGGACTGGCTCCGGCAGCGGCTATCAGTATCAATACACGCCACGCCCGCAATCGAACGTGCCGGCGGCCGAGGCGCAGGCGGCTTATCGCGAGTTTTTCAAACCCCTGCCTGAGACCGGTGCGGCGGCGTTGCCGGACGGCCAGGGTGATATTCCGCCACTGGGTTATGCCCTGGCGCAGCTCAAAGGCATCTATATCCTCGCGGAAAATGCCCAAGGCCTGGTCCTGGTGGACATGCATGCCGCCCACGAGCGGATCATGTACGAACGGCTGAAGATCGCCATGGCCAGCGAAGGCCTTAGCGGGCAACCGCTATTGGTGCCTGAATCCCTGGCGGTCAGTCAGCGTGAGGCTGACTGCGCCGAGGAGCATGTGAGCTGGTTCCAGCGCCTGGGCTTTGAGCTGCAGCGCCTGGGCCCGGAAACCCTGGCGATCCGGCAGATCCCGGCGCTGCTGAAACAGGCCGAAGCCAACCGACTGGTCAGCGACGTGCTGGCGGACCTGATGGAGTACGGCACCAGCGACCGGATCCAGGCGCACCTGAACGAACTGCTCGGCACCATGGCCTGCCACGGCGCAATCCGCGCCAACCGGCGTCTGGCCTTGCCGGAAATGAATGGCCTGCTGCGGGATATGGAAAACACCGAGCGTAGCGGCCAATGCAACCATGGCCGGCCGACCTGGACCCAACTGGGCCTGGACGACCTGGACAAACTGTTCCTGCGCGGTCGCTGATGAGCCCGTTACCACCTGCGATCTTTCTGATGGGGCCGACCGCTGCCGGCAAGACCGACCTGGCCATTGAGTTGACCAAAGCGCTGCCCTGCGAGCTGATCAGCGTCGATTCGGCCTTGGTCTACCGGGGCATGGACATCGGCACGGCCAAACCGTCAAAAGAGCTGCTGGCCGAGTTCCCGCACCGACTGATCGACATCCTGGATCCGGCCGAAGCTTACTCGGCAGCGGATTTTCGTCGCGATGCCCTTCAGGCCATGGCCGAAATCACCGCCAAAGGCAAGATTCCGCTGCTGGTGGGCGGCACGATGCTGTACTACAAGGCTCTGGTCGAGGGGCTGGCGGACATGCCGGCCGCCGATCCCAACGTGCGCGCGCAGATCGAAGAAGAGGCTGCGCGCCTTGGCTGGCAAGCCCTGCATGAGCAGTTGGCGGTCATCGACCCGGAGTCGGCGGCCCGCATTCACCCCAACGACCCGCAACGGCTCAGCCGGGCGCTGGAGGTCTATCGGGTCAGCGGGCAGAGCATGACGGCCCTGCGACAGCGACAATCTGCGCAAAGTACTGAAGCAGCCGCTTCGGGAATGCAACAATTGCCCTATACTGTCGCCAATCTGGCCATCGCTCCGGCGAACCGGCAAGTGCTGCATCGGCGAATTGAACAAAGATTCACATTAATGTTGGAACAGGGATTCATAGACGAGGTCGTAGCCCTGCGTGAGCGAAGTGACCTGCATGCCGGGTTGCCGTCTATACGTGCGGTGGGTTATCGACAGGTCTGGGACTATCTGGACGGCAAGCTGACGTCAGCCGAGATGCAGGAGCGTGGAATCATAGCCACGCGCCAATTGGCGAAACGCCAGTTCACCTGGCTGCGGAGCTGGACTGACTTGCATTGGCTTGACAGTCTTGATTGCGACAATCTGCCGCGCGCCTTGAAATACCTTGGGACCATCTCCATATTGAGCTGAGTCCTTGCAATTGCCGTCTATCCTTGGGGGTGTGACGGCCCAAGCCATCTGATTCCGATTTTAATTATTGATCCTTAAAGGAGTGCGGCACATGTCAAAAGGGCATTCGCTACAAGACCCTTACTTGAACACTTTACGTAAAGAGAAAGTTGGGGTGTCCATCTATCTGGTCAACGGGATCAAACTGCAAGGCCATATCGAGTCTTTCGATCAGTTCGTCATCCTTTTGAAAAACACCGTCAGCCAGATGGTCTACAAGCACGCGATCTCGACAGTCGTGCCTGTGCGTGCGATTCGTCTGCCTAGCGCAACCGAATCCGAAGCCGGTGACGCTGAACCGGGTAACGCTTGATAGGAGTCTCCTTTGTTCTTTGAGCGCCACGGTGGGGGTGAGCGGGCCATTCTCGTTCACTTGGATGGACAAGACCCTGAGGCGCGCGAAGATCCGCAGGAGTTTCAGGAATTGGCACTTTCGGCCGGCGCCGAGACCGTCGCGTTTTTTAACGTGCCGCGTCATCGGCCAACCGCCAAATACCTGATAGGTAGCGGCAAGGTCGAGGAATTGCGCGACCTGGTCAAAACCGAGCAGGTCGACCTGGTGATTTTCAATCACATCCTCACGCCCAGTCAGGAGCGTAACCTCGAGCGTGTGTTCGAGTGTCGCGTGATCGACCGGACGGGGTTGATTCTCGATATCTTCGCCCAACGCGCCCGTACCCATGAAGGCAAGCTCCAGGTCGAACTGGCCCAGCTTGAGCACATGAGTACGCGACTGGTTCGTGGCTGGACCCACCTTGAGCGGCAGAAGGGTGGTATCGGTCTGCGCGGTCCGGGTGAGACCCAGCTGGAAACCGACCGGCGCCTGCTGCGGGTTCGCCTGCGCCAGATCAAGGGGCGTCTGGAAAAGGTCCGCAGCCAGCGCGAGCAATCCCGGCGTGGCCGCAAGCGTGCTGATATTCCGACGGTTTCATTGGTGGGTTATACCAACGCCGGCAAATCGACGCTGTTCAATAACGTGACCCAGTCCGATGTCTACGCCGCCGACCAACTGTTCGCCACGCTCGATCCGACCCTGCGCCGGCTCGATCTGGACGACCTCGGGCCGATCGTACTGGCCGATACCGTGGGCTTCATTCGGCACCTGCCGCATAAGCTGGTCGAGGCTTTCCGGGCTACGCTCGAAGAGTCGAGCAACTCCGACCTGCTGCTGCACGTGATCGATGCCGCCGAGCCTGACCGGATGCTGCAGATTGAGCAGGTCATGGTGGTGCTGGGCGAGATCGGAGCCCAGGACTTGCCGATCCTCGAGGTATACAACAAACTCGATTTGCTCGAAGGCGTGGAGCCGCAGATCCAGCGCGATGCCGATGGCAAGCCGCAGCGGGTCTGGTTATCGGCCCGCGACGGCTCCGGCCTCGACCTGCTCAAGCAGGCCGTGGCGGAGCTGCTGGGCAACGACCTGTTTGTTGGCACGCTGAAGTTGCCGCAACGTTTCGCCCGGCTGCGGGCCCAGTTCTTTGAGCTCGGAGCGGTGCAGAAAGAAGAACACGACGAAGAAGGCATCTGCCTGCTGGCGGTTCGCCTGCCTCGGACGGAGCTCAATCGACTGGTCAGTCGCGAAGGGCTGCAGCCGATGGAATTCATCGAGCAACACACTTTGCAATAAAAGCCTGAGAAAGCTGTGTCAGGCATTCTGTAGCATTGGTCGGCGCGCCGTGGGTGCGTCTTTGCTTTATCAGATGGAGAGCGCTATGGCTTGGAATGAGCCGGGTGGCAACTCGAATAATCAGGATCCCTGGGGTGGAAAACGTCGTAACAACGGCGACCGCAAGGGGCCGCCGGATCTCGACGAGGCCTTCCGAAAGCTGCAGGAAAGCCTGAACGGTTTGTTCGGTGGTGGTAAGAAACGCGGTGACGATGGTGGTGGCCGTTCGGGCAAGGGTGGCGGTTATGGCCTGCTCGGCATTGGTCTCGTCGTGCTCGCGGCTGTCTGGCTGTACAGCGCGGTTTATGTCGTGGACGAGCAGGAGCAGGCCGTGGTGCTGCGCTTCGGCAAGTACTACGAGACTGTCGGTCCGGGTCTGAACATCTATTTCCCGCCAATCGACAAGAAGTTCATGGAGAACGTCACGCGTGAGCGTGCCTACACCAAGCAGGGCCAGATGCTGACCGAAGACGAGAACATCGTCGAAGTGCCGCTGACCGTGCAATACAAGATCTCCAATCTGCAAGACTTCGTACTGAACGTCGACCAGCCGGAAATCAGCCTGCAGCACGCCACTGAAAGTGCCTTGCGTCATGTGGTGGGCTCTACCGCCATGGACCAGGTGCTGACTGAAGGTCGTGAGTTGATGGCCAGCGAAATCAAGGAGCGCCTGCAAAGGTTCCTCGATACCTATCGCACCGGTATCACCGTTACCCAGGTCAACGTTCAGAGCGCAGCGGCACCGCGTGAAGTCCAGGAAGCCTTCGATGACGTGATCCGTGCCCGTGAAGACGAGCAGCGTTCGCGCAACCAGGCCGAGACCTATGCCAACGGTGTCGTGCCGGAAGCCCGTGGTCAGGCCCAGCGCATCATTGAAGACGCCAACGGCTACCGCGACGAAGTGGTCTCCCGCGCCAAGGGTGAGGCGGACCGCTTCACCAAACTGGTGGCCGAGTATCGCAAGGCGCCTGAAGTCACCCGCGAGCGTCTGTATCTGGACACCATGCAGGAAGTCTTCAGCAACACCAGCAAGGTCCTCGTGACCGGCAACAAGAACGGCCAGAGCAATCTGCTGTACTTGCCGCTGGACAAGATGGTCGAGAGCGGTCGCAGCACCAGTACGCCGTCGACCGGCGCGGCAGCCGTCAGCAATGAAGGCAATGCCCGTGCGGTGGAACTGCAGCAACAGCAAGCACGTACCAGGGAGAGTCGCTGATGAGCAATAAATCGCTGATCGCCCTTATTGTCGGTGTCGTCGTGGCGATCGCTGCCTGGAACTGCTTCTACATCGTGGCTCAGACCGAGCGCGCGGTGTTGCTGCAATTCGGTCGCGTGGTCCAGGCTGATGTCCAGCCAGGGCTGCATGTGAAAGTGCCGTACGTCAACAAGGTGCGCAAGTTCGATGGCCGCCTGATGACGCTGGATGCACCGACGCAGCGTTTCCTGACGCTGGAAAAGAAAGCCGTGATGGTGGACGCCTATGCCAAGTGGCGCGTGAAAGATGCCGAGCGCTTCTACACCGCGACATCAGGCCTCAAGCAGATCGCCGACGAGCGTCTGTCTCGTCGCCTGGAATCGGGTCTGCGTGACCAGTTCGGTAAGCGTACGCTGCATGAAGTCGTGTCCGGTGAGCGTGATGCGCTCATGGCTGACATCACCCGTTCGCTGAATACGATGGCAGAAAAAGAGCTGGGTATCGAAGTCGTCGATGTCCGGGTCAAGGCCATCGACCTGCCGAAGGAAGTCAATCGCAGTGTGTTCGAGCGGATGAGCACCGAGCGCGAGCGTGAAGCCCGCGAGCACCGCGCCAAAGGTAACGAGCTGGCCGAAGGCATCCGTGCTGACGCTGATCGCCAGCGTCGCGTACTGCTGGCTGAAGCCTATCGTGAGTCGGAAGAGGTCCGTGGTGATGGTGATGCCCAGGCCGCTGCGATCTACTCCAAGGCCTACGGTCAGGATCAGGAGTTCTACGGGTTCTACCGTAGCCTGCGCGCTTATCGTGAAAGCTTTGCGAACAAATCCGACGTCATGGTCCTGGACCCAAGCAGTGACTTTTTCCGCTACCTGGAAAAATCCAAGCCTTGATGCGACGTTGACCTGAAAGCACTCCGCCCGGCGGCTAAAGCGTCGGGCGGGGTGATCCTTTGGGAAAACGTGTGTATGATGCGGCAGCCGGGAAATTCCCGGCTTTTTTGCGTCTGCACGTTCGATTGCGGTTTTTGGTGCAGGCGTCGGGTTGAACGACTCGACAGGTTTTTCGAGGAAAGTGCTTGGCGAGGCCGATTAAAGGCCATTCGTCACGTTGCTCATGCGCGGGGTTTGCGCATGGGGCGGGCATTTTCTGCTTCACTCAAGGCTTGCCCGAGGGCTGGCCGCCCGGACCATAGGGGAATGGCGTAATGGCAACGGTAGACCGCTGGCTGCTGCCAGATGGCATCGAAGAAGTACTGCCACCGGAAGCTGCGCGTATTGAAGTAGCGCGTCGGCAGGTGTTGGATCTGTTCCAGAGCTGGGGTTACGAATTCGTCGTTACCCCGCATATCGAGTACCTGGAATCCCTGCTGACCGGCGCGGGCCAGGACCTGGATCTGCGCACCTTCAAGGTTATCGACCCGCAGTCGGGTCGGCAGATGGGCTTTCGTGCCGACATCACGCCGCAAGTGGCTCGTATCGACGCCCACACCCTGCGTCGTGAAGGTCCGAGCCGTCTGTGCTATGCCGGCAGTGTGCTGCACGCCCAGCCGCGCGCCTTGTCATCTTCGCGCAGCCCTATCCAGCTGGGTGCCGAGTTGTATGGCGACGCCAGCCCCAGCAGCGACGTGGAAGTCATCAGCTTGATGTTGGCCATGTTGCAACTGGCCGACGTACCGGATGTCCACATGGACCTGGGCCACGTCGGCATCTATCGTGGCCTGGCGCGTGCGGCCGGTTTGTCCGGCGAAGTGGAGCAGCAGTTGTTCGATGCCTTGCAGCGCAAGGCCATCGATGAAGTGATCAGTCTGACCGAAGGCCTGCCGGCCGATTTGTCCGGCATGTTGCGGGCGCTGGTAGACCTCTGCGGAGGTCGCGAAGTGCTGGCCGCTGCCCGCGAGCGGCTGGCCCATGCGCCGGCACCTGTGCTCGCGGCACTGGACGATTTGCTGGCGATTGCCGAGCGGCTGTCGGTGCGTTTCCCCGAGCTGCCGCTGTATTTCGACCTGGGTGAGCTGCGCGGTTATCACTACCACACCGGTGTGGTGTTCGCGGTGTTCGTGCCGGGAGTTGGCCAGTCCATCGCTCAGGGCGGTCGATACGATGATATTGGCGCCGACTTCGGTCGTGCCCGTCCGGCGACCGGCTTCTCTACCGATTTGAAAACCCTGGTGACCCTGGGGCGTGCTGAAGTCGAGCTACCGTCTGGCGGTATCTGGATGCCTGACAGTACGGATGCAGCACTCTGGCAGATGGTCTGCCAGTTGCGCAGTGAGGGTCAGCGTGTCGTCCAGGCCTTGCCTGGGCAGCCTTTGGCCGCCGCCCGTGAAGCGGACTGCGACCGGCAATTGATTCAGCAGAACGGGCTTTGGCAAGTATTGCCGCTGGCTTCTTGAGTTTTCCTGCCGGCCGCGGCCGGCACCAAGTTTGCGCGAATGAGGACAAGTGTTATGGGTAAGAATGTCGTAGTCCTGGGCACCCAGTGGGGTGATGAGGGCAAAGGCAAGATCGTTGATCTGCTGACCGAACATGCTGCCGCCGTAGTGCGCTACCAGGGTGGCCACAACGCAGGTCACACCTTGGTGATCGACGGTGAGAAAACCGTACTGCACCTGATTCCGTCGGGCGTGCTGCGCGAAGGCGTGCAGTGCTTGATCGGCAACGGGGTGGTGGTTGCCCCCGACGCCTTGTTGCGGGAAATCATCAAACTGGAAGAGAAAGGCGTACCGGTGCGCGAGCGCCTGCGTATCAGTCCGTCCTGCCCGCTGATCCTGTCCTATCACGTTGCGCTGGACCAGGCCCGCGAAAAGGCCCGTGGCGAGCTGAAGATCGGCACCACCGGTCGCGGCATCGGTCCGGCCTACGAAGACAAGGTGGCCCGTCGCGGCCTGCGCATCGGTGACCTGTTTCACCGTGAGCGCTTCGCCGCCAAGCTGGGCGAGTTGCTGGACTACCACAACTTCGTTCTGGTCAATTACTACAAAGAGCCGGCCATCGACTTCCAGAAAACCCTGGATGAGTGCATGGAGTACGCCGAGCTGCTCAAGCCGATGATGCTCGACGTCACTGCCGAGCTGCACGAGCTGCGTCGCGCGGGCAAGGACATCATGTTCGAAGGCGCCCAAGGCTCGCTGCTGGACATCGACCACGGTACCTATCCGTACGTCACCAGTTCCAACACCACTGCCGGCGGTATCGCCACCGGTTCGGGTTTTGGACCGATGTACCTGGACTACATCCTGGGTATCACCAAGGCCTACACCACTCGCGTTGGTTCGGGTCCGTTCCCGACCGAGCTGTTCGATGACGTCGGTGCGTTCCTGGCCAAGCGCGGCCATGAGTTCGGCGCCACCACTGGCCGTGCCCGTCGTTGTGGCTGGTTCGATGCCGTCATCCTGCGTCGCGCCATCGACGTCAACAGTATCTCGGGCCTGTGCCTGACCAAGCTGGACGTACTGGACGGCCTGGAAACCATCAACATCTGCGTGGGCTACAAGAATCAGGACGGCGCGGTCATCGACGCACCGACTGACGCTGACAGCTACATCGGCCTGGAGCCGGTATACGAGCAGATGCCAGGCTGGACCGAGTCGACCGTGGGCGCCAAGACCCTGGAAGAGCTGCCAGTGGCGGCTCGCAACTACATCAAGCGCGTCGAAGAGTTGGTCGGTGCGCCGATCGACATTATTTCGACGGGGCCGGATCGCAACGAAACCATCGTTCTGCGTCACCCGTTTGCCTGATAAGTCGTTGATGTAAAAAGCAAAGGACCCTCATCGGGTCCTTTGTCGTTTCTGACTGCCAGACGGCACGACACTTGCTACACACCATGAATAATAAGCGCTTCTTGTGAAGTGCCATCAAATTAATGGCGTTAGTAGAGGGATTCCCTGTGTCGGCCGTTCTCTCATTGTTACAAAGCCGCCTGTTGCGGCCGGTGTTCGTTACCCTCGGTGTCGCTCTTTTGGTGCAGGTGCTGGTCGCTGTCGCGCTGACGCGAAGCACGGTCACGGCGCTGGAGGCTGATCTGGAGGCTCGGCTCGGCGGCGACAGTCAGAAGTTGTCTGGTGAACTGGAGCAGGCCGGGCGTGAAGTGACGTCGAGCCTGGACAGCTTGTCGACCAGCACTCGTCAGCGCCTCACCGCCGGTTTGTCTGCGCGGCTGAAGGATGAACAGGCACAGTTGCGGGCGACGCTGGAAAAATCGCTCAAGGATTCTGCCAATGATATGGCGCAACTCCTGGCTTCGGTCGCGCCCCGCGCCATGTGGGACAGCGACGTGCCGGCCCTCTCCGAGTTTGCCCGTCGGGCCCAGCGCAATCCCAACGTACTCTTCGTCATTTATGACGACGCCACCGGCCAGCACCTGACTCGTTACCTGAATCGGGAGAACCCGATCAACAAGGCTTTGCTAGAGAAAGGCCAGGGCGATCGGGCGCTGGACAAGGTGTTGGACGCGGCCAAGAACGACCCTTCGGTGTATTACCTTGAGGCCTCGATCAACCCCAACGGCGTAGAGATCGGCAAGGTGTTGATGGGCGTTTCCACGGCCTCCGTTGAGGCTGACTTGAAGGCGTTGGACCAGCGCTTCTCGGCCTTGATTGCCAGTGGTGACCAGTTGGTGGGCGATAGCCTCAAGGGGGCCGCAGCTGACAGTGCCACGGCAATGCGTGGGCGTCTGGAGTCGGCCCAGTCCACCGCGACGCAAATGCAGGCCAACACCGCCACCACCGTACAGGACGCTGCGGGCACTTTGCGCTGGCGGATCGGCCTGGGGCTGGCGCTGGTGGGGTTTGGCGTGCTGGTGTTGCTGGCTGTGGTGTTGGGGCGGAGAGTGGTCAATCGTTTGAAGCTGTTGATTGCCGCGATGAATGATCTGGCGGCGGGTGAGGGTGACCTGACCAAGCGCGTGCAAATCAGCAGCAAGGACGAAATCGGCGAGATGGCCTCGGCGGTCAATCGTTTTGTGGATAAGTTGCAGCCCATCGTGCGGGAGGCGGGTGACGTGGCCCAGCGCACCGGTGTGGAGATCGGCGCAATGACCTTGCGTAATTCCGGCGCCGATGCGGCGGCCGGAATGCAGCGTGATGAAGTGGCCGAGAGCTTGCGAGCGTTGTCGCAAATGGCCGACGAAGCGCAATCGGAAAGCCAGGCGATGCAGGCTGCCTTGCAGCAGGTGGTGGAGATTCGCAAGGCCACCGACGAAAACACCCGTACATCGGCCAAGGTCGGTGGTTTGATTGAGGCGCTGGCCGGGCAGGTCGACACCGGGGCGAAAGTCATCGAGCGGCTGGCTCAACAGAGCGAGCAGATCGAAGTGGTGCTCACGGTCATTCACGGCATTGCCGAGCAAACCAACCTGCTGGCCTTGAACGCGGCCATCGAAGCGGCGCGGGCCGGGGAAACCGGGCGCGGGTTCGCAGTGGTTGCCGACGAGGTGCGGGCGCTGGCAAGCAAGACGCAGAGTTCGACCGGCGACATCCAAGCTCATATCGTCGCGCTGCAGCAGGGCGCTCGCGAGGCGGTGGCCGCCATCGGCCAGGCGGGGCGTCAGGCCAGCGAGGGGTTGTTGGTGTTGCGTGACAGCGCGCGCTTACAGCAGTCGGTACAGACCTCTGTAGAGCAGGTGCATGCGGCCATCGGTCTGGCCACGCAGGCGGCGGCTCACCAGGCGCAAGGTGCGCAGGCGGTGCGTGGGCGGGTGGAAACCATTCATGCCCAGGCCGAGAAAGCGGCTCAGGCTGTGGTCGAGACCACGGCCAGTGGCAAAGTGCTCGACAGTCTGGCGGCGCAGTTGAAGGCGAGCCTGGGGCAGTTCAGGGCTTGATGGGCTGATCGGGCTGGCCCCTTCGCGAGCAAGCCCGCTCCCACAATTGGTGGCGTACTCATGAAGTACTCGATCTACTGTGGGAGCGGGCTTGCCCGCGAAGGCGGTTTTAGCGGCTCAGATACATCCGAGTCGTCAGCCAATAAACGGGCAACCCCAGAAACGCAAAAACCCGCTTTCGCGGGTTTCTGTGAGTTCAAGGTCGTAACCTTGAAGCTTGAATTGGTGCCCAGAAGAAGACTCGAACTTCCACGACCTTGCGGTCACCAGCACCTGAAGCTGGCGTGTCTACCAATTTCACCATCTGGGCAGCATCTTCAGCGTTGCCGCTGTCGATGTGGCGCACTATACGGAGCGAGTTTTGATCTGTAAACCCCTGTTTTTGTTTTAGTAATTACCAGTCAGATTCCCGGGGCCGAAAATGCAAAAACCCGCTTTCGCGGGTTTTTGGGGGGCTGACAGATCGTTGATCTGTCGCTCGAAATTGGTGCCCAGAAGAAGACTCGAACTTC
>NZ_JABWQV010000094.1 GCF_014268615.1 Pseudomonas tehranensis | reverse complement strand
AGATCGCAGCCTTCGGCAGCTCCTACAGAGGCTTGCAAATGCCGCGTAGGAGCTGCCGAAGGCTGCGATCTTGTTTTATCTCAAAATAGAGATGTAAGTCTCTTTATTGAGACTCTGCAATCCCCAGCGCCACCATCTTCTTGTACAAGGTCGATCTTCCCAGCCCCAATCGCTCGGCCGCTTCGGTCACCTTGCCGCCGCACTGCGCCAGGGTGGTTTCAATCAAATGGCGGTCGAATCGTGCCCGCGCCTGGCTGAAGGTTTCTTGCGGCAGCGGTTCCTGATCTGGATTCAACGTACGGGCGACCGGCGTGAAAGTCCCAATGGCCGCTCGAATATCGGCGGCAGTGAGTAGCAGGTCGTCGCTGAGCAGCGCAGTTCGTTCCAGCACATTGCGCAGCTCCCGGATGTTGCCCGGCCAGGCGTGCTGCGCCAGCAGCTCGAGTGCGTCGCGGTTCAGTTCGTGCTGGCTGCGCAGTTCTTCGAGGATCGCCTCGCTCAGGGCCGGCAAATCATCCAGGCGTTCGCGCAGCGGCGGGACCTGGATCGGTAACACGTTGAGGCGGTAATACAGGTCGGCGCGAAACTCTCCGCGTTTGATCGCCGCTTCCAGATCCATGGACGTGGCAGCGATGATCCGCACGTCGCTTTGCAGCACCTCGTTGGAGCCCACCGGTTCGTATTCTTTTTCCTGCAAGACCCGCAGCAGTTTGCTTTGCAGCGGCAGCGGCATGTCGCCAATTTCGTCCAGGAACAATGTGCCGCCCTGAGCGATCTGCAGTTTGCCAGCGCGGCCTTTGCGGTCGGCGCCGGTGAAGGCCCCCGGGGCGGTGCCGAAGAACTCGGCTTCCAGCAGGGCCTCCGGGATTGCCGCGCTGTTGATGCTGACGAACGCCTTGTGCGCCCTCGGCGAAGCACCGTGGATCGCTTGGGCCAACAGTTCCTTGCCGGTCCCGGTTTCACCGAGCAGCAGCACCGGTGAATCGGCGCTGGCGCTGCGCCGGGCACGACGCTTGACCTCCAGGCTGGCGCGACTGGTGCCGATGAAATGGGCGAAGTTGTAGCGGGTCTGCCGTGCCCGCAACAGCGAGCGGGTGGAGGCCAGTTCTTCCTGCATGCTCAGGTAGCGCTTGAGCATCGGCGACAGGCTGCGAAGTTCATCGAACAAGGCAAAACCGATGGCGCCGATCACCGCGCCCGCGCTGTCGTGGATCGGCAGGCGCATCACCACCAGCGGCTCCTTGGGCGTGTCCTGCATGTCCAGCAGAATAGGCCGGCCCGTGCGCACCACCTCGCGCAGCAGGCTGCCGGGGATCACGCTCTCGCACGCTCGGCCGATGGCTTCTTGGGCCGAGTTCAGGCCGAAGCGCCGGGCATAACGTTCGTTCATCCAGACGATGTTCGCGTCACGGTCGACAATCACCGTGCCTTCGCTGGACTGCTCGATGATCTCGAACAACGAACGGATCGCCAGCGTGCGCACGCGCTTGTAATCCTTGAGGCTTTCGGTGGGGTTCATCGGGCATTTCCAGAAGGTGGGATTTGCCGGCATCCTCCGATCAAAGGGGTTGCCAAAGAGCGGCATTATGCCGGGAGGGGCTGCCCCGGCAATACTCCGCCGGCATTCTTTGCCATGGCGAGCGTTGAGGTCAAACCCTGAGCGTCGGCGGATCTGCTCAGTAGTGGGCAGATCGATAAAGTTGTACAGTTGTTTTCAGTCTGTACATTTTTATGAGCGCATTTATGAATAAAATCAATCCACACAAGCTCAAGCTCTCCAAATGGACGGCCTGCGAACCAACCGATCGGGAAAAGCATTTTCTCGTCACCCAGCTGCTCTGTGATGAGCAGGGAACGCCCGTTCAGGTTGGGCTTGAGGCTGTGTATAGCGGTCGTGTGGCGCTGCTCGACTGGCGTGAGCTACGCGACAGCAAGCATTGGAAAATGGGCTGGTGCTGATTGGCTTGGGTGGTGTCATAGAGATCGGAATGGTTGTTGATTGTTATACATAATTAAAAAGTTGTACAAGTATTCCCGCAGTAGTGGCTTAATGGCGGCTATCTAGCGATGGGCATCTCTGCCTTCGTGTTGTGACGGCCACGCATTCAACGCCACCGGGAGCGCCATCCATGTTCATTCGTACTCGCAAGCATCAGGACGCCTTGCACGAAACCCAGGCCAGACAGGCCATCCTTGAAGCCGAACGGACGGCTTTGCATCAGGCCATGGCGATCATCGAGTTCACCCCGACGGGTGAGGTACTCGAGGTCAGCCCGGCTTTTTTGCACATGATGGGGTATTCACTCAGCGAAACCCTCGGCCAGCATTATTCGATGTTTTGTGAGCCGGCCTATTCACGCAGCGCCGAGTGCTCAGCGTTTTGGCAGCAGCTGGGTCAGGGCTCTTCTGTCGACAGCCAGTTTCTGCATTTGCGGCGTGATGGAAGCTGGCTGTGGGTGCAAGCGAGCTGTGTCCCCGTGCTCGATCAGCATGCAAGGGTGCAGCGCATCATCATGTTCGTTCGCGATATCAACGAGCGGGTGTTGCGCGCCCAGGCCGAAACCAGCTTTATGCAAGCGATCGACCGCTCCATGGCGGTTATCGAATTTGATCTGAGCGGCCAGGTCGTCAATGCCAATGGCAACTTCATGAGCGTCATGGGGTACCGCCTGCAAGAGATTCGGGGCCAGCACCACCGGATTTTCTGCAAGCCAAGCGAGGTCCAGAGCGAAGCCTATCGTGGCTTCTGGGCCGGGCTCAATCGCGGAGAGTACAAGAGCGGCCTTTTCGAACGCGTCGACAATCGAGGCGCGACTGTCTGGCTGCAGGCGACCTACAATCCTCTCTACGATGCCCAGGGGCGTTTGTACGGAGTGGTCAAGTTCGCCACCGACAGCACTCGCGAAGTCGAGCAGCGCCAAAGCGAATCAAGAGCGGCCGGACTTGCTTTCGAAACGTCCCGGCAGACCGATGAGCAAACCCGGCTGGGCACGTGTGTGGTTCAGCAAACCGTTACGGTGGTGCAAAGCATCGCTGATGAACTTCTGCAGGTGTCTGCCGGGATAGCGGCCCTGAGTGCGCAGTCCGAGGAAATCGGCAGCATCGTCGACGCCATCCGCGGCATCGCCGAACAGACCAATCTGCTTGCCCTCAATGCAGCCATCGAAGCGGCTCGCGCCGGGGAGCAGGGACGCGGTTTTGCGGTGGTGGCCGATGAGGTGCGCAATCTGGCGCGACGGACAAGTCAATCAACCGTGGCCATTACTCAGGTTGTCGCCAAGAACCGTGAATTGGCCAGGCAAGCGGTGAGCAGCATGCAATCGAGCACGCTCAAGGCAGAGCAGGGCGTGAAACTGGCTAACCAGGCCGGCACTGTCATTCTGGATATTCATCGAGGCGCGCAGCAGGTTGTGGAGGTGATGGGTGAGTTCGCTCAAGCGCTGGATCAACGACGTGGCGCCTGAGCGAATCAGGGTTTACTGCACAAATGCCGCCGCCAACAGCTCCTTGGTATAGGGGTGTTGAGGCGAGTCGAACACGTCACGGCAGGCGCCGCGCTCAACCACTTTACCGTCCTTGATCACGATCATGTCATGGGCCAGAGCGCGAACCACGGCCAGGTCATGGCTGATGAACAGATAGGTCAGGTCGTACTTTTCCTGGAGGTGGCGGAGCAGGGCGACCACTTGCTTCTGCACGGTGCGGTCCAGGGCTGAGGTCGGTTCGTCCAACAGGATCAGGGCCGGCTTGAGCACCAGCGCACGGGCGATGGCGATGCGCTGGCGCTGACCGCCGGAGAACTCGTGAGGGTAGCGATGGCGGCTCTGCGGGTCGAGGCCGACTTCCTTGAGGGCCTTGATCACTTGTGCTTCGCATTGCTCGGAACTGGACGAGTTGTGGATCTCAAGGCCTTCGCTGATGATCTGCTGCACCGACATCCGTGGACTGAGGCTGCCGAACGGGTCCTGGAACACCACCTGCATTTGCTTGCGCCACGGTCGCAGGTCTTTCTGCGACAGCTGATCGAGGGCTTGTCCCTGGAAGCGGATGCTGCCTTCGGATTCGATCAGCCGCAGGATCGCCTGGCCGAGAGTCGACTTGCCGGAGCCGGATTCGCCGACGATACCCAGGGTCTTGCCGCGCTGAACGTCCAGACTGATACCGTCCACGGCGCGCAAGTATTCCTTGCGCTGGAACAGCCCGCCACCCAGGGCGAAGCTCACCCGCAGATCCTGCACTTGCAACACCTCCTCGCGTTCGTCTCGAGGTAGCGCTTCACCTTCCGGCTCGGCGCGTAACAGCTCGCAGCTGTAGGGGTGTTTCGGTGCGCTGAAGAGTGTTTCGCAGGGCGCCTGTTCGACAATTTCCCCGGCCTTCATCACACACACCCGTTGCGCGATGCTGCGCACCAGGTTCAGGTCGTGGCTGATCAGCAGCAATGACATGCCGAGTCGTTGCTGCAAAGACTTGAGCAGCAGCAGAATCTTGCGTTGCACCGTCACGTCGAGCGCGGTGGTCGGTTCGTCGGCAATCAACAGTTCCGGTTCGCAGGCCAGGGCCATGGCAATCATCACCCGCTGTCGTTGGCCGCCGGAGAGTTGATGCGGGTAGGCCTTGAGGCGCTCGGTGGGTTTCTGGATGCCCACCAGGGCCAGCAACTCCAGAATGCGCTGACGCGCCGCTTTGCCGCCCAGGCCCTTGTGCAGCATGAGGGTTTCGCCAATCTGCTTTTCGACGCTGTGCAGCGGGTTCAGCGAAGTCATGGGCTCCTGGAAGATCATCGCGATCCGGTCCCCTCGCAGTTCGCGCAGGACTCTGGCCTCGGCGCCCACCAGTTCCTGACCGCGATAGCGAATGCTGCCGGTGGTACGGCTGCCAGTTTGCGGCAGCAGTTGCAGGATCGAATGGGCCGTGACCGACTTGCCGGAGCCTGACTCGCCCACCAGGGCCAGGCATTCGCCAGGGCGGATATCCAGGCACAGGTTGCGCACCACGGTTTGCTCGTTGAAGGCCACGCTCAAGTCGCGGATTTCGATCAGGTTGTCGCTCATCTCAGGGTTCCGCTTCATGGCCGTGGCTCAGGATCGGGGGTCGAACGCATCGCGCAACGCCTCGCCAATAAACACCAGCAGAGAAAGAATCAGCGCCAGGGTGAAGAACGCCGTCAGGCCCAGCCACGGCGCTTGCAGGTTCTGTTTGCCCTGGCCGATCAGTTCGCCCAGCGACGCACTGCCCGCCGGCATGCCGAAGCCGAGGAAGTCCAGGGCGGTGAGGGTGGAAATCGCCCCGGTGAGGATGAACGGCAGATAACTCAGGGTGGCGTTCATCGCGTTGGGCAGGATATGTCGCACGATCACCTTGCGGTCGGACAGACCCAGGGCTCTGGCAGCCTTGACGTATTCAAGGTTGCGCCCGCGCAGGAACTCGGCGCGCACCACGTCCACCAGGGCCAGCCAGGAAAACAGCGCCATGATTCCCAGCAGCCACCAGAAATTCGGCTCGACGAAGCCGGACAGAATAATCAGCAGATAAAGCACCGGCAGCCCCGACCAGACCTCCAGCAGGCGTTGCCCCAGCAGGTCCACCCAGCCGCCGTAGTAACCCTGCAACGCACCGGCGGTGATGCCGATCAGCGCGCTGATGGCCGTCAGGGCCAGGGCGAACAGAATCGACACCCGTGCCCCGAATATGACCCGGGCCAGCACGTCCCGGGCCTGATCATCGGTGCCCAGCCAGTTCACTGGGGAGGGCGGGCTTGGGGTTGGCTGGTTCAGGTCGTAGTTGGGTGTGTCGTCGCTGAACGGGATCGGCGGGAACAACAGCCAGCCGCCGTCCTTGTGGATCAGATCCTGCACGTAGCTGCTGCGGTAATCGGCCTGGAACGGCAGCTGCCCGCCGAATTCCTGTTCGGTGTAGCGCTTGAATACCGGGAAATACAGCGACCCCTGGTAACTCACCACCAGCGGCCTGTCATTGGCGATCAATTCGCCGCCCAGAGTCAGCATGAACAGGCCGATGAACAGCCACAGCGACCACCAACCACGGCGATTTTTCTTGAAGCGCTCAAAACGCCGACGGCCCAAGGGAGACAACTTGAACATCAGGCGTTCCTCGCGGCGAAGTCGATACGCGGGTCCACCAGGGTGTAGCACAGGTCGCCGATGAGTTTGATCAGCAAGCCGAACAGCGTGAAGATGAACAGCGAACCGAACACCACCGGATAGTCCCGAGACACCGCGGCCTCATAGCTCATGCGTCCCAGGCCATCAAGGGAGAAGATCACCTCGATCAGCAAGGAACCGGCGAAAAACACGCTGATGAACGCCTGGGGAATCCCCGACACCACCAGCAGCATCGCATTGCGGAACACATGGCCATACAGCACGCGTCGTTCGCTCATGCCCTTGGCCCGCGCGGTGACGACGTACTGGCGGGTGATTTCGTTGAGAAACGAGTTCTTGGTCAGGATCGTCAAGGTGGCGAAACCGCCGATCACCAACGAGGTGACCGGCAGGACCAAGTGCCAGAAATAGTCGGTGATCTTGCCCAGTGTCGACAGCGACTCGAAGTTGTCCGACACCAGCCCGCGCACCGGAAACCAGTTCAACGACGTGCCGCCGGCAAACATCACGATCAGGAACATGGCGAACAGAAATGCCGGCATGGCATAGCCGATGATGATCGCCGTGCTGCTCCACACATCGAAGGCCGAACCATGGCGCACGGCCTTGCGGATGCCCAGGGGAATCGACACCAGATAGGTGATCAGTGTGGCCCAGAGCCCGAGGGAAATGGTCACCGGCAGCTTTTCCAGGATCAGGTCGGTCACGGTGGCGCCGCGAAAGAAGCTCTTGCCGAAGTCCAGCCGGGCGTAGTTGCTGAGCATCAACCACAAACGCTCGTGGGCCGGTTTGTCGAAGCCGTATTGTTTTTCGATGTCCTTGATCAGCTGTGGATCAAGGCCGCGACTGGCTCGCGAACTGCCGGTCATGGCATTGCCCGAACTGCCGACGCTGGCGCCGCCGATGCCTTGCAGCTGGGCGATGGCCTGTTCCACCGGCCCGCCCGGAGCAGCCTGGACGATGACGAAGTTCACCAGCAGGATGATCACCAGCGTTGGAATGATCAGCAGCAAGCGCCGCGCGATATAGGCCCACATTAATGCCGCCCTCCAGGGGAGCCGCGTTTGAGGCGTTCGGCGGCCATCTGCTCGTTGGTCAGCGGCGTGGTGCTCATCTCCCACCAGCTCTCGATGGCTTCGTCATTACTGGCCTGCACTTTGGGTCGACCAAAACGGTTCCACCAGACGGTGGAGCTGCCCGGCGGGTAATAGTTGGGGATCCAGTAGTAATTCCATTGCAGCACGCGGTCCAGGGCGTGGGCATGGCGGAGCATGTCGCCTTGGGTGGTGGCTTTGACCAGACCGTCGATCAGGCTGTCGACAGCGGGATTTTGCAGGGCCATGTAATTGTTCGCGCCCGGATCGTTGGCCGCCGCCGAGCCGAAGTAGTTGTAGAGCTCCATGCCCGGCGAGGTGCTGACGGGGTAGCCGGTGATGATCATGTCGTAGTCGCGACTCATCAGGCGGTTGACGTATTGGGAGGCGTCGATGCGCCGGATGTTCATGTCGATTCCGATCTGTTTGAGCGTGCGCTTGTAGGGCAGCAACAGCCGTTCGAGGCCGTTCTGACTGATCAGGAACGTGAAACTCAGCGGTTCACCGTCGGCATTCACCAGGCGGTCGCCATCGGGTTTCCAGCCGGCCTGTTGCAGCAGTGCCAAGGCTTGCAATTGTTTGTCGCGGATCACGCCGCTGCCGTCGGTTTTCGGCGCGTGGAATACCTGGGTGAAGGCTTCCTCGGGTACTTTCCCTCGCAACGGTTCGAGAATCGCCAGTTCATCGGCATCGGGCAGTTGCCGGGCGGCCAGGTCGGTGTTGGAGAAAAAGCTCTGCTGGCGCACATAGAGGTTGCGCATCATCTGGCGGTTGCTCCACTCGAAATCCCAGAGCATGGCCAGGGCCTGGCGGACACGCCGATCCTGGAACTGCGGTTTTTGCAGGTTGAACACAAAGCCCTGGGCCGTCTGGGGCGCCTCGGTGGCCAAGTGAGCCTTTTGCAGGCGACCGTCACGCAGGGCCGGGCTGTCATAGCCGATGGAATAACCGGTGGCGGAGAACTCGCGATTGTAGTCGTAGGCGCCGCCACGCAAGACCTGCCGCGCCACATCGGTATCGCCGAAATACTCGATGCTGAAATGGTCGAAATTGTAGAGCCCGCGACTGACCGGCAGATCCTTGCCCCACCAGTTGGGGTTGCGCTCAAAGGTGATGCTGCGTCCCGAGTCGATCCGGCCCACCCGATAGGGGCCACTGCCCAGCGGTGCTTCGTAGCCACCTCCACTGGCAAAATCGCGGGTTTTCCACCAGTGTTCGGGAAAGACCGGCAGTGTGGCGATGTCCAGGGGCAGGGTACGGTTTTCGTTGTTCTTGAAGTCGAAGCGAACAGTGCGCTCGGATTCCACTTCGACGCCTTTGACGGCGGCGAACTGGGTGCGATACCGCAGGCTGCCCTGGGTCATCAACAGCTCGAAGGTGTAGCGCACGTCCTCGGCGGTGATGGGCTTACCATCGGCAAACCGGGCCTTGGGATTGAGGTAGAAGCGCAAGGACAGGCCATCGTCGGCGCGTTCCATCTTCTGCGCCACCAGGCCATAGACGGTGTAGGGCTCGTCCAGCGAGCGCTGAGCCAGCGGCGAATACAGCATTCCGTCGATCTGGCTGACGCCGATGCCTTTGTCGATGTAGGGCAGGACGTGGTCGAAATGGCCGATCTCGATGGCCGAGCGGCGCATGGTGCCGCCTTTGGGGGCCTGGGGATTGGTATAGGCGAAGTGGCTGAAGCCTTGGGGGTACTTGGCCGGTTCGCCATACACCGTCAGGGCATGTTGCGGTGTGGCATCCACACCGGCGGCACCTGTCAGCAGGACCACGGCAGTGAACAGCAGTGAAGGGAACGCCAGTCGCATTGTCAGCCTTAAAGCCGGGTGATAGATGACCACGATTTGTACGCGAGCTACGCCTTGATCGCTAGCCCCTTGGCCTGACACAAACACAACGGCCCACCGAAGGGCGGGCCGTTATGTCGATAAACCGGGATCAGTCCTGGCGGCTGGTCACTTCCAGCAGGTGATAGCCGAACTGGGTCTTGACCGGACCCTGCACCACATTGATCGGGGCGCTGAATACCACGGTGTCGAATTCCTTGACCATCTGGCCTGGACCGAACGAACCCAGGTCGCCGCCCTGACGGCTGGACGGGCACGAGGAGTTGGTCTTGGCGACTTCAGCGAAATCGGCGCCGGCTTCGATCTGGGCCTTGAGTTCGTTGCACTTTTCTTCGCTGGAAACCAGGATGTGGCGGGCAGTGGCTTTGGCCATGGGTAAAATTCCTTTCAATAGCTTTAAAGGTGTTGAGCCTACCGGAATCACTGACCGGTTGTTGTCAAAAATGCGTCAAAACCTTGAGTCTGTCGATCAAAGGCCGGCTTTGCGCAGGCGTTCGGCGTGGCGCACGTAAAGCTCCACCGGGTCTGTACCCTTGCGGCTGCAACCGGCTGTCTGGTTGATGGCGTCCATGTGGTCCAGTGGATAGTCAGAGCGAATGACCTTGCCCAAGTGCGAGCTGAAGCGTCCCACCAGGCCGTCGTTCTGCCCGGCTTCGGTGATGAAGTACTCGGAAAAGGCCCTGCAAAAACCCTGCAGAGGATCCATCGCATTGCATACGCCGTTCTCGGAGTCCGGCAACGTGCCGCTCCATGAGTAGTAGCGCACCCCGTTGACCCTTTGTGCTCCATTGCCGCCCCAGTGTTTGGGCAGGCCTTGGGGGTATTTGTCATTGAACGCGCCTACGCCTTCGGTGGTCAGCGCCGCCAGTGCTGCAATGGCGGCGTGCGGCAGTTGCGTTTGGCCGCCCAGCAACGAGATGAAGTCTGCAAAAAGCGTGGCGACTCTATCCGCCACATGCTCTGGCAAGCGCCCCGGGGTCAGGGCTTTGTAGAGGAAATCAATCAGTTCGGAGCCATGATTGGGGCCGCTGACCGAGGTCACCGAGGCCACCCTGTCGGGGGCAACAGCGCCGGCGTATCGGGCGGCCAGCGCGCCCTGGCTGTGACCGATCAGGTTGACCCTGGTGGCGCCGGTGCCGCTCAGGATCCGATCGATCTGTGCCAGCAGTTGTTCGCCACGGGCTTCATTGGAATGTGTCGCCGACAAATAGGGGATGAACACCCGGGCACCGGCGGCGCGTAATGCCTGTTTGATCCCGTGGAAAAGTTCGAAGCCGCCGACCCTGTCAAACCCGAACAACCCATGGACCAGCAGGATGGGAAATTGAGTGGTTGCATTCCGTTGCATGTTCGTACCTTTTTCGAAGAGGTTCCTATTGAATTCGCGACCTCACTCTAATGCAGGCTTGTGCTGGACGGTGTAGGAAGAAACCGCAGTGATCTGCTGAAAACGGAATAGAAGAAGTGGGAAGGGTCAGACTGGAAACCGGACGGACCTGAGCGTATCGGGATACTTCCGATAGCCCTTGGCGCTTGCGGCTACAACTTCACGGGCACCAGGCCACTCCCGCGGTCGTCTTGTCTGACTGTGGGTTTGGGACGGTCGAGGTTTAATGGCTTCATCGGGTGCCGCGATGTGAAGGCGGTGCCTTTATCCAAGGACTGGAGCCTATGTATGACCACTTACCCATCTGCCCCGCGAGCCCGGCTCGCACCCCTGACGAAATTGCCACCACCGTCTCTGGCAGCGGCCAAGGGAGGGGTGATCAACCCCGCTTGGCGCAAGGTCGTCATCACCGTCAAGCCCTATCCAATGATGACGTGCGGCGATGAAGTGCTGCTGTTCTGGCATGGGCTTAACTCAGATGCCGAGCCCTATCGACATGAAGTGCGAAGGTTCATCACGGAGCGACAGGTGGGGCGAGAGGTCGTTTTTGTCGTGCGCGAGCCGCATATCGCCGAGCTGGATGGCGGTTCGCTGGAGATCAGCTACCAGGTGACGAGCAAACGCCTGCCGGCCGCGCTGGTTTCCCAGCTTTTGCAACTGGATATCGGCGATGTTCCCTTGCAACTGCCGGCCGCCGTTGCCAACGATGCCGTGGGTGGCAGCCTGGATCCGGCGCGGGTGCCCGAAGGAACGTACGTGACCATCAGGCCCTATTCCAGAATGGCCGTCGGCGACCGGTTGATCCTGATTGCCAGCAACGACTCCAAGGCCGTTTGGCGCGATGTGCTGGATATCGAGGCTCATGCCGTCGGCCGCGAGGTAGCGTGCTGGATCGATCATTCGCTGATTGCCCCTCACGCGGGTCAAAGCCTGAGCCTGACCTATGTCGTCAGGCGCGGACATTCGGTGCGCCGCGCCGAGCCCCTGTCGTTGCACCTGGGGCCTTTGCGACGTCCTGCGCTGAAAGCGCCGTGGATTACGGGATTGAACGAGGGCGGGCTGGATGTCGACGGGTTACAGGAAGGGGTGAGTGTCGTCATCGACGGAGCCGGGCTTGAGGCTGGCGAGCTGGTCTGGCTGCAGTGCAACGGCAATTACGCGCATGTCGCCGAGCGCGAAATCACCGCGGCGACGGCAGGTCAAGCGCTGACCTTTGTAGTGCCCGCGGCGTTCTGGCAGGACCAGCGCGGCAGGTCGGTGCACTTGTTTTATCAGGTCGAGCGCCTGGACGATGTGAGCCAACATTCGGAGTGGGTCACCGTCCAGGTTCGCTCCGAGACAAAAAGCTGAGCGCCCTCGCTGGGGAGGGCGCTATCAGGATTCAGGCCGACACCAGCTGACGATGGGCCTGACGCAGCAGTTGCTCGGTGGATGCCCAGCCCAGGCAACCATCGGTCACCGATACGCCGTAACGCAGCGACGGGCCCAACGACTGGCAACCTTCGAACAAGTGGCTTTCCAGCATCATGCCGATGAGGGAGCGGTTTCCTTGCAGGCGCTGTTCGAGGACGTCGTTGAACACCTGCGGCTGCCGCAACGGGTCTTTGCCGCTGTTGGCGTGGCTGCAATCCACCATGATCCGGGCCGGTATTTTCAGGCGGGTCAGGTCATTGTGTATCTGCGTGACACTCTGGCGGTCATAGTTCGGCCCGCGATGGCCGCCGCGCAGCACCAGATGAGTGTCGGGGTTGCCTTGGGTCTGGATGATCGCCGGATGCCCCTGGCTGTCGACGCCGAAATGTCGATGAGGGTGGGCTGCCGAGCGCATGGCATCGCAGGCGATGCCCACGCCGCCGTCCGTGCCGTTCTTGAAACCGACCGGCATGCCCAGGCCGCTGGCCATTTCCCGGTGGATCTGCGATTCGGTGGTACGCGCGCCGATGGCGACCCAACTGAGCAGGTCATCGAAATAGTTGGCGGCCACGGGTTGCAGCAGTTCGGTGGCTACAGGCAGGCCAAGCTGGAGCATCTCGCGCATCAACTCTCGCGACAGCGTCAGGCCGGCGGCCATGTCATCGCTACCATCCAGGCCAGGGTCGTAAGCCAGGCCTTTCCAGCCTACGGTCGTGCGGGGTTTTTCCACGTAGGCGCGCATCACCAGCAGCATGCTGTCGCTGACTTCATGGGCCAGGCGAGCGAGGTTGGCGGCGTATTCAAGGGCCGATTTCGGGTCGTGGATGGAGCAGGGGCCGACAATCACCAATAGACGGGAGTCCTCGCCGTTGAGGATCGCGCGGATTGCCTGGCGATGGGCATTGACCTGTTGGCTCAGCGCCGAGCTGAGGGGCAATTGTTGCTTGAGCTGCAATGAGCTGGGCAGACGCAGGGTCAGGGCTTCATTGGCGGGGTTGAGCGTGGACAGCGGCAAAGCAGAGACGGACGAATTCATGATCTGGTTTCCTGGGCGGACAGCGGGTTCATTCCCGCGCGCCGGCCCTATTGGGGTGTTCGACAATTGGCCGTATTGGCCCGCAACTGAGGCTTGCCACCGGTAGGTGACCGATCGGAGGCGGCAGGCTGGCCCGAGCGGTGGCTGGTAAATCGCCAGGCGGAAAAACTGTCGTAACGGTAATAAGTGGCGTCGTTCATGGCTCAATCCTCAAGTTTGTCGGGTGTCGCAAAAATGTGTGGGGCTGAAAAAACAAAACCCCCGGTCGGGAGGCCGACCGGGGGTTAGAAAACTCTGGAAGGCGACCCGTTTAAATTGGGCGCCGGTTGGGTATCAGGCGCGCCAGTGGCTAAACCAATACCCAAAATAAAAGCTGACCGGAGTCTGAACACTGTTCGCCCAGGCAGCCGCAACCGAGCGCTGGGCGCTGGCGGTTTGAAGCGATGCGAGGGCGTTGAACATGGTCTGTCTCCGATGAATGGACCTGAGCTTACTCGAGCAGGGCGGGCCGGTTCAATCAGAAAATTCTATCGTGGGCATGTGATTGTTCATCCTGGCTTGAGTCCGACGGGCTTTGTGACAAACTTTGGGCTTGCACTTTCTTTCGGTCTTCGAGCCCAGTCGAAGGGGCGACAACGCTTTGACGAGGTACCCATGAATTTCCAGTGGCGTGCGGCAACGGCCGAGGACATCGCTTTTGCCCGGCAACTGACGTGCGTCAACATGCTGCCCTATTACTTGCAGCACGATTTGTTATGGCAGGACGAAGCATTCGATCTGGCCTGGATCATTCGCCAGAACTGGATCATCTGCCGCGAGGGGCAAGCGCTGGGTTTTGTCAGCCTTAGTCGTGATGCGCGGGCGTTGTATATCCGGGAACTACAGATTGCCGAGGCGTTTCGGGGGCAGGGCGCTGGCACTTGGGCGATCGGTCAGGTTTGGGACATGGTGGTGCAGGAGCGACGCCCGGCTCTGCGCCTGACGGTTTTCAAGAACAATCCGGCCAGGGTGCTCTACGAGCGCCTGGGCTTGCGGGTGGTCGGCGAGGATGAATGTTTCCTGAGGATGGAGCGCGACGCCAGGGCTTGAGGCCGCGCAGCGTGCGCTTCTGAAAGACGCGTTGTAACTTTTATATGTCCCTTTGCGCTAGGTCTGTCGGATGCTTTTTGCTAAGGTGTTGGGCAACCCAAATAAGACCAAATCGTGAGGTGTCTGCTTGATTAGGGTGTTAGTGGTCGACGACCATGATCTCGTCCGTACGGGCATTACACGAATGCTGGCTGATATTGACGGTCTGCAGGTAGTTGGCCAGGCTGAATCCGGGGAAGAGTCCCTTATCAAGGCGCGTGAACTGAAACCCGACGTGGTACTGATGGACGTCAAGATGCCAGGCATCGGCGGTCTTGAAGCCACGCGTAAACTGCTGCGCAGCCACCCGGACATCAAGGTGGTCGCGGTGACCGTGTGTGAAGAAGATCCGTTCCCGACCCGGTTGTTGCAGGCGGGCGCTGCGGGTTATCTCACCAAGGGCGCCGGTCTGAACGAGATGGTCCAGGCCATTCGCCTGGTATTTGCCGGTCAGCGTTACATCAGCCCGCAAATTGCCCAGCAGTTGGCAATCAAGTCGTTCCAGCCGACCAATGAGTCGCCCTTCGATGCGCTGTCGGAGCGGGAAATCCAGATTGCCTTGATGATTGTTGGTTGCCAAAAGGTGCAGATCATCTCCGATAAGCTGTGCTTGTCGCCCAAAACCGTCAACACCTACCGTTACCGAATCTTCGAGAAGCTGTCGATCAGCAGCGATGTCGAGTTGACGTTGCTGGCGGTGCGCCACGGCATGGTCGATGCCAGCGCCTGATAATGACTGAACTGTTTGATCCAAGTGCTTTCCTGTCCACGTGCAGCGGCCGCCCAGGCGTCTACCGCATGTTCGACAGCGATGCGCGCCTGCTTTACGTCGGCAAGGCCAAGAACCTCAAGAAGCGTCTGGCCAGCTACTTTCGTAAAACCGGTCTCGCACCAAAGACCGCCGCCCTGGTGGGGCGCATCGCGCAAGTCGAAACCACCATCACCGCCAATGAAACCGAGGCCTTGCTGCTCGAGCAGACGCTGATCAAGGAAGGGCGGCCGCCGTACAATATTCTGTTGCGGGACGACAAGTCCTACCCGTACGTGTTTCTGTCGGACGGGGCATTTCCGCGCCTGAGCATTCACCGCGGGGCCAAGAAGGCCAAGGGCCGGTATTTCGGTCCGTACCCCAGCGCCGGGGCGATCCGTGAAAGCCTCAGTCTGCTGCAGAAGACCTTCTTCGTTCGCCAATGCGAAGACAGCTATTACAAGAACCGTACCCGACCCTGCCTGCAATACCAGATCAAGCGCTGCAAGGCGCCGTGTGTCGGGTTTGTCGAGCCAGAGGTCTACGCCGAAGACGTGCGGCACTCGGTGATGTTTCTTGAGGGGCGCAGCAATGCCTTGACCGATGAGCTGTCAGCGGCGATGGAAGATGCGGCGGTCAACCTTGAATTCGAGCGGGCCGCCGAGCTGCGCGACCAGATCGGGCTGCTGCGCCGGGTGCAGGACCAGCAGAGCATGGAAGGCGGCAGCGGCGACGTTGACGTGATTGCCGCGTTCATCAACCCGGGCGGCGCCTGCGTTCACCTGATCAGCGTGCGCGGCGGCCGGGTATTGGGCAGCAAGAACTTCTTCCCCCAGGTGGGTATCGAGGAGGACGTCGCCGAAGTCATGGCGGCGTTTTTGGGTCAGTACTACATCAGCAGCCCGGAACGCGACCTGCCTGCCGAGTTGATCGTCAATGTGGTCCACGATGACTTCCCGGCCCTGGTCGAGGCCATCGACAAGCTTCGTGGTCGTGAACTGACCATCAGCCATCGCGTGCGTGGCACCCGGGCGCGCTGGCAGCAACTGGCCGTGACCAACGCCGAGCAGGCCCTTGGCGCACGCTTGGCCAACCGCCAGCATGTGGCGGCACGGTTCGATGCCCTGGCCGACGTCCTCAACCTGGACGAGCCACCGCAGCGGCTGGAGTGCTACGACATCAGCCATTCCAGTGGCGAAGCGACCGTGGCGTCTTGTGTGGTGTTTGGTCCGGAGGGGCCGATCAAGTCCGATTACCGGCGCTACAACATCGAAGGCGTGACCCCGGGCGATGACTATGCGGCGATGCATCAGGCGCTGATGCGCCGGTTCGGCAAGCTCAAGGACGGGGAGGGCAAGCTGCCGGACATCCTGCTGGTGGACGGCGGCAAAGGCCAACTGTCCATGGCCCGCGACGTATTGAATGAGCTGATGGTCCCCGACCTGATCCTGCTGGGCGTGGCCAAGGGTGCAACCCGCAAGGCCGGTTTCGAAACCTTGTACCTGAACGATGCGGCCCATGAGTTCACCCTGAAAGGGGATTCCCCGGCGCTGCACCTGATCCAGCAGATCCGTGACGAAGCTCACCGTTTTGCCATCACCGGACACCGCGCTCGCCGGGGCAAGACCCGCCGCACATCGACGCTGGAAGGGGTGGCAGGGGTCGGGCCAACGCGACGTCGCGATCTATTGAAACATTTTGGTGGATTGCAGGAGCTGTCTCGTGCCAGCATCGAAGAGATAGCCAAAGCTCCCGGTATCAGTAAAAAGCTCGCTGAGTCGATTTATGCAAGCCTGCATAGCGAGTAGAATGCCCGTCAACCTCGCAGCCAGTTGTGCCGATGAATATCCCAAATCTGATTACCGTACTCCGCGTCCTGCTCATCCCGATCTTCATTTTGTTGTTCTATTTGCCGTACCACTGGAGCTATGTAGCCTCCGCGTCGGTTTTCGCCTTCGCCGCCGCCACCGACTGGCTGGACGGCTACCTGGCCCGACGCCTGGAGCAGAGCACGCCTTTCGGCGCCTTCCTGGACCCTGTGGCCGACAAGCTGATGGTCGCAGTGGCCCTGGTGCTGCTGGTACAGGAACACGGCAACCTCTGGCTGACCTTACCGGCGGCAGTGATCATCGGTCGCGAAATCGTCGTATCGGCACTGCGCGAATGGATGGCCGAACTGGGCGCCCGCGCTCAAGTCGCTGTCTCGAACCTCGGCAAATGGAAAACCGCCGCGCAAATGCTCGCGCTGGTGATCCTGCTGGGCAACCCGGCCAACTTCAATTTCTGGGTGTTGTTGGGCTATGCACTGCTGCTGATCTCCGCAGGCCTGACGCTGTGGTCAATGGTCCAGTACCTACGCGCCGCCTGGCCACATCTGCGCACCGACGTAGACCCGAAATAAAACTTTTTTGAATCAAAGGGTTGACGGCGTATTCTGAGTCTATAGAATGCGCCACACCAAGACGCGGGAATAGCTCAGTTGGTAGAGCACGACCTTGCCAAGGTCGGGGTCGCGAGTTCGAGTCTCGTTTCCCGCTCCAATTTTAAACAGCGTTGCCTTCGGGCAGGGCTGAGTGAAACCAGAATCGATATCTTCGGGTACGGATCTGGGCACTGGAACACACACCATGTGTTCCGGGCAGCGTGTCCCCTTCGTCTAGTGGCCTAGGACAC
>NZ_JABWQV010000093.1 GCF_014268615.1 Pseudomonas tehranensis | reverse complement strand
CAACGGGGATAAATCCCCTCGCCACAAAAGAGGCGCACTCGCCTAACTGAGATCACATTGCCGAGTTGTGTTTGCAGATTAAAAGTCAGTAGGTTGTAGTTTGTTCCATGAGAGCTTTGCTCCCTCGCCACAAATTCCTGATCAGTTGCAACCCACCGGACATGTCCCAAATGCGCGATTTCCACGAAAACAGTCATTTGCGCACCTAGCCCAAGCCTCGGCGGCTGTCTAAAGTGCGGCGTTTTCCACCCTTGCGGGCGTATTTATGAATCTCTGGTTCCGACTGTTGCTCATGCTGTTTCGTCGTCCCTGGCGCAAGCCGACCGGCCCCTTGGATACCACCGTGGTGCGCATGCGGGTATGGCCGTTGGACCTGGACCTCAACCGCCACGTCACCAACGGCCGCTATTTCACCCTGGCCGACGTAGGGCGTATGGATTACGTGCTGCGCAGCGGCGCCTACAAAGTGGCCTTGCGCAACCGGGCAGTGCCGATCGTGGGGGATGTGTGGGGCAAGTTTCGCCGGGAGCTGAAGCTGTTCGAAGCGTTCGAGGTGCACACCCGCCTGCTGGGCTGGGACGAGAAGTGGACCTTCATGGAACACCGTTTCCTGAGCCAGGGACGTGTGGTGGGCGTGGTGATGATGCGCGGTCTGTTCCGCTCGGCCCAGGGCACGATTGCACCAGGAGAGTTTATTCGCGCATTGGGGCTGGCCGAACAGTCACCGGCCATGCCCGACTGGCTCACCGCCTGGTCGCAAAGCTGCGATGGCATGAGCCTTACGCTTCGGGAGGAGGAAAGTGGGCGTACGGTTGGCTGAACGGGTCATGACTGACATCGATCCGCACCAGCCGGCACGACACATCCCTCCCCCACAACAGCGTGAGTCTTACTGAACGGTTTTCAGCTTGACCACATCACCGGACACCTTGGTGGTGTAACCGGTCAGGACCCAGGCCCAGAACCAGTCTTCCTGCACTTGGGTGTTGATCATGGCGTCGCCGCCCTTGGCCAGGATCGCGGCATTCTGAGCGCGCACGAAACGGTTGTTCTGGCGGATCGGGATCATGCCAAACAGCAGCAGGCCGGTGGCTTTCGCTTCACTGTGGCCGACCACGGTGTATTGGCTGCTGTCGTATTGCTTGGTTTTCATCGGGGTGCCGGTGCAACCCGCCAGGGCCAGGCCAACCAGTGCGCAGGCGACAATTTTGCTGAGGTGGTTCATTGAATACTCCATGAGAAAACGCCCGGGATCCATCTCTCGGGCGGCGCGTACTCTAACCGATCAGCGTCAACTTGACATCACTGCGCTCAACCCGCCGCAAGGCTCGGCGCAGAGCCATTCGTCAGTTGCCTCTGCAGCGAAACGGGCGCTCGTCGATACCATGGACACTGTGCCACGGAAGGTAATCTTGCCCATTCCGGCTGATGAGGCCGGTTCCGTTGGAGCATTGACCATGATTGATTTGACTGTCTGGAACATCACCCTGCCCGTGCAGACCCCGGCGCAGGTCGTGGCGACCAAGGCCATGCCCAAGCTGCAGAACAAGTACTTCAACCGCTCAGGCGAGCGGATTATCTTCTGGGCGCCGGTGAACGGCTCCCATACCGGTAAAAGTGACTACCCACGCTCTGAATTGCGCGAAACCACCAAAGACGGCAAGTTGCGCAACTGGCGTTACAACAGCGGCGTCAATACCCTCAAAGGCACCTTGGCGGTGAACCAGGTTCCCTCCCAGGGCCGTGTTGTCGTGGCGCAGATCCACGCCAAGGATGCCCCTACACCGCTGTTGAAACTGGTGTATCGCTACGCCAAGGGCACCGGCAACATTGATGTGGAATATCGGGTAAAACCCAAGGACAAGAAGAGCCCGGTGATCTATACCGTGCCGAAAGTGGCGCTGAACAAAACCTTCAGCTACTCCCTGCAAATGGACAAGCAAGGCAAGCTCACGGTGCTGATCAACAACGTTGGCAAGCAGGTGAAGCTGGACCGCTCCTGGCATCCCTATAACTTCTACTTCAAGGCCGGCGTCTACACGCTGGATAACGTCGGTTCTTCCAGCGAAGGCGGGAAAGTGACCTACACCAAACTGGACGTCAGCCATAAATGACTGACGTCCAGCACCTCAGGCCTTTGAAGCGGCCACGACCGCCTGCCGGCCGTTGAAGGTAAACAGGAAGCAGACGAACACCAGCAGCGCAAAACCGGCCGGGAACAGCCAGATGTTTTTCCACTCATGGCCGCCGTCCACGGCATAGTGATCGGTCACCTGCCCCGCTACCCAGAAGCCGATCAGCATGCCGACGCCATAAGTCGCCAGCGTGATCAGCCCCTGGGCTGAGCTGCGAAAACGCTCCGGCGCCTTGGCGTCGGTGTAGATCTGCCCCGAGACAAAAAAGAAGTCATAGCAGATGCCGTGCAGGGCAATGCCAGTAAAGAGCATGAACGCCAGGTCGCCGTTATTGCCGTAGGCAAACAGCACGTAACGCAGCGCCCAGGCCAACATGCCGACCAGCAGCGCCAGCTTGATGCCAAAGCGCTGGATGAACAGCGGCAACAGCAACATGAACAGCACTTCGGAGACTTGCCCGATGGCCATTTTTGCCGTGGGGTTGCTCATGCCGGTTTCGGCCAGGAACGGGTTGGCGTTCTGGTAATAGAAGGCCAGGGGAATGCAGATCAGGATCGAGGCGATGAAGAACACCAGGTAGCTGCGATCCTTCAACAGGCCCAGGGCATCCAGACCCAGCAGTTGTTTGACGCCACCTGCGCTCGCTTGCGCCTTGAGCGGTGCGGTGGCCGGCAACGTGAAGCTGTAGAGTCCCAAGACCAGCGAGGCGATGCTCGCCATCAGGAAGGTATTGCGCAAGCCGCCTGCCGAGATCGCTTCGCGCGAGTCCCAGGCAAACACAAAGCTGATCACCACGCCCGCGACGATCCAGCCGATCGTGCCCCACACCCGGATGCGGGAGAACTCCAGCGCCGGGTCGCGCATCTGGCGGAACGCCACCGAATTGACCAGGGCCAGGGTCGGCATGTAGATCACCATGTACGCCAGCACGTACGGGTAGAACACGCTGAAATCCGCCGCCGAATACAGCTGATACAACAACACCGCGCCCAACAGATGCAGCACCGCCAGGATGCGTTCGGCATTGAAGTAGCGGTCGGCGATCAGGCCGATCACGAAGGGGGCAATGATCGCTCCCCAGGACTGGGTGGAAAACGCCATGCCGATCTGCCCACCGCTGGCGCCCAGGGTGCTGGACAGAAAGGTCCCCAGGGTGACAAACCAACCGCCCCAGATAAAGAACTGCAGAAACATCATCACGCTCAAGCGTGCGTTCATCGTGGTCATGACAGTCACCGTTTTATTGTTGTTCTTGTGAAAAAAATGCCGAACACAGTCTTTGTGGCAAGAGGATTCATTGTGGGAGCAAGGCTTGCCCGCGATACAGGCGCCTCATTTCCCCAGGGACCGCGTTTAACTTCATCGCGGGCAAGCCTTGCTCCCACAATGAGTTTCCTCGCCATAGGGTTTTGGGTTGGGCCGGTTACCTCAACAGGCCCAGTAACCGCCGGTTGGAATCTTCATCGGCCGTTACCCCGGCAAAATCGTCAAACGCCTTTCGGGTCTTGCTGATCATGTGCTGACGGATGAACGCCGCGCCTTCCGCGGCGCCCTGTTGCGCGTCCTTCAGGCAGCACTCCCATTCCAACACCGCCCAGCCGCTGAAATCGTATTGGGTCAGTTTGCTGAAGATCGCTTTGAAATCGATCTGGCCATCCCCCAGCGAACGGAACCGCCCGGGACGATCGACCCAGCCCTGATAACCGCCGAACACACCGGAACGGGCGTCGGGCCGGAACTCGGCGTCCTTGACGTGGAACATGCGGATGCGCTCGTGATAGCGATCGATGAAGCCCAGGTAGTCCATCTGTTGCAGGAGCAGATGGCTGGGGTCGTAGAGGATCGCCGCCCGAGGGTGATGATTGACGGCCTGCAGAAAGCGTTCGAACGAGGCGCCATCATGCAAGTCCTCACCTGGATGGATTTCGTAGCACAGGTCCACGCCGGCTGCGTCGAAGCAGTCCAGAATGGGCAACCAGCGGCGGGCCAGTTCGGCGAACCCCTGCTCCACCAGGCCAGAGGGACGTTGCGGCCACGGGTACAGGTACGGCCACAGCAACGCACCGGAAAACGTCGCATGGGCGCTAAGGCCCAGGCGCTGGCTGGCGCGGGCAGCGAGCTTCAATTGCTCGATCGCCCATTCGGTTCGTGCCTGGGGCTGGCCACGCAGATGGGCCGGGGCGAAGTCGTCGAACAGCGCGTCGAAGGCCGGATGCACCGCCACCAACTGGCCTTGCAGGTGCGTCGACAACTCGCTGATCTGGACACCGGCCTGGGCGCAAATGGCCTTGAGTTCGTCGCAGTAATCCTGGCTCTCGGCGGCGCGGGCCAGGTCGATGTATTGCGTGCCCGAGGTCGGCAGTTGAATGGCTTTGTAACCTTGCGAGGCCGCCCATTGGGCGATGTTCGCCAGGGTGTCGAATGGCGCGTCGGCGGACATGAACTGCGCCAGGAAAATACCCGGGCCACGCAGGCCTGTCGGTGTTTGGGCAATGGGATTCACGGCGGGACTCTCCTGATTCATTGTGTGCAGGCCAGTGCGGTCCACTTGGTATCGCCACGATGGTTGGCGATGGCCGCTTCGATAAAGGCCATGCCCCGCAGACCGGTTTCGATACCGGGTACGCCGGGGGCGTCTGGTCCTGGCGCCGCGGCCCGTATGGCACGGGCAAAATCACCGTAGAGGTTGGCCATGGCTTCCAGATAACCTTCGGGATGGCCGGCCGGCAGGCGCATCCGCTGGCGGGCGGCCTCACACAGCCAGGGCTGGCCCACGCCGGAGCGCAAGACTCGCAACGGTTGGTCGATGGGACGATGGATCAGGCTGGCCGGCTCTTCCTGGCGCCATTCCAAGCCACCCTTATCGCCATACAGGCGGATTTTCAGCGGGTTCTCTTCACCCGCGCAGACCTGACTGGCAATCAGCACGCCACTGGCGCCGCCGGCCATGCGCAACAGCATCGCCGCGTCGTCGTCCAGTTGCCGGCCCTGGATGTGGGTGCCCAATGCCGCGCATATCTGTTCGATGGGTTGGTCGGCGACGAACTCCGCCAGGGAAAACGCATGGGTGCCGATGTCGCCAATGCAACCACCCAACCCTGACTGTTCAGGATCGTCACGCCAGCCGGCCTGTTTGTTGCCTTGCCCGGCGACGTCCTGACTGAGCCAGCCCTGGGGGTACTCGACCAGCACTTTGCGCACCGTGCCGATCACGCCGGTGCGCACCATCTCCCGGGCCTGCCAGACCATCGGATAACCCAGGTAGGTGTGAGCCAGGCCGTAGAGCCGCTCGCTGCTTTCAAGCACTTGCTTGAGGGCCAGCAATTCACCCAGATTCAAAGCGGCAGGTTTTTCACTGAACACATGAAACCCCGCCTTCAGCGCCTGACTGGCGATGGGGGCGTGCAGATGATTGGGGGTGACGATGACCAGCAGTTCCATGCGCAGGTCCGCCGGCAGCGCCGCTTCGCTGTCGAGCATGCCTTGCCAATCGTTGTAGCAACGGTTTGCAGCCAGGCCCAGGGCCGCGCCGGTCTGCTGATTGTTGTGCGCATCACGGCTGAACGCACCGCACACCAGTTCAAAACCACCGTCCAGACCTGCGGCCTGACGGTGGGCCTGGCCAATGAAAGCGCCCTCTCCACCGCCGACAAAGCCCATTCTTATTTTCGCTGCTACAGGATTCATCGTGACTCTCTTAGTCTGGGACTGATGACAATGTAACCGGTTACATCATGGCGGAAATCTAGGCTCAGTTTTGCGGCATGTCAAACCCGTAGGCACATGCATGAGCATTTGTGCGACGCGCAACCTGCGGTAAGCTCCCCAACCGTGCCGGCATTCCTGGCGCCGAATCGAGGTGATTTTGTCCAATATCCGTGAAGTGGCCCGGCTGGCCGGAGTTTCGGTGGCCACGGTTTCCCGAACGCTAAAATCTCCCGAACGGGTGCTGCCCCAGACTCGCGACAAGGTCAACGCGGCCGTGGAACAGGCCGGGTATCGGCCCAACCTGATGGCCGTGCAGTTTCGCTCCCGGCGAACCGGCAACCTGGTGATTCTGGTCCCGACCATCGCCAACACCTTTTTCGCCCGGGTCATCAGCGGGGCCCAGCAGGCTGCGCAGGCGGCCGGCTATCGATTGTTGTTGTGCGACACCCAGGGCCAGGTCGAAATCGAGCGCGAATTTGCCGCCCTCGTCTACGCGCACCAGGCCGACGGGGTGATCCAGTTGCGGGCGAGCAACCCGTTCGAATCGCTTCCCGCGGGCGCCGAATGCTTGCCGCTGGTCAACGCCTGCGAGGTGGTCAAGGGCGCGCCCTACCCGACCATCAGCCTCGACAACCGGGCCGCCGCCCAGGCCATGACCGAACACTTGATCGGCCTCGGCCACCGACGCATCGGCATCATCAAAGGGCCCCGAAGCAGTCCCCTGACCCTGGACCGCGTGGCCGGTTATCAGGATGCCTTGTGCCAGGCCGGTATCGCCGCCGACCCAAGCCTGATCTGTCACGGTGACTTCACGCTGAAGGCCGGCTACGAGGGGGCCGGCGCCATGCTGGCCTTGGCCGAGCGCCCCAGCGCGCTGTTTTGTGAAAACGACGAGATGGCCATTGGCGCGCTCAAGCGCATCAAGCAAATGGGCTTGCGGGTGCCCGAGGACATTTCACTGGTGGGTTTTGATGACATTCCTTTCGCCGCGTATTGCGATCCACCGCTGACCACCCTGTCCCAACCTGCCGAAACCTTCGGCCAGAGAGCGGTGCATATGCTGATCGCCCTGATTGAGAAAAAGCCGATTGCCGAACGCCATGTCGTGCTGCCGTTCGAGTTGACCGTGCGCGGCAGCAGCGCCGCGCCAAGCCCGGCGTTTAACAAGGAAGCTTAAAAAAACGATGCCCATCACCTTTTGATGCGCTATTGACTCGCCACCTGCGGGCCCGTTTCGACTACAGTGGCACTACTCTGCATAAAGCCATAACAAGACGGAGAGTTTCCCATGCGAGTCAACAAGCGTTTTACCCTTCTGGCCGCCGCAGCAGCCCTGGTGGTCACGACCACAGCCCAGGCAGCCCCGGCGTACATCAACATCCTGACGGGGGGCACCAGCGGGGTTTATTACCCAATCGGGGTCGGCCTGTCGCAGATTTATAGCAACGGGATCGAAGGTTCCAAGACCTCGGTACAGGCCACCAAGGCCTCGGTGGAAAACCTCAATCTGCTGCAGGCCGGTCGCGGAGAGCTGGCACTGGCGCTGGGCGACTCGGTGGCGGACGCCAAGAACGGCGTGGAAGATGCCGGTTTCAAAGCCCCTCTGACCAAACTGCGGGCCATCGCCGGCGCCTACCCCAACTACATCCAGATCGTTGCCAGCCAGGAATCGGGCATCAAGACCCTGGCCGACCTCAAGGGTAAATCCATCTCCGTGGGAGCGGCCAAATCCGGTACCGAGCTCAACGCGCGGGCCATCCTCAAGGCCGCAGGGTTGAGCTACAGCGACATGAAGGTCCAGTACCTGCCGTTCGCCGAATCGGTGGACCTGATCAAGAACCGTCAACTGGATGCCACGCTCCAGTCCTCCGGGCTTGGGATGGCGGCCATTCGTGACCTGGCCTCGACCATGGCGCTCAACTATGTGTCGATCCCGGCAGACGTGGTGGAGAAGATCGGCAACCCGGCCTACCTGAGCGCAGATATTCCGGCCAATACCTACGACGGTCAGGCCGAAGCCGTGCCGACCGTGGCCATCACCAACATCCTGGTCACCCGCGCAGACGTTTCGGACGAGGTGGCCTATCAGATGACCAAGCTGATGTTCGATAACCTCACCCGCCTGGGCAACGCCCATTCGGCGGCCAAGGACATCAAGCTGGAAAATGCCGCGAAGAACCTGCCTATCCCTCTGCATCCCGGTGCCGAGCGCTACTACAAGGAAGTCGGCGCGCTGTAGACCGACCCGGTGCAGCGGCGATGTTCGCCGTTGCACCCTCCTGGTTCGCACTTTCGATGTAGACAAGAGGCTTTCAGTTAATGAGTGAAATTCAGCACGGTCTTCCCTCCGACCCACGAGACTGGCCCAAGACGCTGTTCTACGTGGCCCTGCTGTTTTCTGTATTCCAGATCATCACCGCCGCCTTCTCCCCCATTTCCAGCCAGGTGCTGCGTGCCGTGCACGTGGGTTTCCTGTTGTGGGTGGTGTTCCTCAGTTATCCCGCCTATGGCGCAAGCCGCCCCTGGCAACCCCTGGCGTGGGTGCTGTCCCTGGCTGGCATCGCCACGGCCGCGTACCAATGGGTCTTCGAGTCTGACCTGATCCAGCGCTCCGGTGACTTGACGTCCACGGACCTCATCGTCGGTATCGTTTTGATCGTGCTGGTATTCGAAGCGGCGCGGCGAGTGATGGGGATTGCCCTGCCGCTGATCTGCGGGTTGTTCCTGGCCTATGGACTGTTCGGTGAATACTTGCCGGGCGAGCTGGCCCATCGCGGCTACGGCTTCGATCAGATCGTCAATCAATTGTCCTTTGGCACCGAGGGCCTCTACGGCACCCCCACCTACGTATCGGCCACCTACATTTTCCTGTTCATTCTGTTCGGTTCCTTTCTTGAAAAGGCCGGAATGATCAAGCTGTTCACCGACTTCGCCATGGGCCTGTTCGGCCACAAGCTCGGCGGCCCGGCCAAAGTGGCCGTGGCCTCCTCTGCCTTGATGGGTACCATTACCGGTTCCGGCATCGCCAACGTCGTGACCACCGGGCAATTCACCATCCCGCTGATGAAACGCTTCGGCTACAAGGCCGCGTTTGCCGGCGGCGTGGAAGCCACCTCGAGCATGGGTAGTCAATTGATGCCGCCGATCATGGGCGCCGTGGCGTTCATCATGGCCGAGACCATCAACGTGCCATTCGTTGAGATCGCTAAAGCGGCGCTGATTCCCGCGTGCCTGTACTTCGGCTCGGTGTTCTGGATGGTTCACCTGGAAGCCAAGCGCTCCAATCTCAAGGGTTTGCCCAAAGACCAATGCCCCAGCGCGCTGGGCGCCGTCAAAGAGAACTGGTATCTGCTGATCCCCCTCGCCGTGCTGATCTACCTGCTGTTCTCCGGTCGCACGCCGCTGTTTTCCGGCATGGTCGGACTGGCGCTCACCGCCATCGTGATTCTCGGCTCGGCGATCATTTTGCGGGTGTCGAGTTTTGCAATGCGCTGCGCTTTCTGGATCGCCCTGGGCATCCTGTGCGTGGGCTTTTTCCAGTTAGGCATCGGCGTCATATTTGCGGTGATCGCGGTGTTGGTGGCGATCTGCTGGTTCATCAAAGGCGCGCGGGAAACCCTGACGGTTTGCCTGCACGCACTGGTGGACGGCGCGCGGCATGCGGTGCCGGTGGGGATTGCCTGCGCCCTGGTGGGGATCATCATCGGCGTGGTGTCGTTGACCGGTGTGGCGTCGACCTTCGCCGGCTACATCCTGGCCATCGGCAAAGACAACCTGCTGCTGTCGCTGATCCTGACCATGCTCACCTGCCTCGTACTGGGCATGGGCATTCCGACCATTCCCAATTACATCATCACCAGCTCGATCGCCGCGCCCGCCCTGCTGGAACTGGGCGTGCCGCTGATCGTGTCGCATATGTTCGTGTTCTATTTCGGCATCCTCGCCGACCTGACGCCGCCGGTAGCACTGGCCTGCTTCGCCGCTGCGCCCATCGCCAGGGAAACGGGGCTGAAAATCAGCTTCTGGGCGGTGCGCATCGCCCTTGCCGGCTTCGTCATTCCATTCATGGCCGTCTATAACCCGGCGCTGATGCTCCAGGGCGACAGCCTATGGATGACCGCTTACATGCTGATCAAGACGATGCTGGCGGTCGGGCTGTGGGGCATGGCGTCCACCGGCTACCTGCAACAGAAAATGCCGATCTGGGAACGCCTGATGTGTTTTGCCGCCGGGGCTTTGTTGGTCGTGGCGCTGCCGCTGACCGATGAGATCGGCTTCCTGTTGGGGGCCCTGCTGATCTTTCAACACGTATGGCGCTCGCGGCGCACTGGACGGGCCTTGGCGTGATCGGTTTGTGCCTGGGCCTGGCCGGTGCGGTCTGGGCCCAGCTTCCTGTCACTGATTTCACCCTGGCGTGGAATCACACCATCGAGAAAATCCGGTGGGAGGAAGATTACCGTGTGACTGAACAAGGCCTGGTTCTGGGCGAAGCCAGGGTCAGGGGCAACGGCGCCGGCATGGAAGTTCCGGACGGTGCCCGGTTGAAAAACGGCAGTTGGCACTATCAGCGCCGGTTGCCGCCCCTGCAACCGTTGAAACTGGGGCGAACACCCGAGGCGGGTGATTACCAGTTGTGCTTCGACGGGGCTTGCCAGCCGATGAGCCATTGGCTCGGACCGCCCAAGGCAAGCCAGCCGACTGTGGAGTTATGGAGTTGCGGATAACCAGGTCCCCTGGGCCAAACAGAACGCTGTGGCGAGGGGATTTATTGTGGGAACAAGGCTTGCCCGCGATGAAGGCCACGTGGTCTCTGGAGAAACGAGTCGCCTGTATCGCGGGCAAGCCTTGCTCCCACACCTGATTCTCTCGCCACAAGGAACCGCAGGGCGAGAGGGTCAGTCACTCAGGCAAACGTCGCCCCACGGGTATTCACAAACAGTGCATACAACGAGTGGCTGCCGGCCATGAACAGGCGATTACCCTCTCGTCCGCCAAAGCAGACGTTAGGGCAGCGCTCCGGCAGGGAGATGTGTCCGATAGCCTTGCCCTCAGGGTTGAACACTCGCACACCGTCGAGCTTTTCCAGGTCGGCCTTGGGATCGCCATTACCGCCCCAACCGCACCAGAGGTTGCCACTCTCGTCGCATTTGAGCCCATCGATGGCCGCGTAATCCAAGCCTTCGATGTGCTTGCGCCGCTCGCCCAGGGTCCCATCGTCCTTCACCGTGATCGCCCACACCAGGCGGTTCGGCTTGGCCCGGCCTTCGACCACGTAGAGGATCTTCTCGTCCGGCGAAAAGCACAGGCCGTTGGGCCCTGCCATGTCGTCGATGACCCGGGTGACCTTGCCGGTTTCACCGTCAATGCGGTACACCGCGTGGGGCTGGGCAGGTGCGACTTTGTGCCCTTCGTAGTTGTTGCCGGTCTGGAACGGTGGATCGGTGAACCAGACAGAACCGTCGCGCTTGCACACGATGTCGTTGGGCGAATTGAAAGGCTTACCCTCGAAACTGTCCGCCAGCACGGTGATGGTGCCGTTGTGCTCGGTGCGGGTGACGCGCCGGCCTTCAGTCGACGTGGTGGAGCCTTCGCAGACCAGCAAGCGCCCTTGGCGATCACGGCACAGGCCGTTGGAAAAGTTGGAGTTCTCGCGGTAAACCGACAGGCTGTCGGTGACTTCATCCCAGCGCATGATGCGGTTGTTGGGAATGTCACTGACCAGCAAATAACGACCGTCGCCCACCCACACCGGCCCTTCCGCCCAGCGCAGGCCAGTAGCGAGCTTTTCAACACTGGCGTTGAACAGCCGCAGGTCCATGAAGCTGGGGTCGAGGATCTTGATCAGCGGGTCAGGGTAACGCTGGCTCAAGGGTTCTGCCTGAGTCAGCCCGGGCAGGTTGCCCAGCGTTGCGGCGGCGGCCGAAACCACCAAGGATTTTTTCAGGAACACCCGGCGGCCCTGGTGGGCGGTCGTTGCAGGTTGCGAAGCATCCATCGTGCGTCTCCGTTAATTATTATTGGACGGCGACGACTGTTTTACTCCGTGATAGGACATCGTACAAGTAGGCCACCTACCCTGCGCAAGAAAAAATTCAGTGCGCGTGGAGCGGGATCCGTACGGTGAAGGTGGTGCCCGATCTTGCCTTGGAATGAACCTCGATAGTGCCCTTATGGGCGGATACGATGGCTGACGCGATGTGCAGCCCCAGCCCGAGCCCAGCCGTAGAGCCATACTGCATGTCACCGTTGCGCAATTGCCGGACCATCGGGTTGAAGATGCTGGCAATGGCGTCTTTCTCGATCGGCTTACCCTGGTTGTTGATGGCGATCACCGCAGTATCTTCTTCGGTGCTCAGTGAAACGGTAATCGGCGTCCCCTCGCTGCCATGCTGGACGGCGTTGCCGATCAGGTTGGCGAACACCTGCTCCATGCGCGCCTGATCAAACAGGCCTTCCAGGGCACCGGTGGTTTCAAAGATGATTCTGCTTTCCGGGTGATAAGCCCGCGCCTCTTCCACCATGCCTTCACAGGCCGCCACCAGATCACCATTAAAGCGCTGCACCGGAATGCCCGAGCCCAACTGGGTACGGGTAAAGTCCAGTAGATCGCCGACAATCTTGTTGGCCCGCTTGACGCTGGTGTAAATGCGCGAAGATATTTTGGTGGCTTTGGCGGGCAGGTCTCCTGCCCGCAATAGCACTTCTGAGCTCAGCAAGATCGCGCCCAGGGGGCTGCGCAGGTCATGACCCAGAATCCCGAGAAAAATATTTCGTGAGGCATCGACGGCGCCCGAATAACTGACCACCGATTCCGCCAGGGCCTGATCCACCGCTTCGTTGAAACGAATCAGATCGGTCATGACCTGCTCCTGATCCAACTGGGTCTGCGGCATCCAGAGCAACAGCACGCTGGTGCGCAGCGCACGGTACTCCGAGACCATCTGCTCCACCGTAAACCCCGAGGACTGGCGAATGACCGCATGGGTTTCGGCTGCGGTTTCAGCCTCTGCCGCTGGCGCATCGCCCTGGGACTTGGCGATCTGTTCCTTGACCGTCTGCGAAGTGCGCAGGTCAGCGGCAATGGTGCGCAGCATTTGCTCGGCGTGATCGCGCAAAGCCAGCGAATCCATGCCATGGGAGGCCGGTGTGATGGTTTTGGCGAAGTCTTCCCACGCCTGAAGAATCGGCTCGATATTGTCGAGAATGAAATCAGCCAGGCGCATTGGGTTGCTCCGCGGAAGGGGTAGATCAAGGGCGCTGTGGAAACAACCCAACGATCAGGTTGTTGTACAGCAAACCGACGAACAATGTGCGGCGGACCTGCGAGGGATCGCTGTGAATCGTTAGATGGCTTTCAGGATGCGAAGCTTGTGTCTTGCATGCCTATGGGGTAAAAACCCAAGCCAAGTTGTACGACAACCTATAACTACGATAGCCGGTCCGAAGCGTTTTGCTTTGGCGGCCTGCCTTTGAGACGCCCTGCCATGACCCGCTCCACGGCTGCACCTGACACCCCCACTCCGTTACCGCGGCACCTCGCCGTGCTGGTTCTGCTGTGCATGGGATGTGCCTTCGCCGGCAACCATGTTGCCGCCCGTGCGGCATTTGATGACGGTGCCGGGGTCTTGTTGGCGATCCTGCTGCGCTCGGGCGGCACCCTGCTGGTGCTGGCTGTCATGGTGCTCTGGCAACGCCAGAACCTGCGCCTCCCACAAGGCGTCTGGCGCTGGCAACTGGCTCTGGGGCTGTTGATTGCCGCCCAGAGTCTGTGCCTGTATTCCGCCGTGGCGCGGGTCCCGGTGGCCCTGGCGCTGTTGGTGGGCAATGTCTTTCCGATCCTGCTGGCGTTGCTGACCTGGGCACTGGGCGGGCCACGTCCCACTGCACGTACTGCCACGTTGATGGGCATGATCCTGGTGGGCCTGGTGTTCGTGCTGGAAGTACCGGCCCGACTGTCGTCGCAAGAGAGTGTCGGCCCACAATGGTTGCTGGGTGTTGGCCTGGCCTTCAGTGCCGCCTGTGTCTTTGCCTGCGCGCTGTGGATCACCGACCACAAATTGTCCCAAGTACGCGGTTCGGTGCGCAGCCTGCTGACCATTTTCATTGTGTTCAGCAGCGTCAACCTCGCCGGCCTGACCGGCGCCCTTCCCGGTGGCTTCGACCTGCCGGCCAGCAGCACCGGCTGGTTCGCCCTGGCGACCCTGGTGGTGCTCTATGGCACCGGGTTTATCGTGCTGTTCATCTCCGTGCCCCGCCTGGACATGCCACGCAACGCCCCAGTGATGAACATCGAACCGCTGGCGACCCTGCTGATCGGCTGGCTGGTGCTGGACCAGATGCTCAACCCGGGCCAGGTGATGGGCGGCGCGATTGTGGTCACCGGCATCGTGTTGCTGACCTATCGCAAGGTCGAGCGCATCAAGGCGCCTGTGCCTGAACAGCCATGAACTGACCGAACCCCGTTGTGGCGAGGCGCCGACTCCGTGTAGGAGCTGTCGAGTGCAACGAGGCTGCGATCTTGTCCCAGACAGTTGAGTCGCAAGCGAAAGATCAAGATCAAAAGATCGCAGCCTTCGGCAGCTCCTACGGGCGGCGAACCGCCCTCACCTTCGCGCTGTTGCCACCGCCGCAAAAGAACCGGTCGGCGCCGTCTGACTCAAGCCCCGACACACCGATCCCCGCCGGCATCGTCACGCTTTCCAGCACTTCTGCGGTTTGAGGGTCAATGCGCCGCAGATCGCTTTCATCGTTTTCCCAGGTGCCGTGCCAGAGTTCGCCGTCGACCCAGGTCACGCCCGTGACGAAGCGGTTGGATTCGAGGGTGCGCAGGATCTTGCCCGTGGCGGGATCGATCTGGAGGATTTTGCGCGCCTTGTACTGGCCGACCCAGAGGGATCCTTCGGCCCAGGCCAACCCTGAGTCATCCCCGCTATTGGGCGCCGCAATGGTCGCCAGTACCTGACCGGTGCGCGGGTCGATCTTGCGAATGGTGTCTGCGGCGATCTGGAACAGGTGCTCACCGTCAAAAGCCGTTCCAGCGTTTGCCGGGACGTCCAGCGAACGCAACATCTGGCCGCTGGCGGGATCGAGTGCGTGCAACTTGTCGCCGGAAGCAAACCAGACGAGCTCACCGTCATGACTGACACCGTGTACACAGTCAACGCCCGGAAAAGGACCGTATTCACGCAGGATCTGGGCATCTGAACGTTTCATCTTGCAAGCCTCATCGTTGGAGTGTGACTGCATCCTAACCATTGGGCAGCAGCGCGGTGAGTAACAATACCGTCGTGAATCCGGGCATCGGCGGCGCCATCCAGCGACAGGCCCGCCCACGCCCGACCGACTGCACCTGGCCCGCCGCGGCCAGCGTGTCGAGGGCCCGTTGCACGGTGCGCTGGCTGACATCCAGGGCCAGCGCCAGGGCAGAACTGGACCATGCCCCGCCATCGGCGAGCAACGCCAGCACTGCGGCGTGGGGCTCCTCCACAGGACGCGCCAGCACCACCACTGCCCCGTCCCTGCGCGGCACCAGGGCAAACCCATTCCGGGTCGCTGTCACCTCGGCCAGCGGGCGAAGCACCGCGCGCAGCCGCCCGACTTCGACCCGCAGTCGGGCGCGATGGGATTCATCCGTCAGTTTCAAGCCAAAGGCCTGGGCCACGAGCGTTTCCCTGGACACCTCGGCCGGCCAGGCTTGAGCCAATTGTCTGGCGAGGGCGAACAACACCGGGCGCCTGGCAAGGGAGATCCGCTGGCTCGCCCGGTTTACCCCATTGCGACATGCGTCCACCACCAACGCGTCGCTGGACAGGAGTGCTTCAACGTCCTCAAGGACCAGCAATCGCTCCTGGCCCCCCGCAATCAGACGGGCCGCCGGCGTCTGCAGGACGCGCCAGGCGCTTTCGACTTCGGCAGTCAGCGCGCCGATGCCCGCTTGTCGTGCGGCCTGGCCGGCACGTTCGAGCGCGGCCCGTGCGGTTTTCGTTCGTAACCGTCGCATGGCAATGCCCGCCACCACCAGTTCGCAAGCGGCTCTGGACGGCGCAGGTAGACAGCTCGGATCAAGGTCAACCAACCTGGACTCGGCCTCATCGAGATGGCCTAGCAACAGCAAGCGGCGGATTTCGATTGAGCGTGCGTGGGCGACGTTCGTCCGGTCGCCATGGCGTTCAAGCACCGCCCGCGCAGCCTCCAGGCGCTTCACCGGCCAGGCCAGATCACGGGACGCCAGGGCGATCTCACCCTCGGCCACCACGCACCGCGCCTGTGCCACGGCCTCCCTGGGCCCGAAGGCCCGAGCCGCCCGCCGCATCAGCGCCCTGGCCCGCTCCAGCTCGCCCAACTGGGCCATGGCAATGCCGCGAAGCGCCAAGGCCGGCGCATCGTCACGCAGGGAAACGCGATTGAGCGCGGCCACCGGATCCCCTGCCGCCAGTGCTCGTGCTGCAGCGCTGATCAACGCATCCGCTGCCATCGTCCGGTTTCCCTCGCCACAGGTTTGGGTGTCGCGGTCAGAGACGGATGTCCCCCGCCGGCAGCACATCTATCCGCGACACCGCGCTGCTCAGGCGTCCCAGCCGGTTGTTGTGGTTGGCAATGATCTGCTCGGCCGCCATGCTGCCGTTGTCCACGGTGGAATGGGCGTCTGCGGCCAGCACCACGTCGTATCCCAGGGCATGGGCCTGGCGTACGGTGGCGTTGACGCAATAGTCGGTTTGCAACCCGCAGATCACTACGCGATCAATCATCCGGGCTTGCAGCAGCGACAGCAGATCGGTCTGGTAGAAGGCGTCCGGCGTGGTCTTGCGTACTCGCAGGTCATCCGGTGCAGTCAACAGGCCGTCGGCCAGTTGCCAGGCGCTGGAACCATAAGTCAGCGACCCCTCCAGCTCTTCGTGCTGGATCAGGATCACCGGCAGGCCGACGGCCCTGGCCCTGGCGCTGAGGTCGTTGATTGTCCGGAGCAGGCGTGGGCTGTCGAAGCACTCTTCTTCGCCGCTGCACAGCGCGCTCTGGACATCGATGATCAGCAATGCGGTGTTCATGACGTTCCTCTTCAAAACGTGTTGGATCCCGACAACAGATTAACCACCTACCGATCATTCCATGTCGCGGATCGCTTCAAAAACACTAGGCAGTATGGCCCGGTTTGCGTAGTACGCCTGTTCACCGTCGCTTGGGTGACGCAAAAGCCAGGTTTGGGATAGGCTCGTGCGGCTCATCCCTCACCGCACAAGGACATTGCCGATGACGCTACGAATCGAACGTACGGACACCCCTACCGCAGCAGACCGCGAGGCGATCCTCGTCCCGCTGCGCGCCTACAACACGGCCAAGACCGGCGGCACGGTGCCTGAGCTGGTCGCCTGGCTGGTACGCGACGAACACAGCGACGAAATCATCGGTGGGCTCTACGGTCGAGTGTTCTTTCGCTGGTTTTATATCGAGTTGCTGGTGGTGCCGGAACAGGCCCGTGGCCAAGGCACCGGTTCAACATTGATGCAGATGGCCGAAGACTTTGCCCGGACGAAAAACTGCGTGGGCATGTGGCTGGACACCTTCGACTTCCAGGCGCCGGAGTTCTACAAAAGACACGGTTTCACGGAAATCGGCCAGATCGACGATTACCCGCCGGGGCACCAGCACTTCTTCTTCCAGAAGCGCCTGGACCAGACTGATTGAAATACGGACCCTGTGGGAGCGGGCTTGCTCGCGAAAG
>NZ_JABWQV010000092.1 GCF_014268615.1 Pseudomonas tehranensis | reverse complement strand
CAACTGCTCTACCAACTGAGCTAACGACCCGCTGTGTGGTGGCGCGTATAATACTGATTTCTAAGGACTATTCAACACCTAATTTGAAATAAATCAAAAATAAGGGGTTGGATCGCTCACACCCGCCGCTGCGAAGCCTTCGGCACGCAGGCGACAGCTGTCGCATTTACCGCAAGCACGCCCCTGATCATCAGCCTGATAGCAGGAAACGGTGAGTCCGTAGTCCACGCCAAGCTTCACCCCAGCCCGAACGATGTCGGCCTTGCTGAGATTCTGCAGTGGCGCCTGAATACGGAAGCCCTGCCCTTCTACACCGGCCTTGGTCGCCAGGTTGGCCATACGCTCGAACGCCTCGACGAACTCCGGGCGGCAGTCCGGGTAGCCGGAATAATCCACAGCGTTGACGCCGATGAAGATGTCACGGGCGCCCAGCACCTCAGCCCAGCCCAGGGCCAGGGACAGGAACACGGTATTGCGTGCCGGCACATAGGTCACCGGAATACCTTCGCTGGGAGTTTCAGGCACGTCGATGGAGCTGTCGGTCAAAGCCGAGCCACCGATGCCGTTGAGGTTCAATCCGATCACCTTGTGTTCGACGACGCCCAGGTCCCGGGCCACCCGCTCGGCGGCGTGCAGTTCAGCGCGGTGGCGCTGGCCGTAATCGAAACTCATGGTGTAGCAGCGGTAGCCCTCGGCACGCGCCATGGCCACGACCGTCGCGGAATCCAGGCCGCCGGACAACAGGATGACCGCACGTTTTTCTGCAATGTTCGAGTGTTCAGTCATATCAGCGCCCCGGCTCGTCGTTCCAAAGATATTTATGCAGTTGCAATTGCAGGCGCACCGGCAAATTGTCCGCCACCACCCAGTCCGCCAGCTCCCGGGCGTTCAGGTCATGATGACTCGGCGAAAACAACACTTCGCCAGCCCGTTGGTCGAGCCCGTACTGAATCAGTTTGGACACGGCCCAGTCATAATCTTCCCGCGAACAGATAACGAACTTGACCTGATCGTTGGGCGTCAGCAGTTCGATGTTCTCATAGCGATTGCGATGGGCTTCCTTGGACCCTGGGGTCTTCAGATCGACGACGCGGCTGACCCGCGGATCAACAGGCGCGATATCCAAGGCGCCGCTGGTTTCCAGCGATACCTCGTAACCGGCATCGCACAATCGCTTGAGCAAGGGGATGGCGTTGGGTTGCGCCAGTGGCTCGCCGCCCGTAACGCAGACGTAGCGCGGGCGAAAACCGGCCACCTGCTCAAGGATGTCGTCGAGGCTTCGCAGGGTGCCGCCACTGAAGGCGTAGGCACTGTCGCAGTATTGGCAACGCAATGGGCAACCGGTGAGGCGCACAAATACTGTGGGCAGCCCGGCCGTTCGCGTTTCACCCTGCAACGAGTAAAAAACTTCGGTAATTCTCAATGTGTCTTGCATAGTCGCCACGGGCGTAACAGCTAAACAGGCTGTCCGCCTCCGTCAGGCACTTCCAGCAACCCCGCCAACGCGCAGATCCCAAGAAGCGTGTTTCATAAAAAGGGCGTGAATTCTAACGAAAAAACCCGCGACAAGCGCGGGTTTCTTCGAAACGGATCAAACAGCCTCACATACGCTGCAAGTCACGCTGAGCCAATTGGGCAGCGGATGTCCCCGGGTACTGGGCCACCACCTGTTGCAGAATGCCTTTGACCTTATCGGTGTGACCGAGGCGGCGTTCCACGTCAGCGAGCTTGTACAGCGAATCCGGCACCTTGGCGTGCTTGGGATACAACTGCGAAACCTTGGCAAATGCCTCGCCGGCACCTTGTAGGTCGCCCTTGGCCAGGTTCACTTCGCCGAGCCAATATTGGGCATTGCCCGCGTACTGGCTGTTGGGGTATTTGCGCAGGAAAGCGGCAAAGGCCAGGCTGGCCTTGTCGAAATCCTTGGCCTTGATCAGATCGAAGGCAGCGTCGTAATAGAGCTTTTCCTTCGCCGGATCAGCCGGCTCACCACCGGCTGCAGGTGCCGGAGCAGCTGCTCCCGCGCCTGCGGCTGCGCCAGGGGCGTTCGAGTCGCCACCGGCTGGAGAATTCTCAGGAGTCGCGGCAGGTGCAACACCGGTTCCTATGCGCCGATCAAGATCCTGGTATCGCTCCAGGTTTTCCTGCTTCATGCGCGAAATTTCATTTTGCAGAACCTCAATCGCGCCTTGCTGGCGTGAAATCTGGTCTTGCATTTGCTGCAGTTGGTTGAACAGCTGGCCCTGTGCCGAGACAGGGGCCGAAACCCCTCCCCCGGCATAGGCGCCGCTCGTACCGTAACCTGCAGGCGGATAATTGCTTGCGCTATTGTTATAGCCGGAATCATTATCGACCACGGGAACCGCAGCCCACACCGCAAGCGGCGCGAGGCTGAGAGCCAGAACAGTTACAGCACGGCGGCACGTTCGCATGACGAATTACTTACGCAGTTCGACGCGACGGTTTTGAGCCCAGGACTGCTCGTCGTTGCCGGTAGCAACTGGACGCTCTTCGCCGTAGGAAACCAGTTCCAGCTGAGCTGGGGAAACACCTTGCAGTACCAGGTAGCGCTGAACGGCTTTCGCACGACGCTCGCCCAGTGCCATGTTGTACTCACGAGTACCACGTTCGTCGGTGTTGCCTTCCAGAACAACGCGAGCGCCGTTCGACTTCAGGTCTTTGGCGTGAACGTCCAGAGCGCGCATGGCTTCTGGCTTCAGGTCCGAGCTGTCGTATTCGAAGTAGAAGGTGGTGATTGCGCGCAGAGCAGCTTCTTCGCTCAGGGAGCCATCAACTGCACCAGTGTTAGCGCCGTAACCAGCGTTTGGATCAACAGCGCCTTCACCGGCGTTGTCGCCGCCTTTGGACGAGCAACCTACAGCTACAGCCATGGCCAGAGCCAGCGCAGCAAATTTACCAAACTTCAGCATTTCCATCGTGAAACTCCTAATGAACCCCAGTGTGTTAAGTAAAACGTATTGCGCCGCGTCAGTTCAGGTAAGGGGACCAGGACGGTTCTCTGACTTCGCCTTGTGCGGTAGGAAGCGGGAGCCTCACGCGTCCATTAATGGACACGAGCATCAAGACTCCCCGGCCCTGCTGGCGGGTGGCGTAGATTACCATGGTGCCGTTGGGCGCAACAGTAGGTGACTCGTCCAGAGTGCTATCAGTGAGGATCTTTACACTACCTCGCTGCAAATCCTGAGCCGCCACCTTGAAATTGGTAAAGCCATCCTGGCGATGGATCATCACCAGGGTCTTTTCATCCGCCGACAGTTTAGGGTTGGCGTTGTAGTTACCGACGAACGTCACGCGTTCGGCACCGCCACCACTGGCGCTGGTCTTGTAGATCTGCGGCTTGCCGCCACGGTCGGAGGTGAAGTAGATGGTCGAGCCATCCTTGCCCCAGAACGGTTCGGTGTTGATGCCGGGACCATTGGTCACGCGAGAAATCGCACGCGAAGCCAGATTCATCACATAGATGTCCGGGTTACCATCCTTGGACAGTACGAAGGCCAGGCGCGTACCGTCTGGCGACCAGGCTGGCGCACCGTTCAGGCCTTCGAAGTTGGTGATTTGCTCACGGCGACCAGTGTCAATGTGTTGCATGAAGATACGCGGACGCTTCTGTTCGAACGAAACATAAGCGATGCGCTTGCCATCGGGGGCGAAACGCGGCGACAGGATCGGCTCGCGCGATTGCAGCAGGGTCACTGCACGAGCGCCGTCATAGTCTGAACGCTGCAAGGTGTAACGGGTATTTTTCTCAGAGAAGCGTTCGGCCGTCACGTAGAGCATGCGGGTAGAGAACGCACCCTTGATGCCGGTGAGTTTCTCGAACGACTGGTCGGAGATGTAGTGCGCCATGTCACGCAGTTGATCGACGCTGCCCGACACACTGCCGGTCAGCACTTGCTGCTCGGTGGCGACGTTGAACAGGGTGTACTGCACCTGCAGGCGACCGCCGGCCGGCACGATGTTGCCGACCATGAGGTACTGGGCGCCCAGGGCTTTCCAGTCGCGATAGATGACTTCGCTGGCCTGGGTCGGCAGGCTGATCATGTTCTGCTTCGGAATCGGCGCGTAGTAACCCGAGTTGCGCAGGTCATTACCGATGATTTCCGCCATGTCGTCCGGCAGGACGCTACCGCCCTGCCAGCCGAACGGTACGACGGCGATCGGGGTCGCCCGGTCGCTGCCGCTGGTGACCAGAATGTTCTTTTCCTCTGCTACCGCTATCCCTGCCAGGCAGCAGATAACGACCAGCATTGATCGAAGAAGGTTTCTCACAAGGCTAGATCCTCAGGTGTGAATGTCATCTTGAATGAACGATAGGGAGCAAAATCGCTCGGTTTCATTCCTTGCATTTCCGTCAATCGCCCAATGTTCTTGACCGCTGCGACCGCCGAGGCGTCGAACGGGCCATCACCGCTGGACTTGGCCACGCTGACCGAGGTAACCGTACCGTCGGGCAACATGCCGATTTGCAATACTACAGTCATGCCTTTGCGTGCCGAAGGTGGACGAGCCCAGCCTTCTGCTGCTCGGGCGCGAATCAAATCATCGAAACTGCCGGCGACTTCATCGCCCTGCTCATCAGCCAATGCCTGCTGACGCTCTGGCGTGTCGGAAAGCAAATCTGCCAAGGCCTGGGCCTTTTTCTCTTCGGCGGATTTACGCGCTGCGTCCTGAGCCTTTTTCTTGGCGGCGTCGGCGGCGGCTTTCTTCTTCGCGTCTTCGGCGATTTTCTTTTTCGCCTCGTCAGCTTCAGCTTTCTTCTTGGCGTCCTCGGCCGCTTTTTTCTTGGCGTCCTCGACAATCTTTTTCTTCGCTGCCTCAGCGGCCGCTTTCTTGGCCTCTTCTTCAGCGGCTTTCTTGGCTTCTTCTTCGGACTTCTTCTTGGCTATATCAGCCAATTGTTTCTCTTCAGCCTTTTTCGCCTCGGCGGTCTTCTTCGCTTCATCGGCTTTCTTGGCTTCGTCAGCCTTCCTGGCTTCTTCGGCCTTTTGAGCCGCTTGCTCTTTCTTTTGTTCCGCAGCTCTTATCGCTTCCTGCTCGACCTTCTTTTGCTCCATCTGCTCGACTTCGGTCTGGCGCGCAGCGGATTTCTTCGCCTCACCGGCAAGCTTCTGGTTGGTCTGCGTGGTGGCCTGGCTCTTGGACTTGAGCTGATACAGGGTCGCCTGCACGATCGGCTTGGCCGGCGGCAGCTCCGGAGTCATGGCAAAACTGACGAACAGCATGCCAAACACCAGCACATGCAAGCCAATTGCCCAGACACTAGGCCAGAAGTAGCTTTCCGAGGCGGACGGCTCTCGCTGTTGCTGCATCAGGGCGCCTCAGTGATTAAGCCAACATTACCGACCCCGGCTTTTTGCAGGCCGCCCATGGCGCCCATCACCGCACCGTAGTCGACAGTCTTGTCGCCGCGAATGAAAACCTGGGTGCGCTTGCCGTTGCTGTTGCCGGCGTTGATGATCTTGGTCACCGCATCGGTCATCTGCGGCAAGGTCATGGCCCGGTCCTGCTGCTTCTCGGTGTCGACTTCGCTGCCAAGGTTCCAGTAGTAGGTCTTGTCAGCCTTGATCGAAATGGTCAGGACCTGGGTGTCGTTGTCCTGCGGCAAGGCTTCACTGGAAACCTTGGGCAGATCAACCTTCACGCCCTGATTGAGCATCGGCGCGGTCACCATGAAGATGACCAGCAGCACCAACATCACGTCGATGTAGGGCACCACGTTCATCTCGGCAACCGGCTTGCGCTTTTTTCGGGCTCGAGCGATTAAAGCCATTGGGAAATACCTGCTTATTCTTCGCTGGTGTGCACTTTGCGGTGCAGGATCGCCTGGAATTCATCGGCGAAGGTGTAGTAACGGCTGGTCAGCGTTTCGCTGCGGGCAGCAAAGCGGTTGTAGGCGATTACAGCCGGGATGGCCGCGAACAGACCAATGGCGGTGGCAATCAGCGCCTCGGCAATACCCGGGGCCACGGTGGCCAGGGTCGCTTGCTGGGCTGTGGCCAGGCCACGGAAGGAGTTCATGATCCCCCACACGGTACCGAACAGGCCGATGTACGGGCTGACCGAACCGACGGTGGCCAGGAACGGCAGGCCCTGCTCGAGTTTTTCTTCCTCGCGGGAGATGGCGACGCGCATGGCACGGGCCACGCCTTCCATCACGGCTTCAGGGTCTACGCCTGGTTGCTGGCGCAGACGGGAGAACTCCTTGAAGCCGGCGCGGAAAATCTGCTCGACACCCGAGTCCGGGTCCGGGTTGCTGCCCGCCTGGCGGTAGAGTTTGGACAGGTCGATACCGGACCAGAAGCGCTCCTCGAAGCTCTCCAGGGCTCGACGACCGGCGCGCAGCATGTTGCTGCGCTGAAAGATCATGATCCATGAGGTCACCGATGCGGCTACCAGGATCAGCATTACCAACTGCACCACAACGCTGGCATTGCTGACCAGGCTCCACATGGAGGAATGGTCGACGACGTTAGCTTCCACGCTTTATCTCCTGCTCTGAGTATGTACCGGCGCCGCTCACGCCGGCAAAGGCCGCGCGTAGAGCTTCGGGAATGGCCCGGGGTTTCAAACTATGGGTGCGCACACAGGCCACCAGAAACTGCCCTTCACAGAGCAGCGCATTATCCGTAGCCCGCCTGACCTGCTGCTTGAAGCGCAGGCTGGCACGGTTCAATTCGATGACATCGGCACTTACCAGAAGCTCGTCGTCCAGTCGCGCCGGCGCGTGGTAACGCGCTTCGCTGGAATGCACGACGAATAACAGGTCCTCCCCCACCAGCGCGGATTGGGCAAAACCCAGTTCCCGCAGCCGTTCGGTTCGAGCCCGTTCCATAAACTTGAGGTAATTGACGTAGTAAACGATGCCGCCGGCATCGGTGTCCTCGTAATAAACGCGACAGCGATGTGCGAACGACTCCAGCCCGTTTTGCGCGCGCATACTCTAGTGCTTACTCCTCAGGTTGCCAATCGGCCAGGCAACTGTTTTTTTCATTCTCGAATGCAATGACGCTCCGGGTGTCGTCTGGGACAGCACGAACCTGAAAAAAGTCGCTGCACAGAGGTCGTTCAATCGTCCACGGCATCGAGGAATTCGTCTACTACCGGCATCTCACCCATTCGTGTCGGGATGTTTAAGCCGAAGTGCAGATAGGCGTGGCGAGTCACCACACGCCCGCGCGGGGTGCGCATGATGTAGCCCTGTTGGATCAGGTACGGTTCCAGCACATCTTCGATGGTATGGCGCTCTTCGCTGATGGCCGCCGCCAGGCTGTCCACGCCCACCGGACCGCCGTCGAACTTCTCGATCATGGTCAGCAGCAGGCGCCGGTCCTGGTGGTCGAAACCACGCTCGTCGATGTCCAGCAGGTTCAACGCCAGGTCGGCAATCGGTTTGGTGATGTGGCCCTTGGCGCGGACTTCGGCAAAATCCCGGACCCGCCGCAACAGCCGGTTGGCGATCCGCGGCGTACCCCGCGCCCGCCGGGCGATTTCATAAGCGCCATCCGGGTCCAGCGGCAACCCGAGAATGCCGGCCGAGCGGCCGACAATCGTCGCCAGATCGGCGTTGTTGTAGAACTCCAGGCGCTGGACGATACCGAAACGGTCCCGCAGCGGGTTGGTCAACATGCCAGCGCGGGTAGTGGCGCCCACCAGGGTAAAAGGCGGCAGATCCAGCTTGATGGAACGGGCCGCCGGCCCCTCGCCAATCATGATGTCGAGCTGGAAGTCCTCCATGGCCGGGTACAGCACTTCCTCGACGATCGGCGACAGCCGGTGGATTTCATCGATGAACAGCACATCATGGGGCTCAAGGTTGGTCAGCAGCGCCGCCAGGTCACCCGGACGTTCGAGGACCGGCCCGGAGGTACTCTTGATCGACACGCCCATCTCCTGGGCAATGATGTTGGCCAGGGTGGTCTTGCCCAAACCGGGAGGACCGAAGATCAAGGTATGGTCCAGAGACTCGTTACGCCCGCGGGCCGCCTGAATAAACAGTTCCATTTGCTCGCGAACCGCCGGCTGACCGATGTAATCGGCCAGGCTGACGGGACGAATCGCACGGTCTTGTACTTCTTCACGGTCACGGGGGGCACCCGTGGCGGCGATCAGACGATCGGCTTCAATCACTTAAATCATTCCCTTCAGGGCACGACGAATCATGTCTTCGGTGCTCAAGCCTTTTTCCTTGATAGCGGAAATCGCCTTGCTGGCCTCCTGCGGCTTGTAGCCCAGGGAGATCAGTGCGGTGACCGCATCGTTTTCCGCGCTGGCCGCGGGCGCTGGCGCGTCCGGCTGGTTCGGCACCAGCGCGAACATGGCTGGCACTGCCTCCCAGGCCTTGAACCGGTCCTTGAGCTCAACCAGCAGGCGCTCGGCGGTTTTCTTGCCCACCCCTGGCACCTTGGTCAGGGCCGACGTGTCCTGGGACTGCACGCAGCGCACCAGTTCGTCGACTTCCAGGCTCGACATCAAGGCCAGGGCCAATTTCGGACCGACGCCGTTGAGACGAATCAGCTCGCGGAAGAAATCCCGCTCGCGCTTGCCGACGAAGCCATAGAGTAACTGGGCATCCTCGCGCACGACCAAATGGGTGTGCAGCGTCAGCGGTTCACCGACCGACGGCAGGCGATACAGCGTGGTCATGGGCACTTCAAGCTCATAACCCAGGCCATTTACATCCAGAATCAGGTGCGGCGGCTGTTTTTCAGCCAGGGTGCCGCGCAAGCGTCCAATCACGTTTCAGATCCTTGGGCGTAGGCCAGCCGTGGGCTGGCGAGTAACGGCCGGAGCATGGAGGCCGACGACACAGGCGCAAAATGCTCGGGCTCACGAAAGATTGCGCTGATGCTATCAGAGACGCAGGCGCCCGCCACGACTGCGTGCGGCTCCCAGGCCATGCGGCAACAGGCTGGAACGGGTATGAGCATGGCAAATGGCGATGGCCAGGGCATCGGAGGCATCGATCTGCGGCTTGCTGACCAGTTTCAGCAGATGCATCACCATCATCTGCACCTGCTCCTTGTTGGCCGCGCCCGTTCCAACGACCGCCTGCTTGACCTGGGTCGCGGTGTATTCGGCGATTTCCAGGTTTTCCTCGGCACCGGCCACAATGGCCGCCCCTCGAGCCTGCCCCAGCTTCAGGGCAGAATCGGCGTTGCGCGCCATGAAGACCTTTTCAATACCCATGGTGACCGGGCCGTAGGTCTGGATGACTTCACGCACGCCGCGATAAACAATCTGCAAGCGCTCATGCAACTCACCGGCGCCGGTGCGGATACAGCCTGAGGCGACATACACGCAGCCACGCCCGGTATCACGAACCACGCCGTAGCCGGTGATGCGCGAACCGGGGTCGATACCAAGGATTAAAGTCATAACGCCTGCGAAAGGTAATGCGGTTGCTTGAGGATACAGCCGTGTAGGAGCTGGCGAAGCCTGCGATCTTTTGATTTTGCCTTTTCGACCAGAAAATCAAAGGATCGCAGGCTTCGCCAGCTCCTACGGGGGTTAGCCGAGTTGTTCGGCGACCGCTTCAGGAATATCGGCGTTGGAATAAACGTTCTGCACATCATCCAGGTCTTCAAGCATGTCGATCAGCTTGAGCACCTTCTCGGCGCCTTCCAGGTCCAGTTCGGCGCTGGTGGTGGGCTGCATGACGATTTCGGCGTCGGCGGGTGTGAAACCGGCGGCCTCCAACGCATTGCGCACGGCGTAGAAGCTGGCGAACGAGGTGAACACGTCGAACGAACCGTCCTCATGACTGACCACGTCATCGGCGTCGGCTTCCAGGGCCGCTTCCGTCAGGGCGTCTTCATCGATACCCGGCGCGAAGCTGATCTGCCCCTTGCGCTCGAACAGGTACGCCACCGAACCGTCGGTGCCCAGGTTGCCCCCGCATTTGCTGAAAGCATGACGTACGGCGGCGGCAGTGCGGTTGCGGTTGTCGGTCATGCACTCAACCATCACCGCTACGCCACCGGGGCCGTAACCCTCGTAGGTCAGCTCTTCCACATTATCGGCTTCGGTCGCACCCGCACCGCGGGCAACGGCCCGATCGATGATGTCGCGACTCATGTTCGCCCCAAGCGCCTTGTCCAGGGCCAGGCGCAAGCGCGGGTTGGAGCCCGGATCACCGCCACCCTGGCGGGCAGCGACCGTCAGCTCACGGATCCACTTGGTGAAAATCTTGCCCCTCTTGGCATCCTGACGTTCTTTGCGGTGCTTGATGTTCGCCCACTTGGAATGACCTGCCATAACTCGCTCCGGTTTCTCTTTGAAACATTGCCCGCCCTGCGCTCGCGCAAGAGCCGGCAACCAGAAATATCGACCCCAATGAAAAGGCGCATCCGAAGATGCGCCTCCAGGTGTCGGCCTTACTCAGCCTTTGGCTGTTCACGCAGACGGATGTGCAGCTCGCGCAGAGCTTTCGCATCCACTACGCCCGGAGCCTGGGTCATGACATCGGCCGCGCTCTGGGTTTTCGGGAACGCGATCACTTCACGGATCGACTGGGCGCCGGTCATCAGCATCACCAGACGGTCCAGGCCAAAGGCCAGGCCGCCGTGGGGCGGTGCACCGTACTTCAGCGCATCGAGCAGGAAGCCGAATTTCTCTTCCTGTTCCGCTTCACTGATGCCCAGCAGACGGAAGACCGCCTGTTGCATTTCCTTGCGGTGGATACGGATCGAACCGCCACCCAGCTCGGTGCCGTTCAAGACCATGTCGTAAGCGCGTGACAGAGCGGTGGCCGGGTTGGCTTCCAACTCCTCAGGTGAGCACTTCGGCGCGGTGAACGGGTGGTGCAGCGCAGAGAAGCTGCCGTCGTCGTTCTCTTCAAACATCGGGAAGTCGACGACCCACATCGGCGCCCACTCGCAGGTCAGCAGCTTGAGGTCGTGACCCAGCTTGATGCGCAACGCGCCCAAGGCTTCGCTGACGATCTTGGCCTTGTCGGCGCCGAAGAACACGATGTCGCCATCAACCGCGCCCACGCGATCGAGGATCACGTTCAGGTTGGCTTCAGGGATGTTTTTCACGATCGGCGATTGCAGGCCGTCGACACCCGCCGCGCGCTCGTTGACCTTGATGTACGCCAGCCCCTTGGCACCATAGATGCCGACGAACTTGGTGTAGTCGTCGATCTGCTTGCGCGGCATGCTTGCGCCGCCTGGCACACGCAGGGCCGCGATCCGGCATTTCGGGTCATTGGCCGGGCCGCTGAACACCTTGAAATCAACTTCCTTGAGCTGATCGGCCACGTCCACCAGTTCCAGCGGGTTGCGCAGGTCCGGCTTGTCGGAACCGTAGCGGCGCATGGCTTCTTCGAAGGTCATGTGCGGGAACTCGCCGAATTCCAGACCCAGCACTTCCTTGAACAGGTTGCGGATCATGCCTTCGGTCAGGCCCATGATGTCTTTTTCGTCGAGGAAGCTGGTCTCGATGTCGATCTGAGTGAACTCAGGCTGACGGTCGGCACGCAGGTCTTCGTCGCGGAAACACTTAGCGATCTGGTAGTAGCGGTCGAAGCCGGCCACCATCAGCAATTGCTTGAACAACTGCGGCGATTGCGGCAAGGCAAAGAAGCTGCCGGGGTGGGTGCGGCTCGGCACCAGGTAGTCGCGAGCACCTTCAGGCGTTGCACGGGTCAGGATCGGCGTCTCGACGTCGAGGAAACCGTTTTCATCCAGGTAACGACGGATGCTGGTGGTCATGCGCGAACGCAGACGCAGCTTCTCGGCCATTTCCGGACGACGCAGGTCAATGAAGCGATAGCGCAGGCGGGTTTCTTCGCCCACGTCGGAGTATTCGTTGAGCGGGAACGGCGGGGTTTCCGCTTCGTTGAGCACTTCCAGCTCGTAGCCCAGCACTTCGATCATGCCCGAGGCCATGTTGGCGTTGCCGGCACCGGCCGGACGCAGGCGTACCTTGCCGGTGATCTTGACCACGTACTCGCTGCGCACGCGGTCGGCGGCGGCGAAGGTTTCAGCGCGGTCCGGGTCGAACACCACTTGGGCCAGGCCTTCACGATCACGGATATCGAGGAAAATCACCCCGCCATGGTCACGGCGACGATGGACCCATCCGCAAAGAGTAACTTCCTGACCTTCCAGGCTTTCGTTCAGTTGGCCGCAATAATGGCTGCGCATCATGGTAGTGGTTTCACTTCTCGTAATTCGAAATTCGGTTGGAGGCCCTGCCCGTGCAAGAGCTCGCGCGTGTTCAACTCAGTCCGCTTTGTCGCCACCGGCCAGGTTCTTCTTGGCGCCGGTCTTGAAGTCGGTTTCATACCAGCCGGTGCCACCGAGGCGGAAACCTGGCATGGACAGCATCTTTTTCAGTTCCGGCGCCTGGCAGGCAGGGCAATCGACCAGCGGTGCCGCGCTGATCTTTTGAATGGCTTCCATCTGATGACCACAGGAAGCACATTGATAGTCGTACATCGGCATGGGGTTGTCTCGGCGATCAGGTTACTCGCGCAAAGGCTGGGCTTTGCGGCAAAGAGCGGGATTATATCCATTAAATGCGGCCTGTGCAGCCGCAAGACTAAACAGTCATTGTCGAGTAGATACTGTGTAGGAGCTACGTAGGAGCTGACGAGTGCAACGAGGCTGCGATCTTGCCCCAGGCACTTGAGTCTAATCGCAGCCTTCGGCAGCTCCTACGCCGCACCATGATCCATGCCAGCGTCCTTCAAACTGTGCACCACGCAAACCACGCGCACCAAACCGCTGAAATTGCGCACCCCGCCATGACGCAGGTGCACCTCCCGGTCCACATGGGATAGCAAGGTGCTGATGGAACAGCTGTTGAGCTGGGCCATCTCACCGAGAATATCCCAATAGACCCGCTCAAGCCGAAGACAGGTGGCGAACCCGTTCAGGCGAATCGATCGGGACAGGGGCCGGGCCAGTTGCATGTCGAACCCCCGGACGAACGGGTCGATGATAATGGGCTGAAAGCGCCCATGCACACCCTCCCCGGGTTCTTTTCCTTGAATCATACCGTTGACACTCCTTTGCCATACGAACCTCTCAATTGGAACAACCAATCAGTGGCTCTATGGAAGCTCAACGGCATCGCCAGATCCAGATGACTTTATGACCATCGGCGTAGGACAAGCCAGCAGCAGGCAGGCGACGAATTACGACGTCCTACACAAAGTGCGGGCGATAATGCCAACGCCCCCGTCATCGCCGGGCCCGGCGCTTACCGGTCTTCCAGCAACGAGCGCAGCATCCATGCGGTTTTTTCATGGACCTGCATGCGCTGGGTCAACAGATCGGTGGTCGGTTCGTCACTGACCTTGTCCGATAAAGGAAGGATGCTACGGGCCGTACGCGTCACGGCTTCCTGACCCTCGACCAACTGACGGATCATGTCTTCGGCGCCAGGCACGCCTTCTTCTTCCTTGATAGAAGACAAGCGTGCATACACGGAGTAAGCGCCCGGCGCGGGAAAGCCCAGGGCACGAATGCGTTCGGCAATCAGATCCACTGCCAGCGCCAGTTCGTTGTATTGCTCCTCAAACATCAGGTGCAGGGTGCGAAACATCGGCCCCGTGACATTCCAGTGAAAATTATGGGTCTTGAGGTACAAGACATAAGTATCCGACAGCAGGCGTGAAAGCCCCTCGACGATGGATTTGCGATCTTCCTCACTGATCCCGATATCAATTGCCATGTTGGTTGATCTCCTGCGGTGATGAATTCGACAGCGGTTCTTGCACTCTAGCGGGTGTTACCGCCGCCAGCCTGCGACAAATCGCCAGCCCTCCTGAACCGACAAGCCGCAACACCGGACGGTTCCGACGAGGCGGGAAATTTCACGCCCTTGCCCGACCCCTTGCGCCGACGAACAGCGCGGTCCGCCCCCGTAACGGGTTTGAGAAGGTCGGGGCTTTGCTGTTAAATAGGCAGTGTGTCGCTACGCCCATTTTTCCGGGCATGGCGCATAGGCTGAATTCGGGAATGTGTCCAACGCCTCTCTATTGTTCCGAAGCGAACCGCCCCGATCAGCTCTTCCTTAGTGATCCGTCTTAACCGTGAGTCAATCAAAATGTTGAAAATCGTCCACTTGCTAATGGGCGCAGCTGCCCTGCTGCTGTCCTTCATCCCTAGCCTGGGTTCCGAAGCCACGCCTTACCTGCAACATCCCGATGCGCTTTACCTGGCCTTCTTCGGCCTGCTCAACCTGACCCTTGCCCCTGTTATCCCCTACTGGAACAAAGGCCCACGTCATCAACTGCAAAACCTGGTCAGCGCCTTGCTGGTGTTGGCCGTTGCCCTGCAAACCCTGACCCTGCTGGCGCCCATGCCGCAAATCGCCGGTCAACCGGCTGTGTTGTTCAGCCTGACCGCATCACTGCTTGCCGTGGCATTGCACCTGGCTGTCAGCTTCTACAAGAAGGCGTCACCGGCCGCCGCACCGCAGAACTACGACATGTCCAACCGCGATACTGGCACCGTGAAGTGGTTCAACACTTCCAAGGGGTTCGGTTTCATCTCCCGCGACTCCGGCGATGACATTTTTGTGCATTTCCGGGCCATTCGTGGCGAAGGCCACCGCGTTCTGGTCGAAGGCCAGCGCGTGGAGTTCTCCGTGATGAACCGCGACAAGGGCCTACAGGCCGAAGATGTGATCGCCGCGCTACCGCGCCGCTGATCCCAAGCGTAAAAAAACCGCGAGACAGCCACGCTGCTCGCGGTTTTTTATTGCCTGGCATTACACTCGATCAGTAGTGAGGCGGAGGCGCTTCTTCTTCAAAGGTTTCGAATTGCCCGGCCATCTCTTCCTGGCGCTTGAGCAAAGCAGCCATTTGCAGCTGCAGACGCTCGACCACTCGCTGCTGCGCCACCAGCACATCATTGAGTGCCTGGATGGTGTCATCCTGAAACGCCAGGCGGCTTTCCAGATCCGTTACACGCTCTTCAAGGTTCATGGTTTCAGCCCTCCAGAAACTTGAAATCATCGGTCAAGGCCGCTCGCAATCGGTCACGAATGACCTTCACCTGTTCAGTAGTATAAGGCTTGGCCGGGTGCTTGCCCCAGACCGGCGCTGGCCAGGCCGCGTCATCACGTTTGCGCACGATGACGTGCATATGCAGTTGGCTGACAACGTTACCCAAGGTTGCAACGTTCAGCTTGTCAGCACTGAAGGAGTCCTTGAGGGTTTCGGCCAGCGCGGTGGTTTCTTTCCACAGTTGCTGTTGATCGGCGTCATCCAACTGAAACAATTCGCTGATATCTTCCCGCCGCGGCACGAGAATGAACCACGGGTAATTGGCGTCGTTGGACAAGAGCAACCGGCACAGCGGGAAGTCACCCATGACCAACGTGTCTTGTTGCAGTTGTGGATCTAAAGCAAACACCGCGCACACTCCTCGCTGGTTATCGTTTTTTGCCCGACTCAGCGGGCCTGCGTAGGACACAGAACCGCAGCATACCCTTGAACGCCGAAGGGTTCACTGCGTACAGCGATGACCCTGCCTGATGCTTTTTTTCCAGCGCGCGCACCAACTCAGCGCAGCCGGTAACACATAGGCCTGAGACGGGCGCTGCGAACGTTGCTTCCTGCACTGAGCCTGTAAAATTTTCGTACAGGATGAAGTTTTTTTGCACCAAAACAGCACAACGCGTCTACGCTCAGTGCACAAAGCATCCGTGATCTACTCACTGAGAGGGTGAACCGGTAACGTTTTTGGTTGTCTCGCAGCGTTTAGCGGCTGTAAACACGAGAGCAGCACAGCAGTCAACCCTAATTAAAACAAGGCCTTTGGAGCCCGGTTTCATGAGGTTTCACTGCGCCAGCAGGGAGAATGTGAAAAAAACGTGAACAAAAACCGGGTTTGAGCATGCTTGTTGCATTCATCCCCACATTGCCTGCAGGGCATCGTCGGAAGCGAAAACCTGCTGGCTTATAAATAAAGTGGCAAGGTTGCCCACAGGGAGCTTCAAGCGCAGTAACAAAGGACTCTTTACACCGACGCCGGGAAAAAAGAAGCAACTTCGAGTTGTGAGTCCGATTGCGCCGGAACAGCCTAAATACGACACGGATCGAGCCATTGGCGACATGGTCGTAAAGAAGCTGAAAGATTGGATGGGCAAGTATCGCCAATGAATGTCGTCGTGATATAAGTTCGCGCCGACACAAAAAGAAAGAGCCGCCCAGATAAAAAAACAGGTGGGACGGCAAGACTCTTCTAAAAACCAAAGGAGCAAATCACGATGCGCGTGATGAAGTGGAGCATGATCGCACTGGCTGTTTCGGCCAGTACCTCGCAGTTCGCAATGGCCTCTTCCCAGGAAGAATCCAAGGGCTTTTTTGAAGATCAGAGCCTGAACGTTCTGACCCGTATGCTGTACATGAATCGTGATTTCAAGAATAACCCGGGTGGCCAGAGCTATCGTGAAGAAACCGGCCTTGCTGCGCGCGCCACATACGAGTCGGGCTTCACCCAAGGTACCGTTGGTTTCGGTGTAGACGCCTTGGTCAACGGCATGGTCAAACTGGACAGCGGTCGTGGCCGCACCGGTAATGGCATGTTCGGTAACGATAGCGATGGCCGACCAGAAGACACCCAATCCATTGGTGGTGGAGCGGTCAAGTTCCGTGTCTCTGACACGGTTCTGAAATACGGCAGCCAATACGTTGGCAGCCCGGTTCTCGCCACCGACGACAGCCGTCTGCTGCCGGAAATCGCCACCGGCACCATGATCACCAGCAAAGAAATTGAAGGCCTGGAGTTGAGCGCTGGCCGGTTTACCGCGATCAGCGGACAGAACCACATGGGTCACGACAGCATCAACGGCACCGGTCTGAAATCCGCTGATATCGCTGGTGCAACCTACCAATTCACCGAGAATTTTGTAGCGGGCGTTGCAGCTTCCGACATTGAAGACCACTACAAAAAGAAATACATCAATCTGAACTACACCCTGCCGATCAGCGAAGATCAGTCCCTGAACTTCGATTTCAACGGCTATGACAGCAAGGATCAAGGCCAGAAACTCAGCGGTGACGTTGACAACCGTATCTGGTCCCTTGCAGCTGCCTATTCCATCGGTGCCCACAAGTTCACCCTGGCTCACCAGCGCTCCACCGGCGATACCGGCTACGTTTACGGCGCCGACGGCAACGGTACTATCTTTCTCGCCAACTCCGTCCAATACTCCGACTTCAACGGTACAGACGAGCGCTCTTGGCAGGCTCGCTACGACCTGAACATGAAGACCTACGGCGTTCCAGGCCTGAGCTTCATGACTCGTTACATCACCGGTGACAACATTGAGACCGGCGGCGAAGAAGGCAAAGAGCACGAGTTGGACTTCGAGACCAAATACGTCATGCAGAGCGGTCCAGCCAAAGACCTGTCTTTCCGCATTCGTAGCGCGTTCTACCGCACAAATAGCTCTTACAACGCTATCAATGGTGCCGACAACAACGACTTCCGCTTCATCGTCGAATACCCTCTGAGCATCTTGTAATTCAGCGGTCGTTCGATAGTTACACCCGCAACACATAAAAAACCCCCCCCCCCCCCCCCCCCCCCCCC
>NZ_JABWQV010000091.1 GCF_014268615.1 Pseudomonas tehranensis | reverse complement strand
ATCGCGAGCAGGCTCGCTCCCACATTCGATCTTCAGCGTTATCAGAATCGTGTCAGGTCTTCTTGACCCTGAACCACGCCGCATACAGCGCCGGCAGGAACAACAGCGTCAACGCCGTCGCCACGATCAGCCCGCCCATGATCGCCACCGCCATCGGGCCAAAGAACAGGCTGCGTGACAGCGGGATCATCGCCAGCACCGCCGCCAGCGCGGTGAGCACAATCGGGCGGAAGCGTCGCACAGTGGCTTCGATGATCGCCTGCCACGGCGCCAGCCCACTCTTGATGTCCTGTTCGATCTGGTCCACCAGGATCACCGAGTTGCGCATGATCATCCCCGACAAGGCAATGGTGCCCAGCATGGCGACAAAACCGAACGGCTGACGGAACACCAGCAGGAACAGCGTGACGCCGATCAGCCCCAGGGGCGCGGTGAGAAACACCATGGCCGTGCGGGAGAAACTGCGCAGTTGCAACATCAGCAACGTCAGCACCACGACGATGAACAGCGGCACCCCGGCATTCACTGACGCCTGACCACGGGCGGCATCCTCTACCGTACCGCCTACTTCCAGCAGATAGCCGTCCGGCAGCTCGGCGCGAATCGGGTCCAGGGTCGGGAAGATCTGCTGTACCAGGCTCGCCGGTTGTTCCTTGCCATAGATATCAGCCCGCACGGTCACACTGGGCAGGCGATTGCGGTGCCAGATCACGCCTTCTTCGAAGCCGTATTCCAGCGTCGCGATCTGCGACAGCGCAACGCTTGTACCATTGTCGGTCGGCACCGCCAGGCTCGGCAGCAGCGACAATTCGCTGCGCTCGTGCAGCGTACCGCGCAGCAGAATCTCGATCAGTTCGTTGTCTTCCCGGTACTGGCTGACGCTGGAGCCGGTCAGGGAGCTGCGCAAAAAGCTCGCCAGGTTAGCCGTACTCACGCCCAACGCTCGGGCGCGGTCCTGATCGACATTCAGGTACACCACCTTGCTCGGCTCTTCCCAATCCAGATGCACGTTGGCCACGTAGGGATTTTCACGAACCTTGGCCGCCACTTTCCGCGCCAGGGCCCGGACTTGTTCGATGTGCTCACCGGTCACGCGAAACTGCACCGGATAACCCACTGGCGGGCCATTTTCCAGGCGCGTGACCCGCGAGCGCAGGGCCGGGAACTGTTCGTTCAACGTAGTGATCAACCAGCTGCGCAGGGGCTCGCGGTCTTCGATGGTCTTGGCCAGCACCACGAACTGGGCGAAGCTGGGTGCCGGCAGTTGTTGATCCAGCGGCAGGTAGAAGCGCGGTGAACCGGTGCCGACATAAGCCACGTAGTTGTCGATGCCCGCGTGGTCCTTGAGCAGCGCTTCAAGGCGCTTGACCTGCTCGGCGGTGTTGCTCAGGGACGCGCCTTCGGCCAGCTTCAGGTCGACCATCAGCTCAAGTCGCCCCGAGGCCGGGAAGAATTGTTGCGGCACGAAACGGAACAGCGCCACCGAGCCCACAAATAACAGCACGGTCAGCACGATGACGGTTTTGCGCCGCCGCACGCACCACTCCACCAAGCGCCGGACACGCTGGTAAAACGGCGTGCCGTAGGGGTCGAACTGGCCATCAGCGGTGCCGTGTTTGGCGGCATGAATTTTCGCCAGGTCCGGCAGCAGTTTCTCCCCCAGATACGGCACGAACACCACCGCGGCCACCCAGGAGGCCAGCAGCGCCAGGGTGACGACCTGGAAAATCGAACGGGTGTACTCGCCGGTGCCTGATTGCGCCGTGGCGATCGGTAGGAAACCCGCAGCGGTGATCAGCGTACCGGTGAGCATCGGGAATGCGGTGCTGGTCCAGGCATAGCTGGCGGCCTTGATCCGGTCGAAGCCCTGCTCCATTTTGATCGCCATCATCTCGACCGCGATGATCGCGTCATCCACCAGCAGGCCCAACGCCAACACCAGTGCGCCAAGGGAAATCTTGTGCAGGCCGATGCCCAGGTAATACATCGCGGCGAAGGTCATCGCCAGCACCAGCGGAATCGCCAGGGCGACCACCATCCCGGTCCGCAGCCCGAGGGAGAAGAAGCTCACCAGCAACACGATCGTCAGGGCCTCCACCAGCACCTGAACGAACTCGCCAACACCGGTTTTCACCGCCGCCGGCTGGTCCGAGACCTTACGCAATTGCATGCCGGCCGGCAGGTTGTTCTGAATACGGGCAAACTCGGCCTCCAGGGCCTTGCCCAGAATCAGAATGTCGCCGCCGTCCTTCATCGCCACGGCCAGACCGATGGCATCTTCGGCCATGAAGCGCATGCGCGGGGCTGGCGGATCGTTGAAACCGCGATGCACATCCGCGACATCGCCGATACGGAACGTGCGATCAGCAACACGAATGGGGAAGTCGCGGATCTCTTCTACTGTCTGAAAGTTTCCCGATACCCGTAACTGGATTCGCTCGCTGCCGGTTTCGAAAAAGCCTGCGGTCGATATCGCGTTCTGCTCTTCCAACGCCTGCTGGACTGCCGCCAGCGGCACGCCGAGAGTCGCCAGCTTCACGTTCGACAGTTCGATCCAGATTTTTTCGTCCTGCAAGCCCAGCAACTCGACCTTGCCCACATCCTTGACCCGTTGCAGTTGGATCTGGATGCGATCGGCGTAATCCTTGAGCACGCCGTAATCAAAACCGTCCCCCGTCAGCGCATAGATATTGCCGAAGGTGGTGCCAAACTCATCGTTGAAAAACGGCCCCTGGATGCCCGGCGGCAAGGTGTGACGGATGTCACTGACCTTCTTGCGGATCTGGTACCACAACTCGGGAATCTGCGCCGAATGCAGGGAATCGCGGGCCATGAAAGTCACCTGGGATTCGCCCGGGCGGGAGAACGAGACGATTCTTTCGTAATCGCCGGTTTCCATCAGTTTCTTTTCGATGCGTTCGGTGACCTGGCGAGACACCTCCTCGGCCGTAGCCCCCGGCCAGTTGGTGCGAATGACCATGGCCTTGAAGGTAAACGGCGGGTCTTCGCTCTGGCCGAGCTTGGTGTAGGAAAGCGCGCCGACGATTGCCAGCAGCAACATCAGAAACAGGACGATCTGGCGGTTACGCAGCGCCCATTCGGAAAGATTGAAGCCCATCGGGAATTACTCCTTGACCGCCAGATTGACCACGCGGTTGGAGCGATCCACCGGCCGCACCTGCTGACCGTCGAGGAGCACGTGCACACCAGCTGCGACGACCCAGTCATTGGGGCTCAGCCCTTCAAGCACCGGAACGGTTTTTTCGCCAAACGGGCCGACGCGCACCGGGGCTTTTTTCAAGGTGTTATTGCCGTTGACTACCCACACGTAAGTGGCGCCGTTCTCGGCGGTGAGTGCAGACAGGGGCACCGACAGCGACACTTGGTCGCCGGTCTGGATAAACACTCGGGCACTCTGGCCCAACTCAGCCGGAACACTGCCGGCAGTGAAGGCAACGCGAGCGGCGAAGGTGCGGGATCTGGGATCGGCGGCTGGCGACAGTTCGCGAATACGTCCGCTGAAACGCTGATCGGGCTGGCTCCATAACTCCACAGAGACCGGCTGACCAATCTTGAACCGGCCAAAGCCCTGCTCCGGCAGGCTGATCAGCACTTCACGCTCGCCGTCGGTGGCGAGGGTGAAGACCGTTTGACCGGCCGACACCACCTGCCCGACCTCCACGGAACGCCGGGCCACCACGCCATCCTGAGGCGCGCGCAACACCGCGTAACTGGCCTGGTTGCTGGCGACATCGAATTCAGCCCTGATCTGCTTGAGCCGCGCGGCACCGGAGCGGTAGAGGTTTTCTGCGTTGTCATACTGGGAGCGGCTGACCATCTGCCGCTCCATCAAGGTTTTGTAGCGATCACGTTCAGCGCGTACCAGGTTCAGGTTGGCTTCGGCGGCGGCGACCTGGGCACGGGTGGCTTCCAGCTGCAGGCGCACATCCTGGGGATCGAGCTCAGCCAGGGGCTGGTTGGCCTTGACTCGCTGGCCCTCTTCGACCAGTCGTCGGCTGACTTTGCCGCCGATGCGAAAGGCCAGGTCTGGCTCGAATCGCGCTCTGACTTCACCCGGGTAACTTTCCATCGCTTGGCCCGAAGGCTCTGGCTGCACCACCATGGCGGGGCGCACGGCCAGGGACACGGGTTCGTCCTGACCACACGCAGACAATAAAAAAACCAGGCTCACTGGCAGGGCGAGGGGCAAGGCATAGCGGAACATGGCGAGTGACCTTTCGCTAATGGTGCTTGGAATAATTATACTGGCGAGTATGTTATTAATAGCAAACTCACCAGTCCAGTATTAAAAGCGAATAATGTCGAACAATCTTTCACCTCCCAACGGCCCAGGCCGTCCGAAGGATCTGGCCAAGCGCCAGGCCATCCTCGACGCGGCAAAAAAACTCTTCGTGAGCCTGGGGTATGCCAACACCAGCATGGACGCGGTCGCCACCGAGGCCGGTGTGTCGAAGCTGACGGTGTACAGTCACTTCAACGACAAGGAAACGCTGTTTTCCGCTGCCGTGGTGGCCAAGTGCGAAGAGCAAGTGCCGCCGCTTTTCTTCGAATGGCCTGACGGGGTGCCGATCGAACATGTGTTGTTGAACATTGCCCGTGGTTTTCACCAACTGATCAACAGCGATGAATCGGTGAACCTGCATCGGTTGATCATGGCCTTGGGCAGCCAGGACCCGCAGTTGTCGACGATCTTCTTTGAAGCCGGCCCGCAACGGATGCTCTCAGGCATGGAAAGGCTGCTGACCAAGGTCAACCAGAGCGGCGCCCTGAGCATCGACAAACCGCGCAATGCGGCGGAACACTTCTTCTGCCTGATCAAGGGCGCGGCGAATTTCCGCTTGCTGTATGGCTGCGGCGCACCGTTGGAAGCCGCAGCGGCCGAGGCGCATGTCGAGGAAGTGGTGGGGTTGTTTGTGCGGGCTTATCTACCGCAGATCAGCTGATAGATTTTCGTCGACTGGGCGGGCCTCATCGCGAGCAGGCTCGCTCCCACAGGGTAAAGTGTTGATCACCCGTTTTGAGACCGACACACATCCGCTGTGGGAGCGAGCCTGCTCGCGATGCAGGCGACGCGGTCTCAGGCCTTGAGCGCCTTCTTGGGATAGATGTCGTAGCGGCTGGACTTGCCCTCGAGCCCGTGACTGGGTTTTGGTCCCTCGATGCACGGTGCCTTGCGCGGGCGCTTGACCACGACCCGGTGGGTGGCCAGGGCCAGGGCCGCGGCCAGCAGCGCTGGAGCGTCCAGGTCGTCGCCCACCAGCGGCCGGAACAGGCGCATTTCCTTCTTCACCAGGGCCGTTTTCTCACGATGAGGAAACATCGGGTCCAGGTAGATCACCTGGGGCGGCTCGCCCTGCCAGTTGCGCATCACCTCGATGGAGTTGCCCTTGAGCAAACGCATGCGGGCGACGATCGGCGCCACATCGAAATCCTCCGCTGCTCGGGCCAGGCCATCCTCAAGCAATGCGCCGATCAGCGGCTGGCGCTCGATCAGGCTCATTTCACAGCCCAGGCTGGCCAGCACAAACGCATCCTTGCCCAACCCGGCCGTGGCATCCAGCACACGCGGACGTACGCCCTGGGCGACACCGACGGCCTTGGCGATCATCTGGCCGCTGCCGCCGCCGTACAAGCGGCGATGGGCCGCGCCGCCTTCGACGAAGTCCACCCGCACCGGCCCCGGCGCGTCCGGACCCAGTTGTTGCAATTGCAGCCCCTGCTCACCGACCTGCAAGGCAAACTCGCCATCGTCCACCTGCAACGGCAGGTCAAGGCGCTGTGCCCAGTGCTCGGCCTGCGGCTGGAAGGCCGGGGCCAGGGCCTCGACATGGATGCGGCAGACCGCAGGTTGCTCATTCATGGAAACATGCTCAAAAAATTAAGGATCGGCAAAAACGGCCGATAACAACGGTGAACGGCATTTTGCCAGAGCTGAGCGTCGACCGAGAAAAATGTCAGACATTCAATCCACATCGATAGGCGTCATCTCCCCTTACGGCGATTACAGCCTGCGCAACACCCAAGCCCTGAGCGGCGTCAGTCACCTGTGGCAGGATTTTTTTGCCCGGGCCCTGGCCGATCAACTGGGTGAAAACGCACCGGCGCCTGGCAGCTATCAGCCAGTCGCCCTCGATGAGGCTGTTGAACCGACCCTCGGCGCCGAATTGCTCGAGCACATTGTCAGCCAGCGCAACTGCCAGGTGACAGAAACCCCAGTCAAACCGCCTGAGCCGCTGTTCCTGCCAATCGCTGAATTTGAACTCGACCTGCTGGATAAACCCTTCCCGCCGTTCCCGCCGGAAGAAATCGCCACCCAGCAAAAACAGCAGACCTTCGAAAGCAACTGGGTTCGCCCTCTGGTTCTTGCCGCCGGCCAACCGCTGCCAGAACCTGGCCCAGCGCCTCAGCCACGTCCATTGCACCTGCCGATTGCCGAATTCGAACTGGACCTGCTGGACAAGCCGTTCCCACCGTTCCCGGAAGAGGAGTTGGTGGCACAGCAGAAGCAACTGGACTTCGATACCCGCTGGGCACGCCCGATCGTGTTGCAGAACCTGCGCATCGCCGCCTGAATCAACGGCAAATCCACCAGGGCCCGACATCCAGATGAAAATGGTTGCGGTGCGCCGCGTTGTAATCCGGGCTCAAGACCACATTGAACACGTCACAGGCCCCGTCGCGCACCTGGCGCAGAAATTGGGCGTGGGTGTTGTCCTTCGGCCAGTCCTTGAGCACGCTCACGCTGCGACCGTCCGCCAGGCGAAAGCCGGCGATATCCAGCGCACTGGCCGTGGCATGCTGGCTGCGCGCCCCACTCTCACGACCGTACAGGTTGCGACAGGCGAAACTGCCCAGATGATCGACCCGCATCACTTTCTGCCCATAGGTCGCCAGCGCCGCCGGCTGCAGCGCATGCCGTTCAAATAAGGCGAACGCAACCGCCAGCGGGCAACTGGCCAGGAAACTGCTGCTCAGCGCCACCTCGCCGCCCTGCACCCTCAGCACATTGCTCAGCGGGCAACTGGCTTGGGGACTGCTGTCGGCCTGGCGAGTGGCTCGTAGCCCCGAGGTCGCGAGCGCCTGGTCGCACAACTGCGGATCGTTGCGCAGGGCCATGAGTTTGTATCGGGTCAGCAGGTTCGGCGGCACGTTGACGTCCAGGGGCGCCCAAGGATTCCACTGCGGTGGCACCGCCAGCCAGCCGCGCCATACGCCCAGCACCGCGACGCCAACGACCAGCAGCAAGAACCTAAGACCTTTCAAAACCCGCACGACAATGCCTCGGGTCTCAACCCTTGAAGAGCTGGTTAGCCTGGTTGAAAGGCATCGAACGACGGGTGAAGGTGAACGAGCCTTGCTCGCGGATTTCCTCGGCGGCACGGAAGAACTCGCCATACGCCGCCAGGGCCAGCGCGGAGCCGACACTGATGCGCTTGACGCCCATCTCGCTCAACTGTGCGACCGTGAGGTCCAGCGCCCCGGACATCAACACATTCACCGGTTTCGGCGCCACCGCCTGGACCACCGCGAGCACCTGTTCGGCCGAGTTCAAGCCTGGGGCATACAGCACGTCGGCACCGGCATCGGCGAACGCCTTCAGGCGGCGGATCGTGTCATCCAGATCGGGATTGCCGTGGAGGAAGTTTTCCGCCCGGGCGGTCAGCACAAAGGGATACGGCAGACTGCGCACCGCCTCGGCTGCGGCTTTAACCCGCGCCACGGCATGCTCGAAGCCATAGATCGGACTGTCTTCGCGCCCCGTGGCATCTTCGATCGAGCCACCCACCGCGCCGGCCTGCGCCGCGCGGATCAGGCTGCTGGCGCACGCCTCGGGGGCATCGGCGAAGCCGTTCTCCAGATCGACCGCCACGGGCAGGTCAGTGGCCGCCACAATCGCCCGGACATTGGCCAGGGTGTCATCCAGCCCCGCCGCACCATCGGGCCGTCCCAGGGAAAAAGCGTAACCGGCACTGGTGGTGGCCAGGGCCTCGAAGCCGAGGCTGGCAAGCATTTTTGCCGAACCGGCGTCCCACGGGTTGGGAATGACGAACGCACCTTCGCGTTCATGCAAGGCTTTGAACGCCTGGGCTCGACGGGTTTGCGCATCCATGGAAATCACTCCTTGGCAGAGGAAATTTTCGCCTCAGAGCAAACCCAGTTGCTCGGCGGCGGGTTCTCTGTATAGCTCAGGCAGGGCCGGCAAGCCAGGCAAACGGCTCATCAATCGGCTATGAAAGTGTTGCGCGAGTTTGGCCGCCAGTACGTTGTCGGCGGTGTGCAGAAAGATATAAGGCGTACGCCCCTCTTCGATCCACCCGGCGATTTTTTCCACCCAGGGCGTGAGGAACGGTTCGTTGGCTTCCAGTATCGGATGGCCGATGAAACGGACCTGCGGGCAGTGGGTGAACGCGGTCGGCCGGGGCGGTACGCGCGGTTTCTTCGATTGAGCATGGAGCACGGCTGGATCGGTCGAGGTGCAACTGAACAATGCCCGGGGATCCAGACAGATGCGTTCTACTCCGCGATCAAGGAGCAGGCGGTTGAGCTGCCGTTCGGCATCGCCCTTGGCAAAGAAGTCACCGTGACGGACCTCCACGGCCAAGGGTCGCTCGAAGGCATCGATGAAGCCCGCCAGCTCCGGCAATCGGTTCGGGGTAAAGGCCTTGGATAACTGCAACCAGAACGGTGAAACCCGTTCGCCCAGGGGGCTGAGCAACTTCACGAAAGTTTCGATGGCCGTCAGGTGCTCACGCAAATCGCCGTTGTGGCTGATGTCACCGGGCAACTTGGCGGTGAAGCGGAACTGCTCGGGCATGCTCTCGGCCCAGCGCTGAACGATGGCCGCAGAGGGGCTGGCGTAGAAGGTCGTATTGCCTTCCACGGCGTTGAACACTTGAGAATAGAGTTTCAGGAATTCGGAGCTTTTGGCGTCTTGCGGATAGAGATAATCGCGCCAGGCGTTTTCGCTCCAGGACGGACAGCCCAGGTAGTAAGGCAACCCCATCAGATGTAGAGGTCGAGTCCCAGCACTTCCATATCCCAATCAACGAAACCGGCTGTGCTCAGGTAGCTGGCCAGGGCCGCGGATACACTGCGGCTCATGGCGCGGTGATACAGCATGTCTTGCTGACGGGCCGGCAGATTGCTCAGGCGTTGCGCAGAGGCTTTGGCAGCGCGGGCAGCCAGCTGCTCTTCGGACGGAAATTCCAGTTCGCCATCGATGTCATCGAAAGACTCATCCGCAGCAACTTTGCCGGCACGAGGCCTGCGTTTGATGGGGTAGGACTGGGATGAAACGCCGTCTATACGCATAACAGAATGCTCGGTATCAATGATGGCAATTTAGCGGCACTTTCGCAGCCGCGCAAATGCGCAAGTGATAACTAGAGCACATAAAGTCAAAAAGGTTTAAAAACGGGGCGAAAAAATGACGACTGGTAATATTGGGTGTGACTTTGGGGTGGGGAAATAACTTTTTTGACAAAAGAATTCAGCGCGACTGAGTGTAGGAGCTGGCGAAGCCTGCGATCTTTTGATCTTTGATTTTGCACTTAGGATTCAAGTGTCAATGGAAAGATCGCAGCCTTCGGCAGCTCCTACAACGCTGCCCACTGGGGAGTTCGGTTCAGCTGGGTTTACCGTTCGGATTTGGGTGTTGCAACCTTGTCCCGCAGATACACCGGTTGGGCATCGTCGGCCGGGATGGCTTCGCCGCGCTCCCAGGCGAAGCGGGCCAGGGTCAGCAGGTCTTCGGCATGGGGCAGCATCGAGGCGTCCTGGCCGCTCAGGGGGACGGCAATCCGCTCGCCGTAGCCCCAACCGGTACCGGCGCCGAACCAGTCGCCGCTGGCGTCGGCAGGCAAAGCCGCCGCTTCGGGGGGGAGTACCGCTTCGACGCCCACCAGGCGCATCTCACCATCGGTTTCGCGGTAGCAGCCCCAATACACCTCGTCCATGCGCGCATCAATGGCCGCCGCGACTTGGCTGACGCCCTGTTCACGCAAGGCGCGCTGGGCGAGTACCGCCAGGTTGGACACCGGCAACACCGGTCGCTCCAGGGCAAACGCCAGGCCCTGCACCACGCCGACGGCGATGCGCACGCCGGTAAACGCTCCCGGCCCACGACCAAAGGCAATCGCATCCACAGCCTGCAAAGTGGTGCCGGCATCGCTGAGCAATTGCTGGATCATCGGCAGCAGCTTCTGGGCGTGCAAGCGCGGGATCACCTCGTAATGGCTCGTGACCTTGCCGTCGTGCAGCAAGGCAACGGAACAAGCTTCAGTCGCGGTATCCAGGGCCAGCAAGGTGCTCATCGGTGTGTCCGTAAATCAGATGGGAAAAAGTGCGCCAGTATAAACAACTACGGCCCGCAAGCGGGCCGTAGTTGGTTGCTGCACAGCAGACTTTTCAGCTCAGTGCTTCAAGCACCTTGCCGGTGATCGCTTCAACCGAACCAACGCCCGCGATGTAGCTGTACTTGGGTTTGCCCTGGGTCTTGGCGGACAGCTTCTGGTAGAACTCCACCAGCGGCTTGGTCTGGGAGTGGTAGACCGACAGGCGATGGCGCACGGTTTCTTCGGTATCGTCCTTGCGCTGCACCAGTGCTTCACCGGTGATGTCGTCCTTGCCAGCGAGTTTCGGCGGGTTATAAACGGTGTGATAAACACGGCCGGACGGCTCGTGGACACGACGACCGGCAATGCGTTGAACGATCTCCTCGTCGTCGACGGCGATTTCGACAACGTGGTCCAGCTCCACGCCAGCCGTAACCAAGGCTTCGGCCTGCGGAATGGTGCGCGGGAAACCGTCGAACAGGAAGCCGTTGGCGCAATCGGCTTGAGCGATACGATCCTGGACCAGCGCGATGATCAGGTCATCCGACACCAGGCCGCCGGCATCCATGATGCTCTTGGCCTTGACACCCAGCTCGGTGCCGGCCTTGACCGCGGCACGCAGCATGTCGCCAGTGGAGATTTGCGGGATACCGAATTTTTCGGTGATGAACTTTGCCTGAGTACCTTTACCGGCCCCGGGAGCTCCCAGCAGAATGACGCGCATCGATGTGCTCCTCAATTTTTTTATGTAAAACGCTCGGATTCGCCTCGTGGGGCCAATCTCGGAAAACAGGATCGTGACCGCCCAAACGGCCAAAGGCTGATCAAGATACACAGCAGGCCCGACCCACACAAGCCGCCGAAAGTCGAAGGAACCCGCGCCCGACGCGACCTTTGGAGGAGGTGGCGATCGTCGCAACCGGACAACAAACTGTCGCCCATCCGACCTCCTCCCTGCCCACCCGGCCCCCGCTTGGGGGATACCGGACGGGCCGTTTCGGTACGCTGCTTAACCTTAGCCGGTGTTGCGCAAACCGGCGGCAATCCCCGCCACAGACACCAGAAGCGCCTGTTCCACGGGGCTGCCCTGGGCAACGTCCTGCTGCCGCGAGCGGGCGAGCAGTTCAGCCTGCAACAGGTGCAAGGGGTCCAGGTAGGTGTTGCGCAGACGAATGAATTCCAGGGTATCAGGGCTATGTGCCAGTAGCTGCGACTGGCCGGTCAACCCCAGGACCACCGAGCACGCCTGCGACAATAGGTCGCGTAAATGCTCGCCCAACGGTAGCAACCCAGGTTCGACCAAACGCTCATCGTAGGAGCGCGCGATGTCCGCGTCGGCCTTGGCCAGCACCATCTCCAGCATGTCGATGCGGGTGCGGAAAAACGGCCATTGCTCGCGCATCTGCCCCAGCAACTCGCCCTCGCCGCGCGCCAGCGCCTTGCTCAGGGCGGTCTCCCAACCGAGCCAGGCCGGCAACATCAGGCGCGTCTGGGTCCAGCCGAAGATCCACGGGATCGCCCGCAGGCTTTCGATGCCTCCGGCCCGGCGCTTGGCCGGGCGGCTGCCCAGCGGCAGACGGCCGAGTTCCTGCTCCGGTGTGGACTGGCGGAAATACTCGACGAATTGCGGATTTTCCCGCACCACGGCGCGATAAGCCTTGACCCCGTCGGCTGCCAGCTCATCCATCAGATGACGCCACTGAGGTGTGGGCGGCGGCGGTGGCAGCAGTGTCGCTTCCAACACTGCGGCGAGGTACAGATTGAGATTCTGTTCGGCGATGTCCGGCAGGCCAAATTTGAAACGAATCATTTCACCCTGCTCAGTGGTACGGAATCGCCCGGCCACCGAACCCGGCGGTTGCGACAGAATCGCCGCGTGAGCCGGACCGCCGCCACGCCCCACAGTGCCTCCGCGGCCATGGAACAACAACAGTTCGACTTGCTGTTCGCGACAAATGTCCACCAGCCGTTCCTGGGCCCGATACTGTGCCCAGGCCGCCGCTGTCGTGCCGGCATCCTTGGCCGAATCGGAATAGCCGATCATCACCTCCTGAGGCCCTTGCAGCCGTGAGCGATAGCCCGGCAACAGCAACAGTTGCTCGATCACCGGCCCAGCGTTGTCCAGATCGGCCAGGGTCTCGAACAGCGGCACCACGCGCATGGGTCGCAACACGCCGGCCTCTTTCAACAAGAGCTGCACCGCGAGCACATCGGAAGCAGCCCCCGCCATCGAGATCACGTACGAGCCCAGGGACGCCGCCGGCGCCGCCGCCACTTCCCGGCACGTGGCCAGGACTTCCGCCGTATCGGCCGACGGTTTGAAATGGGCGGGCAGCAGCGGACGCCGGTTGTTCAGCTCCTCCAGCAAAAAGCCGATGCGCTGCTCCTCGCTCCAGTCCTCATAGCGGCCCAGGCCCAGGTAGTCAGTGATTTCAGTCATGGCTGCGCTGTGGCGCGTGGAGTCCTGGCGCACATCGAGCCGCACCAGGAACAAACCGAACGTCACCGCCCGGCGCAAGCAGTCGAGCAGCGGCCCGTCGGCGATCACGCCCATGCCGCACTCGTGCAGGGACTGGTAGCAAAGCTCCAGCGGGTCCAGCAGTTCGCGATTGTTCTGCAACACATCGGCAGAGGCTGGGGTGGTGACTTTCAGGGACGCGTGCGCCCAATTGCGCGTGGCGCGCAGGCGTTCACGCAATTGCTTGAGCACGGCACGGTAGGGTTCCGCGCTGTCACCGGCCTGGGCGCGCAAAGCCTCGCTGGCTTTTTGCATGGACAGCTCAGCCGCCAGGTGATCAACGTCGCGCAGGTACAGATCCGCCGCCATCCACCGCGCCAGCAACAGCACTTCGCGGGTTACCGCAGCGGTGACATTGGGGTTGCCATCCCGGTCGCCGCCCATCCACGAGGCAAAGCGGATCGGCGCAGCCTCCAGCGGCAGGCGCAAGCCGGTGGCGGCATGCAGGGCCTGATCGGCCTTGCGCAGGTAGTTGGGAATGGCTTGCCACAGCGAATGTTCGATCACCGCAAAGCCCCACTTGGCCTCGTCCACCGGGGTCGGCCGGGTGCGGCGTATTTCTTCGGTGTGCCAGGCTTCGGCGATTAGCCGTTGCAGACGCTCGTGGATCTGCGCGCGCTCGGCGCTGGTGAGATCGCGGTGGTCCTGGGCCGCCAGTTGCGCGGCGATGGCATCGTATTTCTGGATCAGCGTGCGCCGGGCCACTTCCGTGGGGTGGGCGGTGAGCACCAGCTCGATTTCCAGCCGTCCCAATTGCCGCGCCAGGGACTCGGCGCCATGGCCCTCGGCCCGCAACCGAGCAAGCAGTTCGGGCAACACCCGCGCCTCGAACGGTGCCGGCTTGGACTCTTCGCGCCGGTGGATAAGTTGGTATTGCTCGGCGATGTTGGCCAGGTTGAGGAACTGATTGAACGCCCGCGCCACCGGCAGCAGTTCGTCCTCGCCCAACTGATTGAGGCTGGCACTGAGTTCGGCGTCCATGGAGCCGCGTCGATCGGCCTTGGCGCCCTTGCGGATCTGCTCGATCTTGTCGAGAAACCTGTCCCCGTACTGTTCGCGGATGGTGTTGCCCAGCAGCTCGCCGAGCAGGTGAACATCCTCGCGCAAGCGTGCATCGATATCGGTCATCAGCAGTTCTCCAGCAAAAGGTCCGGACAGCTCTTGGGTTACACGATCAAGAGAGAGTGCCGACGCAAGTCGTTTATGACAAGCGACGAAGAGACTTTAAACCTTGTCGGACAAAGCTAGTCTCATGGATAAGCCACACAAAGGCTTGTCACTCTGCGCGCCTGCCATCCGCGGGCTATTGAGGCCATCATGAAAATCCGTGAGCTCGCCCAGCATTGGGAAGAAAATGCCAAGGGTCGCCTGACTCAGACCGGCTACACCATTCATCTGGACGTGGAGGCCGCCGCGCGCCTGGCGGCGATCTGCGAGATGTACCCCAAGCGCCAACCCGAGGAATTGCTCGGCGAATTGATCGGGGCGGCGCTGGAAGAACTGGAAGCCAGCTTCCCTTACATCAAGGGTTCGCAAGTGGTGGCCACCGATGAAGAAGGTGACCCGCTGTACGAAGACGTCGGCCCGACCCCGCGATTTCTCGCCCTGTCCCGCCGTCATCTGCACGAACTCTCCTCGCGCAACGACAAAGCCAAACACTGATACACCTCTTGCGTAGGAGCTGCCGAACGCTGCGATCTTTTTCAGTTCTCCAGCCGAAGATCAAAAGATCGCAGCCTGCGGCAGCTCCTACAGGTATACGCCAAAAATAAACATGCTCGGGAAAGGCTGGGAATACCGCTGCGCGCCTTGAAAGTTCAGCTTTTTTGGCGCTGACCGATCAGTCAGTAAAACTTTTGGCGATTGGCCATCCTCGCTGAACTTTTGAAAAACGCCTCAGGTCACACCGAGTAACCATACTGGAACGGTCGTTTAAATAAACGTGCCCCGGCGCCAGCGCCGAAACAGACGTCCCGGCTTCGGTCCCAGCATGGATCTGTAGTTTTTTCAGGAGTTTTCCAATGGAGTTGAAGCCTATGAATACCTGCACTGCCAAACCCTCATCCACTGGCCTGCGCGGCCTGAAGTTGGCTGCCCTGGCTATCGGTAGCAGCTTCATTCTCGCCGGTTGCGCCGGCAACCCACCTTCGGAGCAGTACGCGGTGACCCAATCGGCGGTCAACAGCGCCGTCAGCGCCGGCGGTACCGAATTCGCCGCCGTGGAAATGAAGTCGGCCCAGGACAAGCTCAAGCAGGCCGAGATCGCGATGCACGACAAGAACTACGAAGAAGCCAAGCGTCTGGCCGAGCAGGCCGAGTGGGACGCCCGTGTCGCTGAGCGCAAGGCCCAGGCCGCCAAAGCCGAACAGGCTCTCAAGGACTCCCAGAAAGGGGTTCAGGAACTGCGTCAGGAAGGCATGAACAAGCTTCAGTAAGCCGTTCACGCCGCGACGTACTTCTCATTGATAAAAGGACGACAGACTATGATGCACAAACACTTGATGATCCCCGCCCTGCTGGCCGCCTGCGTCTCGCTGGCCGCGTGTTCCACAGATCCGAACGTGAACCTGGAACAGGCCCGTACCAACTACAACGGTCTGCAGGCCGACCCGGCCGCGACCAAGGTTGCCGCGCTGGAAACCAAGGACGCCGCCGACTTCCTGGCCAAAGCCGACAAGGCTTACATGGACAAGGAAGACGAAGCCAAGGTGGACCAACTGGCCTATCTGACCAACCAGCGCGTGGAAGTGGCCAAGCAGACCATCGCCCTGCGCAATGCCGAGGCCGAACTGAAAAACGCCGGCGACGAACGCGCCCGTGCTCTGCTCGAAGCGCGGAATGCGCAGATCAAGCAACTGCAAGACAGCCTCAACGCCAAGCAGACCGAACGCGGCACGCTGGTGACTTTCGGTGACGTGCTGTTCGCCACCAACAAGTCCGAGCTGCGTTCCAGCGGCCTGGTCAACGTGAATAAACTGGCCCAGTTCCTCCAGGAAAACCCCGACCGTAAAGTGATCATTGAAGGCTACACCGACAGCACCGGTTCGGACGCCTACAACCAGTCGCTGTCCGAGCGCCGCGCCGCTTCCGTACAACGCGAGCTGGTAAAAATGGGCGTAGACCAATCCCGCATCGTGACCCAGGGTTACGGCAAGGAATTCCCGGTGGCGGACAACACCAGCGTCTCGGGCCGTGCCATGAACCGTCGGGTGGAGGTGACCATCTCCAACGACAACCAACCCGTCGCCCCGCGCTCGACCATGAGCGCCAACTGATCGGCTGACCGCAACTGAAAAGCCCCGCCTGACTTGATCAGGCGGGGCTTTTTTATGGCCGCACACATTTTGTTGAGCTGGTCATATTCCCTGTGGGAGCGAGCCTGCTCGCGATAGCGGTGGGTCAGTCAACACCTAAGTCGGCTGACCTGCCGTCATCGCGAGCAGGCTCGCTCCCACAGGAGATTTGTGGCGTCCTTGAGGTTACGGCTCAAGTTTCTGCGGCGTCTCCTGCCCCATGCACCGCACCGCCCGCTTCTTCTCGTTGATCAGCACGCCGGTCAGGCCTTTCTGTTCGGTGTCGAACAGCACCAGCACACCATCGATGCACTGGGCGACCTGTGGGGCCGGTTCCAGAGCGACTTTGTAGTCTTCACCCGGCACAGTCTTGAGCATGGTGAACTCGTTGAGCAGCAACGCATCCTCGGGCTTGGCGAAGTGCAGGTAGCCGTAGTACCAGAGCACCGCGACGGTGCCGAGGATGCTGCAGATACCGGTGATGATCAGGGGGATGGCGTTACGTTCTTCGCTCATTGCAGGCTCTCTGAAGATTCAACGGATGATTTCGGATAATTCGGGATCTCGCCCAGGCGGCGCAAGCCGTCGAAGTGCCAGGGGTCGTCGAGATAGCGCAGCATCACCGTTCGCCAGACCGGGTCGGCGAATGTCTGCACATGCCCACCGCGAGTCAGTTGCAGGACCCGGGGCGGCGGCGCAGCTTGATACAGACGGATGCCGTTGGAAAGAGGCACGATGGGATCATCGAGGCTGTGGTAGATCAATTTCGGCACGCCCTTCAATTGCGCCACCGAACCGATTGCACTGTCACCGTCGGGCACCAGCCAGGACAGCGGCACTTGCAAGGCCCAGGTCAGCCAGGACGTGCTCAGGGCGAAACGCCCTACGTCGCGATAACTGGCGGGCACGCCATCGAGCACCAAGGCCTTGAGTTGCGGCTGACGCTCGGGATGATCGGCCAGGTAATGCACCGCCAGCGCACCGCCCAGGCTCTGGCCGAGCAGCACCAGCGGCTTGCCTTGAACCTCAGGCGCCTGGTCGAGCCATTTGAACGCCGCGTCGATGTCCTGATAGATCGCCGGCAGGCTCGGCTCGCCTTCGGACCGGCCGTAACCGCGGTAATCCACCATCAATACCTGGTAACCCTGCTCGGGCAACCACCAACTCCCCCCCAGATGCCAGGCCAGGTTGCCGCCGTTACCGTGCAAGTGCAGGACGGTGCCCTTAACCTCTACCCCTTGTTTGACCGGCAACCACCAGCCATGGAGCCTGAGACCGTCGGCGGTGGTCAAGGTGACGTCGCGATACTCGAGTTTGGCCCGCTCGGGGGTAAAAGGCAGGCCGCGTTCGGGGTAGAACAGCAACGAGCTGCACCCGCTCAGAGACAGTAAAAGGCAAATGATGCCGAGGGTTCGCATCCGGTGAAACCTCGCAAAAAATAAATGAAACACCGTCCCCTGTGGGAGCGAGCCTGCTCGCGATA
>NZ_JABWQV010000090.1 GCF_014268615.1 Pseudomonas tehranensis | reverse complement strand
ACCCGGCCTTTCGGCCGGGTCGTGGTGGGACAGACCATCAGAGCACTTAGAAGCGCTCGATGTCCGCCTCACTCTCCAACTGCTTGCGGTAGGCAGCGAAGTCCTGCTGACCGACGCGAGAAGCGAGATAACGGCGGTATTGCGCCTTCTCCTCATCGCTCGGCGCCGCTGCTTCGTTCACGCCGTTCAAACGCACGACGACCAGACTGCCGTCGGGCAACGTCACACTGCTGAACGTCGGCTTGTCTTTCGATTCGGGCTTAGGCATCCGGAACAATGCCTGCAGCACCGCCGGGTCGATACCTTCCTGGCTTCGGGTCGCCGCTTCGATGACTTTCCAGTTCTGACCGTCGACAGGTTTGTCCAAGGCCGTCTTGCCATCGCGCAAACCGGCGATCAACTCATCGGCCCGGGTCTTGGCCGCCGCACTGGCATGTTCCTTCGCCAGTTGAGCGCGAATGGCCCCGTCCACGCTTTCCAGTGGCATCTGCTCAGGTTTGCGGTGCTCCTTGGCACGCAACACCACCACGGTTTCCGGGTCCAGCTCAATGGCGGTGCTGTTTGCACCCTCATCCAGTACCTCCGGGCTGAACGCGGCGGTCACCACGGCGCGATTGGCCGCAATCCCTTCCCCACCCTCACGGCCGAACGGCGCCGAAGTGTGGACGGTCAGTTTCAGGTCCTGAGCCGGCTGTGCCAAGTCGGAGGCTTCGAAAGCGGCATCCTCCAGTTGCTTGGTCGCCTCCACGAAACGCTGCTCAACCTGCTGGGTTTTCAGATCGCGGACAAGCTTGTCCTTGAGGCTGGCAAACGTCGGCACTTCAGGCGCTTCGACGCCCAACAATTTGATCAGGTGAAAACCGAAATCGGTACGCACCGGAGCCGATACCTGATCCTTGCTCAACGCATACAGGGCTTTTTCGAACTCCGGATCGTAGACCCCCGGACCGGCATAACCGAGATCGCCGCCGTTGCTAGCAGAACCCGGGTCCTGGGAGAACTCCTTGGCCAACGCCTCAAACGATTCGCCCTTGGCCAAACGAGCCTGAATCTCTTCGATCTTCGCCTTGGCCTGGGCTTCGGTGACCTTGTCGTTCACTTCAATCAGGATGTGCGCAGCACGACGCTGTTCGGACAGATTCGCGATTTCTTTCTGATAGGCCGCTTGCAGGTCTTCATCCTTGACGCTGACCTGATCGAAGAAAGAAGCCTTCTTCAGCTCAAGGTAGTCGATGACCACCTGATCTGGCGTCATGAATTCCTTGGCATGCTTATCGTAGTAAGCCTTGACCTCATCATCGGTCAGTTTCACCGTCGACGAGTCGGCCTGGATATTCAGGGTGGCGAAATCCCGGGTCTGTTTTTCCAGACGGGCGAAGGCCAACACCTGGGCGTCGGTGACGAAACCACTTCCCGCCAGACCTGCGCGCAACTGGCCGATCAGCATCTCCTGAGCCAGCATCTGACGAAATTGCATGCGGCTGTAACCCAGCTGGCGGATCACCTGATCGAAACGCTCGGCGCTGAATTTGCCATCGACCTGAAACTCAGGCGTTTGCAGGATCACTTGATCCAGCGCGGCTTCGGAGAAGGCGAATTTCGAATCTTGTGCGCCTTGCAGCAACAGCTTGCGATCGATCAGGCCTTTGAGCGCTGAGTCGCGCAGCATTTTTTCGTCCAGCAACGAAGCGTCGAAATCCTTGCCCAGCTGTTGCATGAGCTGGCGGCGTTGCATGTCGACCGCCTGGCTCAGCTCGTTCTGACTGATCTCTTCGCCGTTGACCTTGGCTGCGTCATTACTGTTGGTGGTGGCTTGAAAAATGGCATCGAAACCGGTCAACGCCATCAATACGACGATGACCCCGATGATGGTTTTGGCAATCCAGCCTTGTGAATTGTCCCTGATATTCTGCAGCATGCGTCCCCCAGAAACGGTTGAACTTCAAATTTAGGCAACCGTGGAGCGTGGGTAGAATCCGGATAGAAGAAAGGCGCATCCGAGGATGCGCCTTCTCGTAACTGGCGGAGCGGACCGGACTCAAACCCGCGAGTCCTGGCGTGACACACCGGCTACAAACCGGCTGTATGACCGCTCCGCTGCCAAGCCAGGCATGACCCCGACCCGGATAAACTCGATGAAACCTTAGTCGTTAACAGCTTCTTTCAATGCCTTGCCAGCTTTGAAGCCAGGCTTTTTGGCAGCAGGGATTTCCAGCGTTTGGCCGGTCTGCGGGTTGCGGCCGGTACGCGCTGGGCGATCAGTCACGGAGAAGGTGCCGAAACCAACCAGAACTACGGAGTCGCCGGCCTTGAGAGCGCCAGTGACGGATTCGATTACAGCGTCCAGCGCACGGCCAGCAGCAGCTTTCGGGATATCAGCGGATGCAGCGATAGCATCAATCAGTTCCGACTTGTTCACTCTAAGTCCCCTTATATCTATTTGAGATGATTCTAAGTTTTTTTTGGTGAAAGCAAAAACGAGTGCTGAATGGCCTACAGACACTTAAGAGCCGCTTTATAACAAGGGCTCTAAAAAACTGTCAAGGAAGCCCCCCAGGCAAATGCGTATTAATGCGTGCTAATTCTTTCCTTAGAGTCAGACTCTCGCTTGTCGTCCTTCGCGACTATCTCCGGAGCCACATCCGGCAAGGGCTCCGGCGCGTATTGCAGCGCAATTTGCAGGACCTCGTCAATCCATTTAACCGGTTTGATCTGAAGATCCTGCTTAATGTTGTCAGGAATCTCCTTCAGATCGCGGACATTCTCTTCAGGAATGATCACGATCTTGATCCCGCCACGGTGAGCCGCCAGCAGTTTTTCCTTCAGGCCGCCAATGGCCAATACCTGGCCACGCAGAGTGATTTCACCGGTCATGGCGACGTCGGCGCGCACCGGAATGCCAGTCAGCGCTGACACCAGGGCCGTGCACATGCCTACGCCGGCGCTCGGGCCGTCCTTGGGCGTAGCTCCTTCAGGCATGTGGATATGGGTGTCGCGCTTCTCATGGAAGTCCAGGGGAATGCCCAGGCTCCGGGCGCGGCTGCGCACAACCGTCAGCGCCGCGGTGATCGATTCGACCATCACATCGCCCAGCGAACCGGTCTTGATCAGTTGACCCTTGCCTGGCACCACCGCCGCTTCAATAGTCAGCAACTCGCCACCGACCTGAGTCCATGCAAGGCCAGTCACCTGACCAATCTGATCCTGCTGTTCAGCGAGGCCGTAGCGGAATTTGCGCACCCCCAGGAAGTGCTCCAGCAGGTCCGCAGTGACCTTGACCGCGAAGCGTTTTTCCAGCGCATGCTCTTTGACCGCCTTGCGGCAGACCTTGGCAATTTGCCGCTCCAGACCACGCACACCCGCCTCGCGGGTGTAGTAGCGGATAATGTCGCGAATCGCTTCCTCGTCAAATTCCAGCTCGCCTTTTTTCAGGCCGTTGGCCTGGATCTGCTTGGGCGAAAGGTATTTGACGGCGATGTTGATCTTCTCGTCTTCGGTGTAGCCCGGCAGGCGAATCACCTCCATCCGGTCCAGCAGCGCTGGCGGAATGTTCATGGAGTTGGAGGTGCAGAGGAACATCACGTCCGACAGGTCGTAGTCGACCTCCAGGTAGTGATCGTTGAAATTGTGATTCTGCTCCGGATCGAGCACTTCGAGCAGCGCAGAAGCGGGATCGCCGCGCATATCGCTGCCCATCTTGTCGATTTCATCCAAAAGGAACAGCGGATTGCGCACGCCGACCTTGGTCATCTTTTGAATCAATCTTCCTGGCATCGACCCGATATAAGTGCGGCGATGACCGCGAATTTCCGCTTCATCGCGCACGCCACCGAGGGCCATGCGCACGAATTTACGATTGGTCGCGTGGGCAATCGACTCTGCCAACGATGTTTTACCGACCCCAGGAGGTCCCACCAGGCAGAGTACCGGTCCGCGAATTTTCTTCACGCGCTTTTGCACGGCGAGGTATTCGAGGATACGTTCCTTGACCTCTTCCAGACCGTAATGGTCGGCGTCGAGAATATCCTCGGCGCGGGCCAGGTCCAGACGGACCTTGCTTTGCGCCTTCCAAGGCACCTGAACCAGCCAGTCGATATAGGAGCGCACCACAGTGGCTTCGGCAGACATAGGCGACATTTGCTTGAGCTTGTTCAGCTCGGCCTGGGCCTTGGCAAGTGCATCCTTGGGCAGGCCGGCGGCATCGATGCGCTTTTTCAGCTCTTCGATTTCGTTGTGCCCTTCGTCACCATCGCCAAGTTCCTTCTGAATGGCCTTCATCTGCTCATTCAGGTAGTACTCACGCTGGCTACGCTCCATCTGCTTCTTGACGCGACCACGAATGCGCTTCTCGACCTGCAGCAGGTCGATTTCGCCATCCAGCAATGCCAGCACGTGTTCAACACGGGCAGACAAATCGATGATTTCGAGAATTTCCTGCTTCTGCTCGATCTTGAGGGCCATGTGGGCCGCCATCGTATCGACCAGCCGCCCAGGTTCGTCGATGCTGTTAAGCGACGACAGGACCTCTGCAGGCACCTTCTTGCCCAACTGCACGTATTGTTCGAACTGCGACAAAAGACTGCGGACAAACACCTCAGACTCACGCTCGGGCGCGTCCACTTCGTCGATCAGCGACACTTCGGCCCGGCAATGGCCGTCCACTTCGCTGAAACGCTCGACCGTGCCCCGCTGCTCGCCTTCGACCAGGACCTTGACGGTGCCATCAGGCAGTTTGAGCAGCTGCAGAACGGTTGCAATTGTGCCTACGCGATACAGTGCGTCTTCGCCGGGATCATCGTCAGCAGGGTTTCTCTGCGCCAACAGAAGAATCTGCTTGTCACCCGTCATCGCAGCCTCGAGGGCTTCGATAGACTTCTCGCGCCCCACGAACAGCGGGATAACCATGTGCGGATACACCACGACATCACGCAATGGCAGGAGAGGCAATTCGATGGTTGTCTTCATGATTTCGCCTCTACGGCGGCCACAAGGCCGGAAACAGATGGAAGTAAGCTTGAAACCAAGATGGGGGCAGCCTTGAAAAAAAACAAGCGCAAAGACACGTCTAAAACGCGCAAAAAGCAAAGGGGCCCGAAGGCCCCTTCTTTATTCCGGCACCGGGACGCTTAAGCGTCCGGCGCGGCCTTGGCAGCCGGCTCTTTGTTTTCGTAGATATACAAAGGCTTGGACTTACCTTCTATAACGCTTTCGTCGATCACGACTTTACTCACCTCAGACTGCGAGGGGATCTCATACATCGTGTCGAGCAATACGCCTTCCAGAATCGAGCGCAACCCACGGGCACCGGTTTTACGCTCCAGGGCTCGTTTGGCAACCGATTTCAGCGCGTCGGAACGGAACTCCAGGTCTACACCTTCCATTTCGAACAGCTTGGCATATTGCTTGGTCAGGGCATTCTTCGGCTCGGTCAGAATCTGCATCAGTGCAGCTTCATCCAACTCGTCCAGCGTGGCCAAGACCGGTAAGCGACCCACGAACTCGGGGATCAGACCGAACTTGACCAAGTCATCAGGTTCGACTTCACGCAGCGATTCACCGACCTTCTTACCCTCTTCCTTACTGCGCACTTCGGCGTTGAAACCAATGCCGCCACGGGTGGAACGGTTTTGAATAACCTTTTCCAGGCCGGAGAACGCGCCACCGCAGATGAACAGAATGTTACGCGTGTCGACCTGCAGGAACTCCTGCTGCGGATGCTTGCGACCACCCTGAGGCGGAACGGAAGCCACCGTACCTTCGATCAACTTGAGCAAGGCCTGCTGCACGCCCTCGCCGGAAACATCCCGGGTGATGGACGGGTTGTCGGACTTGCGGGAAATCTTGTCGATTTCGTCGATGTAGACAATACCCATCTGGGCCTTTTCCACATCGTAATCGCACTTCTGCAACAGTTTCTGAATGATGTTCTCGACATCCTCACCCACATAACCCGCCTCGGTGAGGGTGGTTGCATCGGCGATGGTGAACGGAACGTTCAGCAAACGGGCCAGGGTTTCGGCAAGCAGGGTTTTACCCGAGCCTGTCGGGCCGATCAGCAGGATGTTGCTCTTGCCGAGTTCGACCTCGTCATTCTTTTTGTCACGTTGGTTCAGGCGCTTGTAGTGGTTGTACACCGCTACGGCCAGTACCTTTTTCGCGCGCTCCTGACCAATGACATATTGATCAAGGATGCCGCTGATTTCTTTAGGCGAAGGCAACTTATGCGCGCTGCTTTCGGCCTGGGCTTCCTGCACCTCCTCGCGGATGATGTCATTGCACAGGTCGACGCACTCGTCGCAAATGAAGACCGAGGGGCCGGCAATCAATTTGCGTACTTCATGCTGGCTTTTGCCACAGAAGGAGCAATAAAGCAGTTTGCCGTTGTCCTCGCCGTTGCGGGTGTCAGTCATTCGATCGATCCAAATCCGATAGGCTTGCAACACAAGATGAAGGCAATTGCGGGCTTTTTCAAGCCCGCAGGCGGCCGGTCATCCCAACCACCTGCATTTTGAGCGGCTTAGGCAGGCATTTGACGCTTGTTGATCACGGAGTCGATCAGGCCATATTCGGCCGCACGCTCAGCGCTCATGAAGTTGTCACGCTCGGTGTCACGCTCAATGGTTTCGAGGCTTTGGCCGGTATGGTGGGCCAGCAACGAGTTCAAGCGCGAACGAATGTGGAGGATTTCCTTGGCATGGATGTCGATATCCGACGCCTGCCCCTGGAAACCACCCAACGGCTGGTGAATCATCATGCGCGAATTAGGCAGGCAGTGACGCTTGCCCGCTGCGCCGCCGGCGAGCAGGAATGCGCCCATGCTGCAGGCCTGGCCGATGCAGATGGTGGAAACGTCAGGCTTGATGAACTGCATGGTGTCGTAGATCGACATGCCTGCTGTCACCGAGCCGCCAGGTGAGTTGATGTACAGATGGATATCCTTGTCCGGGTTTTCCGCTTCAAGGAACAGCAGTTGCGCCGCAACCAGGTTGGCCATGTAGTCTTCAACGGGGCCGATCAGGAAGATGACGCGTTCCTTGAGCAGACGCGAGTAGATGTCATAGGCACGTTCGCCACGGGCGGACTGCTCGATAACCATCGGGACCAGGCCGCCTGCGGCTTGGATGTCAGAGCTCTGCTGATAAAAAGAATTGCGGGACATGTCTCGCAGTCACTCCCAAATAGTTATGTCTTGAATACGCATAAGCCAGCGCGAAGGCTGGCTTATGGGTGTGTATTTCTTACCGCAGAACAATCAATCGGCTTGTGGAGCTTCCACCGGCTTGACCGCTTCTTCGTAAGAGACCGCTTTATCGGTCACGCTAGCTTTCTGCAGAACAGTATCCACAACTTGTTCTTCCAGCACAACCGAACGGACTTCGTTCAGTTGCTGGTCGTTCTTGTAGTACCAGGACACGACTTGCTCAGGCTCTTGGTAGGCCGAAGCCATTTCCTGGATCAGCTCGCGAACGCGGGCTTCGTCAGGCTTGAGCTCGAACTGCTTGACCACTTCAGCAACGATCAGGCCCAGCACAACGCGGCGCTTGGCTTGCTCTTCGAACAGCTCAGCTGGCAGCTGGTCCGGCTTGATGTTGCCGCCGAACTGCTGAACAGCCTGCACACGCAGACGGTTCACTTCGTTGTCCAGCAAAGCCTTTGGCACTTCGATCGGGTTGGAGGCCAGCAGACCGTCCATGACCTGGTTCTTGACCTTGGACTTGATGGCCTGACGCAGCTCACGCTCCATGTTCTTGCGAACTTCGGCGCGGAAACCTTCCAGACCGGTTTCCTTGATGCCGAACTGGGCGAAGAACTCTTCGTTCAGCTCTGGCAGTTTCGGCTCGGAAACGCTGTTAACGGTCACGGTGAACTCGGCGGTTTTACCAGCCAGGTCCAGGTTCTGATAGTCCTCAGGGAAGGTCAGGTTCAGAACGCGCTCTTCGCCGGCCTTGGCGCCAACCAGGCCATCTTCGAAGCCAGGGATCATGCGGCCAGAGCCCAGTACCAGCTGAGTAGCCTTGGCGGAACCACCGGCGAACACTTCACCGTCGACCTTGCCGACGAAATCGATGTTCAGTTGATCTTCGTTCTGGGCAGCACGATCGGCCACTTCGAAACGGGTGTTCTGCTTGCGCAGGATGTCCAGCATCTTGTCCAGGTCGGCATCAGAAACATCGGCACTCAGACGCTCGACGGAGATGGACTCGAAACCGGCAACCGTGAACTCAGGGAACACTTCGAACGTGGCGATGAACTCCAGGTCCTTGCCCTTTTCCAGCACTTTAGGCTCGACGGACGGAGCGCCGGCCGGGTTCAGTTTCTGCTCGACGACCGCTTCGTAGAACGAAGACTGGATCACATCGCCCACAGCTTCCTGACGTGCGTCAGCTTCATAACGCTGACGGATCACGCTCATTGGCACTTTGCCTGGGCGGAAACCTGGGATTTTGGCCTTTTGGGCAGTCTGCTGCAGACGCTTGTTGACCTGAGTCTCGATGCGCTCAGCCGGCACGGTGATGCTCATGCGGCGCTCAAGAGCAGAAGTATTTTCAACAGAAACTTGCATGGATATTCCTCGTTGCACAGACGTTGGCCGGGCGTTTCCGACCCCAGAATCAAGGGCATGCATTCTAGTAGGTCAAACTCAAGAAGTCACCCTACTGAAAAAGGGCTGGAAACAGGCGCCGAATTTAGGAGCGGACATACGGTCATGCCTCACCCGGATTGCAAATACAGTCGATCATCGCAAGGCTCTGGGTCAATGCTTCTATATATAGGAGCAGCAAACCCGCACGCCCGGCATCCGGTCTCGCGAGGAGACCAACGGGCATGCCGCGCATCATCAGGAAACACAATCGTGACGACCCGGGCACCCCGCCGCCCCGAACCAGGGCGGCAACACAACAAAAAAACCGCGAATACAAAAACGGCGCAGCCCTCTTCAGGTACTGCGCCGTTCTCTGCTATTTAAATAGCGACTTGTATGGTGCGGACGGAGAGACTCGAACTCTCACACCTTGCGGCGCTGGAACCTAAATCCAGTGTGTCTACCAATTCCACCACATCCGCGTATCAAGCTTTTAAAGCAAAGGCGCCAGATTGTTAATCTGGCGCCTTTCTAGAATATGGGGTGGACGATGGGGATCGAACCCACGACAACGGGAGTCACAATCCCGTGCTCTACCAACTGAGCTACGCCCACCATATTGCCTTGTTGCCTTACTTGTGCCAAAGCTGCCTAATTGGCGCACCCGGCAGGACTCGAACCTGCGACCATCCGCTTAGAAGGCGGATGCTCTATCCAGCTGAGCTACGGGCGCCTTTTTAATCTGTATTCTTGGACGATTACAAACTAAGTGCTTTCAGTGTTACCGAGTTAAAAACAACTAACTCCGCGCCACCTTCTTAACCAGTGCTAGGCTGTGCCCGACAAGTGCGACGAATGTTATAGACGGCCCGATAGGTCGTCAACTCTTTTTTAAAAAAAATTCATTTAATTAAAGGGGTTAGGGGAATTTGCAGACCAAGCGCCTTTGCCCTCACGCCTCGGCATGCGAGAATGCGTTCTCTTTTTTTCCCCTCTCGATGGTTAACCACGCGCAATGACTGCACAACTTATCGACGGCAAATCGATCGCCGCCAGCCTGCGCCAGCAGATCGCCCAACGAGTCACCGAGCGCCGCCAGCAAGGCCTGCGCACGCCCGGTCTTGCGGTGATCCTGGTCGGCAGCGATCCTGCCTCTCAGGTTTATGTCTCGCACAAGCGTAAAGACTGTGAAGAGGTCGGCTTCCTTTCCCAGGCCTACGACCTGCCTTCCGAAACCACTCAGCAAGCGTTGGCTGATCTGATTGATCGCCTGAACGACGACCCGAACATCGACGGCGTTCTGCTCCAACTGCCCCTGCCTGAACACCTCGACGCCTCCAAACTGCTGGAGCGTATCCGCCCGGACAAAGATGTCGACGGCTTCCATCCTTATAATGTCGGCCGCCTGGCCCAGCGTATCCCGCTGCTGCGCCCCTGCACCCCCAAAGGCATCATGACGCTGCTGGAAAGCACTGGCGTGGACCTTTACGGCCTCGATGCCGTGGTTGTAGGGGCGTCCAACATCGTTGGCCGTCCGATGGCCATGGAGTTGCTGCTGGCCGGCTGCACCGTCACCGTGACTCATCGCTTTACCAAGGACCTGGCTGGTCACGTCGGCCGCGCCGACCTGGTGGTCGTTGCCGCCGGCAAGCCTGGCCTGGTAAAGGGCGAGTGGATCAAGGAAGGCGCCATCGTCATCGACGTGGGCATCAACCGCCAGGACGATGGCAAGCTGGTCGGCGACGTGATCTACGAAACCGCCCTGCCCCGTGCTGGCTGGATCACTCCAGTCCCTGGCGGTGTAGGTCCGATGACCCGCGCCTGCCTGCTGGAAAACACCCTGTATGCGGCGGAAACGCTGCATAGCTGATACGCCTTTTCAGCCCAGCTCCAAACCCTGTGGGAGCGCGCCCGCTCGCGATAGCCTTGTATCAGCCTTCATCATTGCTGGCTGACACACCGCCATCGCGAGCAGGCTCGCTCCCACAGGCGTTTATGGGCCCTTCATTAAACTTTATTTAATCGCAAGCCCCGGCGGTACAGGCGTATAGCGCTGCCATCGCCCATACTCATAAAATGCAGCGCTTTTTAACAAGCCGTGCTGCACGGCACCTTCAACTCTATCGAGTCTACTCGCGTGAAAATCCGTCTTTCGATCCTCAGCCTGTTCATCGCTTTCACAGGTACCTTCATCACGCAAAATGTCGACGCGCAGGAAACCATCGCCACCCCCCGAGACACCTCAAAACTGCAAGTCGCCTCGGGCAGTGCGATTCTGCTGGACTTGCAGACAAATAAAGTCGTTTATGCGAGCAATCCCGACGTAGTGGTGCCCATCGCTTCGGTGACCAAATTGATGACCGGTCTGATCGTGCTGGATGCGAAGCAGGATCTGAATGAATACATCTCCATGACCATCGCCAATACCCCGGAGATGAAGGGAGTATTTTCCCGGGTCAAGCTCAACAGCGAACTGTCACGCCGGGACGTGTTACTGATCGCCCTGATGTCGTCGGAGAACCGCGCCGCCGCCAGCCTCGCCCACCACTACCCGGGCGGTTACGCAGCGTTCATCGCGGCCATGAACGCCAAGGCAAAGGCGCTGGGCATGAGCAGCACCCACTATGTCGAGCCCACAGGTCTGTCGATTCACAACGTTTCCACCGCCCGGGACCTGACCAAACTGCTGATTGCGGCCCGCAAATATCCACTGTTGAGCGAACTGAGTACCACCAAGGAAAAGACCGTAACCTTCCGCAAACCGGTTTATAGCCTGGGCTTTCGCAATACAGACCACTTGGTCCATAAGGCTGGCTGGGACATCCAGTTGACCAAGACCGGCTTCACCAATCAGGCCGGCCACTGCCTGGTACTGGTGACGAAAATGAGCAATCGACCGATGGCCCTGGTGGTGCTGGATGCGTTTGGCAAATACACCCACTTCGCCGACGCCAGCCGGATCCGTAGCTGGGTGGAAACCGGCAAAAGCGCCAGCGTCCCTGCCGCGGCCCTTCAATACAAGGCGGCCAAGAACCTCAAGAGCCGTCAAACCGGTGTAGTCGAGGCGTCGAATTAATTAACCTGGCAAACAAAGCCCCGATTCACCGGGGCTTTGTTTATTCAAGGTTTTAGATCACCCAGCGGGTCATACGCTCTGGAACCGGGCTCCTCCTGCTCATCCTCTTCGTCCAAAGGCGCCTTGGCGGGGCCTATCGGATCGACTTGAGGATCACCCAGATCCGGCGAGTCGGGGTCAAATCCCAAATCATCACCAGAAGAATGTTCGGAAGAATGTGGCCCCGTGGGTGTTTTCGACTGTGCCATGCTTCTCTCCTCGCAATCATGGGCCGGATATTCCAGCCCTGATGTTAGGAGCCCCTGGCAGGGTGGGTGGTGCCCGACAAGTGACGAACGGGGCGTGAGATCAGTGCGCGTTGCTCAGAGCTTGAGTCGCCCGGGCCGCAGCCTGTTCCTGCCCTGCCCCGGCCAGTTCGCCCGCAGCTTTCAGCCAGCGCTGAGAGTCTACCTTGGCCGGGAGCTGCGTAGGCCGCTGGACCAACACCGCCCAGCCGCCAGCATCTTTGAGAGCCGACTCAAACCCACTGAAGCTCATCAGCAGCCGCCGGTTCATCCCCGATCGCAGCAAGACCGTCTGCTTTTGGCGGTCATAACCGACGAGAATGCCGTACCTGGGCCCCGACCAGAAAGCCGCTCCGTCCGTGTAGCGCACCAGCACGGGATAACCCGCTGCGACCTGCTCCAACAGTGCCGGCAGTTCGCTGTCGAGGGGATACACCACCAGCCCATACTCTCGCGCCAGGGTCTGCAGGTTCTGCTGCAAATGAGCCTCGCCATCGGGCAGATGCAGAGGTTTCTCCAGCAGCCCCGGTGTGATTACCGTGCCTTGCAGCGTCAAGAGGCTGGCCAGCGACTGGGGGCCACCCTGGTACATTTCGCCGCGAAAGAACGGCACGCTGTTGAGCTCCACCCGCTCGGGCAGGCGCTGAATCTGCGGCGACACACTGCCTGCGCAACCCGCCAGGGCCGCCAGGCAGGCCGTCACCAGCACCAGTGATCGAAAAGAGGAAATTACCGGAAACATTAGGACTCTCTTGTTAAGGCACCCGACATCGGGCCAGGCAAGGGCCGTCGATCATAAGGTGCAGACAGACGTGGGTATAGCCTTAAACAGCAGTCCCATCGCGGCGATAGAACGAAGCGGTCCGTCTGTCGTCAATACCGATCGATTCCCTGCAACACTTTAGCGACTAGACTGTCCATTGTAACGAGTGCGTCGCCCTGACTGGGGCAGAAGGAGGCACAGATGAGCCTGACCACAACAATCCTGATGCTGATATTCGGCTGGTTAAGCGTCGCCACAGCCATGCTGTGGGGCGTTTTGCGCATTGCACGCCGCCATCATCCTGCGCCGCCCCCAGCGCGGGCGGAAAAAGCACCAAAACCGGCCAGGCGCCACGCCGCCGCACACTGACCGTCCCGCCGCCCTTCAAAAATCCAAAAAAAAGCCGCCCGAGCATCGACCCGGGCGGCTTTTGACTGTCTGCAATCAGCCTTTTTCGGCCAAGGCCTTTTGCTGACGGCGACGCGACATCATGTTCAACACCTCGATCGCTGCCGAGAACGCCATGGCGGCGTAGATATAGCCCTTGGGCACATGAGCACCAAAGCCTTCGGCGATCAGCGTCATGCCGATCATGATCAGGAAGCCCAGCGCCAACATGACCACGGTCGGGTTGTCATTGATGAACTTGGCCAGCGGTTCGGCCGCCAGCAACATCACCAACACCGAGATCACGACGGCGATGATCATGATCGGCAGATGCTCGGTCATGCCCACCGCGGTAATGATGCTGTCGATGGAAAACACCAGGTCCAGCATCAGGATCTGACCGATCGCAGCGGCAAAGCCGAGGGTCACGCCGGAGGTAGCGGATTTGGGATCATTCGGCGCCGGGTCCATGCTGTGGTGGATCTCGGTGGTGGCTTTCCACAGCAGAAACAGGCCGCCGGCGATCAAGATCATGTCCTTCCAGGAGAACGCCTGGCCAAGAATTTCAATAACCGGCTCAGTCAACTGCACGATGAAAGCAATGGTACTCAACAAGCCCAGGCGCAGGATCAGCGCCATGCCAATGCCGATACGCCGTGCCTTGGCGCGGTGCTGTTCGGGCAATTTATTGGTCAGAATCGAAATGAAGATCAGGTTATCGATGCCCAGCACGATTTCCATGACGACCAGAGTCGCCAGCGCGATCCATGCAGTGGGGCTGGCAGCGAGTTGTAAAAGATAATCCATGGGTCAGTCCTGACTCGATATGACGGGGTTAGATGGTTTGGGTGGAGGTTTCGGATTCTTCAGCTTCATCCGCCGGCTTCTTCTTGGGGCTGATCAACCCGCCAGTGGCCTCGCTGATAGCCTGTTCCGCGGCCTTATGGGTGTCATCGATTGCCTGCTTGGCCGTTTCAGCGGCTTGCCCCATCAACTGCTGGGCACTTTTTTCGGCCTGTTCGCAGCCAACGAGGGCGATTGAAGACACTGCCAACAAGGCCGCCACACCCAGGGTTTTGTACGTCATGGATAAATGCCTCTCAGGAGTAAACAGAGCACCAAAGGTGGCTCACCGATGGCCCGGCATTCTAGAGAGATGAATACTTCAGGAAAATTCGTATTTTCAGCGGTTATACTTCGATTTTTACGAATCGGTGTGCCTTATGCTCAATTACCGACAGTTGCATTACTTCTGGGTGGTGGCCAAGACCGGCAGCATCGTGCGGGCCTGCGAGCAACTGAACCTGACACCACAAACCATCAGCGGACAGATTTCGCTGCTCGAGCAAACCTTTAACATCAAGTTGTTTCGCCGCGTCGGACGGCAGCTGGAACTGACCGAGGCTGGCCGCCAGACGCTGCCCTATGCCGAACACATGTTCCAATTGGGTGGCGAACTGGAGCTGATGCTCCGGGCCCAACCCAATGAGCAGCAGACGCTGTTCCGGGTCGGGGTCGCGGATGTGGTGCCCAAGTCCATTGTCTATCGGCTGCTGGCGCCGACCATGGAGCTCAGTGAGCCGCTGCGCATCACCTGCCGCGAAGACAAACTCGAGCGGCTGTTGGCGGACCTGGCGATCCAGCGCCTGGACCTGGTGATCTCCGACAGCCCGATGCCGACCCACCTGGATATCAAGGGTTATAGCCAGAAGTTGGGGGAATGCGGGATCAGCTTCTTTGCCACCGCTGCGCTGGCCGAGCGCTACGGGCAGGATTTTCCCCGCAGTCTGCAGGATGCCCCACTGCTGATTCCCGGTGCCGAAACCGTGGTACGCAGCCGCTTGCAACGCTGGTTCGCCGAGCAACAGATCCAGCCGCGCATCGTCGGCGAATTTGACGACAGTGCGCTGATGCAGGCCTTCGGGCAATCAGGCAGCGGAATTTTCATCGGCCCGAGCGTGATCGCCGAAGAAGTTCAGCGCCAGTACGGCGTTCAGGTGATCGGCCAGACCGATGCGGTCAGCGAGTCGTTCTATGCCATTTCCGTGGAGCGCAAGGTCAGTCATCCGGGCATCGTCGCCATCGCCGAAGGTGCGCGACGCGAGCTGTTCAGCGCCTAGCACTGCGCGCAGGCGGCACGGGGCTTGAAGGTCATCAACAACAACGCCAGCAGGATCGATATGAGGATGAAGCCGGACGCGGCGAAACCAACGCTGCCCAGGCCCAGGGTATCGATGACGCGCCCACCGACCATCGCCCCCAGGCCAATTCCCAGATTGGCCCCGGCGATGTTCAGCGATGCGGCAAAGGCTGGAGCCTCAGGCGCGGCCTTCATCAGTCGTACATGACTGACCAGGAACAGGGCCGCCTGGGTCACTCCCCAGATGCCCATCGCTGCTGCCAGCCCGACGGTCGAATGAATGCTCGGCACCAGCGCCACCATGCCGCCAATCAGGAACAGACAAAACACCATCGAGGCGATCAATGGATGCCGATCCACCGCGCGCCCGCCCAAGGAGTTGCCCACCAGCCCCACGGCCCCGAAACCCATCAGGCACCAGCCCACGAGTGTGCCGTCGAACCCGGCCAGGCGCTCGAGGATATCGGCCAGGTAGGTGTACGCGGTGAACATGCCGCTGAACACCAGGATCGACAGCAGCACATGGCCCTGCATCAACGGGCTACGCAAGATCTTGAGTTGCGAACGCAAACTGACTTGACGCTGGTGCAGATTGGTTTTGGGCAGGTAGACAAACAGCAGCAACGCCTTGGCGAACGCAATGCACGCCAGGATCGCAAAGGCGCTGCGCCAGCCGAACGCATCAGAAATCAGCGTGCCTACCGGAATACCGAACACCGTGGCACAGACAATGCCGAACCCGATCCGGGCGATGGCCCGCCCGGCAAACTGCGGCCCGACAATGTCCACTGCCGTTTCACTGGCCAATGCCCAGAACACCGGCAGCCCCAGGGCTGGGATCAAGCGGGCGATGGCCATTACGCCGATATTGGGCGCCAGAGCCGCCAGTGTGTTGGCCAGACCAAACATCACCAACACGCTGATAAACAGCTTGCGCCGCTCAAAGCGAGCGAACCAGGCGGTCAGAAACGGCCCGAATGCCGCCACGGTAAATGCAAACAGCGTCACCAGCAGCCCGGCCTGGGCAATCGTGACTTGCAGGTCGCGGGCAATGGATGGCAACAGGCCGACGATGATGAATTCGGTGGTCAGCACTGTAAAACCAGCCGCCGACAACAGAAAAACAGACAACATGCAGAACTCCAGCAAAACAACGACACCAGCGTCAGCCCAGAAGGGCCGCTGGCAGAGTAGACAGGGGATTGCCCCAAAGCCTAACAGAATGTGCCCCTCAGACAAACGCGCGTGAACGCCCAAGCGACGGATCGTCACAGGTCCGTCAGATTTTTCAACCGGCTGTGATAAAGTCCGCGGCCTGCAAACGCCGTACTTTCTTTTCGGTCCCGCTCATGTGGCCTGCCCGCTTGTTGCCCTGAGGGGTCGACCGTTGCACACAAAAAAAATCAGAGATGCCGTTATGACTGCTTTGTCCCCTTCCGTTCTACACCGCCTCAAACGCACCGGCCTGGTGACGCAAATCGTCATCGGTCTGATCGCCGGCATCATCCTGGCGTGGCTGGCGCCGGACCTTGCCAAGTCCACCGCCTTCATCGGCAAGGTCTTTGTGTCAGCGCTCAAGGCCGTGGCACCGATCCTGGTGTTCGTGCTGGTCATGGCGTCGATCGCCAACCACAAGCACGGGCAGGAAACCCATATCCGACCGATTCTCTTCCTTTACCTGCTCGGCACTTTTGCAGCCGCAGTGGTCGCGGTGGTTGCCAGTACCCTGTTTCCGTCCAGCCTAGTCCTGGTCTCCCATGACGTCGCCGTCACCGCCCCCGGCGGCATTGGCGAAGTACTGCAGAGTTTGATGCTCAGTGTGGTGGACAATCCGGTCAGCGCCCTGATGAATGCCAACTTCATCGGCATTCTGGCCTGGGCCATCGGCATGGGCATTGCCATTCGCCATGCAGGCGAAACCACCCGTACCGTGCTCGGGGACCTGTCCAACGGCGTGACCGTGATCGTGCGCGTGGTCATCTGCTTCGCCCCGCTGGGGATCTTCGGCCTGGTAGCTTCTACCCTGGCAACCTCAGGTTTCAGCGCATTGCTGGGCTACCTTCACCTGTTGACCGTGCTGATTGGCTGCATGCTGTTCGTGGCGCTGGTGATGAACCCGCTCATCGTGTTCTGGAAGCTGCGTCGCAACCCGTACCCACTGGTCTTCACCTGCCTGCGCGAGAGCGGCATTACCGCGTTCTTCACCCGCAGTTCGGCGGCGAATATCCCGGTCAACCTGGAACTGAGCAAACGCCTGGGCCTGCACGAAGACACCTATTCGGTATCGATCCCGCTGGGCGCGACCATCAACATGGCCGGCGCCGCCATTACCATCACCGTACTGACCCTGGCGGCGGTGCATACCCTGGGTATCGTGGTGGACGTGCCGACAGCCGTGCTGCTGAGCGTCGTCGCGGCCATTTGTGCCTGCGGCGCGTCCGGAGTGGCCGGGGGTTCGCTGTTGCTGATTCCCCTGGCATGCAGCCTGTTCGGCATTCCCAGCGACATCGCCATGCAGGTGGTCGCCGTGGGCTTCATTATCGGTGTCCTGCAGGATTCGGCGGAGACTGCGCTCAACTCCTCTACCGATGTGCTGTTCACCGCGGCGGCTTGTTTGGGTGAGGAAGAGAAACTCGCTCATAAGGCGTAACAAATGCGTTGGCTGTACGGACGTCATCGCGAGCAGGCTCGCTCCCACAG
>NZ_JABWQV010000009.1 GCF_014268615.1 Pseudomonas tehranensis | reverse complement strand
CACCGCATTCGCGAGCAAGCCCGCTCCCACCTTGGTTTGGCACGGGCCAGAATCAGGCGCTTTCCAGCAAGCTATGCAACTCCATGAACTGCTGGGTCAGCTTGTGACGCGGGTCCAGATGGATCAGTGGCAAGCTCGCCTGATGGGATTCACGCATGCGCACCGAGCTGCTCAGGTACACCGGTAGAACCGGCAAGCCTTCGGCAATGAGCTCGTCAAGGATCTGCTGCGGCAGGCTGGCCCGCGCCTGGAACTGATTGACGACGATGCCTTCGACCTCAAGCCCTTCGTTGTGGTCGTCCTTGAGTTCTTCTATTTCCGCCAACAGCCCGTACAACGCCTGACGGGAAAAACTATCGCAATCGAAGGGAATCAGCACACGATCAGCGGCGATCAGTGCCGAAACCGCATAGAAATTCAAAGCGGGCGGGGTATCCAGATAAATCCGGTCGTAATCCTCATCCAGCTCTTCGAGCAACTTGCGCAGTTTGTTGATCTTGTGTTTCGCCTCAAGCTTGGGTTGCAGATCCGTCAGCTCGGCGGTGGCGGTGATGACGTGCAGGTTGTCGAATGGCGTTTCGTAGATATCCACCTTGTTCTTTTTCGAGAAGGGCCCGGACGACAGGGTTTGCTTGAAGAAATCGGCAATCCCCATGGGGATGTCGTCGCCGGTAAGGCCCGTCAGGTATTGAGTGGAATTGGCCTGGGCATCCAGGTCCACCAACAGCGTGCGATACCCCTCGCTGGCACTGACCGCTGCCAGATTGCAGGCGATGCTGGACTTGCCCACGCCACCTTTCTGATTGAACACCACGCGCCGCATGTCAAAACCTCCGTGTATCAAAGATTCCCGAGTGTAGTAGGCCACGATACCGCTTCGCTACCTTCGGTGTGGCCGGACCACAAGGTCGGTGGCTTTTTCGAACAATGGAGCATCCATTCACCTCGATAATCAGAGAAACATCCGACAGACATGCTCGTCATAATCGCGACAATGGCTCTTGTCTGCGCCTGGACGAACGAACCGGTACATTTCGCTGAGCAAAATGTAACCAGCATTTGCTACAAGCCAACCGCACCCGGATAATGCGCGCCACTTGGGTCGCAAGACCATGCAGGGTTGGACGCGGGTCAAACCACTGAACCGTGACAATAAAAGCCCGCAGGGGTGGGGTGTATTTGTGATCAATTTCAACATCGCCCAATGGCGCGCGTGGGCCCCTGGGCTCGAAAGCGTGGACGACTGGCAGGCATGGAGCCGACAGCCGGTCGTGTTGCCCGCCAGCGATGCCGCCCCTGACGTTTCGTTTCTGCCGGCCATGCAGCGCCGTCGCCTCAGTCGCCTGGCGCGGATGGCTTTCAGCGTGGGCTGGCCACTGGCCGAAGGCCGGCCGAACCTGCCGTTGGTCTTTATTTCCCGCCATGGCGAAACCCCGCGCACGTTTGAGATTCTCAAGGACCTGGCAGCCAACCAACCGTTATCGCCGACTCAATTCAGCCTGTCGGTGCATAACGCCGTGATCGGGCTGTGGTCGATCCTGCGCGGCGAAACCAGCGAAATGACCGCCCTGGCGGCCACGGGCGACGGGCTGGAACACGGGATCCTGGAAGCCGTCGCGCTGCTGAACGAGGGAGCGGCGGCGGTGCTGCTGGTGATCGCCGAAGAGCAGCCACCCCAGGTCTACGCTCCCTGGGTCAACGATGTGCCCTTCCCCTATGCAGTGGGCTTGCTGTTGACTCCAGGCGACGATTGGCAACTGGACCTGTCCACCCAGACCGATCAAAGGCCCGCCAGCGACTGGCCCCATGCCCTGGGTTTGTTGCGTACGCTGCTGAACAACCTATCCACCTGCCAACATGCCTGGAAGAATCGTGTATGGACCTGGCAACGCAACCGGTGAACGGTAAACATCGCGACGCCTACTACTGGCGCCTGATCGCGACCGCGGCAAGCTTCGTCCTGTTCGGGCTGGGCGGGCTGTGCCTGCGATTGCTGGTGTTTCCACTGTTGACCTGGCTGCCCGGCGACGCCCAGGCCCACCGCCTGCGAGCCCGCCGTACCGTGGGGCGATTGTTCTGGTTCTTTATCCGTTTCATGGCCCGCACCGGCGTGCTCACGTACCAGATCGACGGTGCGGAGAAACTCGGTCGCCCCGGGCAAATGATCATCGCCAACCATCCGTCGCTGATCGACGTGGTGTTCCTGATCGGCCTGGTGCGCGACGCCAACTGCGTGGTCAAGCAGAGCCTGTGGGACAACCCCTTCACCCGCGGCCCGCTGCGCTCGACCCAATACATCAGCAACGACGGCAGCATGGACATGCTCGATGCCGCCAGCAACGCCCTGCAGGACGGCCAGAGCCTGATCGTGTTCCCCGAAGGCACCCGTACTCGGCCAGGCCAACCGCCGGCCTTTCATCGGGGCGCAGCGGCCATCGCGCTGCGAGGTGCGAAAATCCTCACTCCGGTGACCATCAAGGTCAGCCCCACCACTTTGACCAAGGCCGATCCCTGGTATCGCATCCCTCAGCGCCGCGTGCACTTCAGTTTCCGCGTGGGGGCCGATATAGATCCACAGGCGTTCGCCGCGCTCGGCCCTGCGCCGCAGGCTTCGCGCAGGCTCAACGATTTTCTGCATCACTATTACATCAAGGAGCTCGCCGAAGATGAGCGATCTGCACCATGACATCAAACAGCTGATCATTGATGCCCTCGGCCTGGAGGACATCAGCACCGACGATATCGGCGACCATCAGACCCTCTTCGGCGAAGGCCTGGGCCTGGACTCGGTGGATGCCCTGGAGCTGGGCCTGGCGATCCAAAGAGAGTACGGCATCAAGATCGATGCCGATGCCAAGGACACCCGCAACCATTTCAGCAATGTGGCAAGCCTTGCGGCCTTCGTCACTGCAAATCGCGTAGCCTGAGACCGGACCATGCAAACTCGTGACGACATTTTCAACACCCTGCGCGATGCTCTGGTCGAGCTTTTCGAGCTGGACCCTGAGCGCGTGACACTGGAGTCGAACCTGTACCAGGACCTGGAAATCGACAGCATCGACGCGGTCGACCTGATCGATCACATCAAGCGCCAGACCGGCAAGAAGATCGCCGCCGAAGAATTCAAGTCGGTGCGCACCGTCAACGACGTGGTCGAGGCGGTCTATCGACTGGTTCAACCGGCCGCATGACCCGGCTGATTGGCCTAGGCCTGCTGCTGGTGGGCCTGTTGTACCCCTTTGCGGTGTATTTCGGCATGGAGTATTTCGCCCCATGGCAGTTCGGCCTGCTGCTGGGTAGCCTGTGGCTGGCCCGGACTTTGCTCGGCAAAGGCGGGCCCGGCAGCCGCTGGATGGCGGTTACCGCGATTGCCTTCAGTGTATTGCTCGCGCTGTTCGACAGCCCGCTCCTGCTGCGCTGGTATCCGGTGCTGATCAGCGCCTTCATGCTCGGGCTGTTCACCCTGAGCCTGAAATACGGTCCGCCGATGGTCGAGCGCCTGGCGCGCCTGCGCGAACCGCAGCTACCGGCCAACGCGGTGGTGTATACCCGCCAGGTCACGGTGGTCTGGAGTGTGTTTTTCCTGTGTAACGGCTTGCTCGCCGCCGCCCTGACCCTCTGGGCGCCGCTGAGCTGGTGGATGTTGTACACCGGCCTGATTTCCTACGGATTGATGGGGCTGCTGTTTGCCATTGAATGGCTTATACGACAACGGGTAAGAGGCCGCCCATGAATTGGATAACACTTGAGCAGATGTTGCTCACAGCCCAGCCGGAACGTGCTGTGGCCGTCGACCCGGCGCTGAGCCACTCGCAACTGCGGGACGCGGCGCTGAGCCTGGCCGCTGGTCTGCAGGCCCGCGGCGTACGGCGCCTAGCGGTGCACCTGGAAGACGCCGCCGACCTGGCGGTGGCCCTGCTCGGTGCCTGGCGCGCCGGGGCCAGCGTCCTGCTTCCCGCCGACCTGCAAGCCCAGACCCGCCAGCGCTGGTCGGCGGACGTCGACCTGTGGTTGACCGATCAACCCACGGACATCCGTCTCGACGATCTGCGACTAGCCCCCCTTGAGGCCACTGAATTGGACCTCGATCAGTGCTGCCTGAGCCTGTGCACCTCCGGGTCAAGCGGCGAGCCCAAGCGCATCGAGAAAACCCTGCGTCAGTTGAGTAACGAAGTCCAGGCTCTGGAGCAATTGTGGGGTGCCGACCTGGGCCCGGCCTGCATGATCGGCAGCGTCGCTACCCAGCACATCTATGGCCTGCTGTTTCGGGTGCTGTGGCCGCTGTGCGCCGGGCGTACATTCGTGCGCCGGCAACTGGCCTTTCCCGAAGACCTGCAACGCGCCAGCCGTCAGTATCCGGCTTTTGCCTGGGTCGCCAGCCCGGCCTTGCTCAAGCGCATGGGCGATAACCTCGACTGGCCAGCATTGAGCTGCGTACGCCGGGTATTTTCCTCTGGAGGAGCCTTGCCGACCGAGGCTGCCCAAAGCCTGCACCAGCGACTGGGGCAATGGCCGACAGAAATCTTTGGCAGTTCGGAAACCGGCGGCATCGCCTGGCGTCAGGGCGCAGGCTTATGGCAGCCCTTCGCCGACGTAAAGCTGAGCCAGGACAGTGACGGCGCCTTGCTGATCGCCTCACCTTATCTGCCGGCCGGACATGTGGAACACACCGCCGACGCAGCGCGGATCGCCGAGGATGGACGCTTCGAACTGCTCGGACGGCTGGATCGCATCGTCAAGCTTGAAGAAAAACGCATCTCACTGCCCATGCTGGAACAGGCGTTGATGGCCCACGACTGGGTCAGCGAAGCCCGAATGGGGGTGGTCCAGGAAAATCGCGCCTCCCTCGGGGCGCTGCTGGTGCTGAGCGAAAGCGGCCTGCACGCCTTGCGCAACCTGGGTCGACGCGCCGTGACCGAGGCCTTGCGTCGTCACTTGAGCGAACACTGCGAAACCCTCGCCTTGCCTCGGCGCTGGCGCTGGCTGCGGCAGTTGCCGCTCAACGCCCAAGGCAAGCTGCCCCAGGCCGAAGTCGAAGCCCTGCTGATGGCTGCGCGCCCCAAAGCCCCGCAAGTGCTCGAACAGGTCGAAACCGACGGGCAATGGAGCCTGCAACTGCTAGTGCCCCCGGACCTGGCGTATTTCAGCGGCCACTTTCCCACCGCACCGGTACTGCCCGGTGTGGTGCAGGTCGACTGGGCCTTGAGCCTGGGCCGACAACTGATGGACCTGCCACCGCGGTTCGTCGGCATGGAAGTGCTGAAGTTCCAGCAACTGATGCGCCCCGGCGATGAAATCCAGCTGCACCTGCGTTTCGACCGCGAGCGCGGCAAGCTGTATTTCGCTTATCGCAATGACACGGCGGCCTGTTCGAGTGGGCGGATCGTCCTGGGGGTGGCCGATGATTAATCGCACCGCCCTCCTGTGGCGAGGGCGCTTGCTCCCGCGGGGTTACGTAGGAGCTGTCGAGTGCAACGAGGCTGCGATCTTGTCCCTATCAATTGAGTGCAAAGCGAAAGATCAAAGGATCGCAGCCTTCGGCAGCGCCTACAGTGCCAGCAAGCTCCCCCGTCAAAAGGGTAGGTTCTATGCATAACCCCTGCGCCGTCATCCCGGTCTACAACCACGAAACCGCCATCGCGACCGTGGTGCAGGCACTGCTCGCCGACGGTTTGCCCTGCGTGCTGGTGGACGACGCCAGCAGCCCGGCCTGCGCGGCGGTATTGGAGCGGCTGGCCGAGGGCGAGCAGGTTCATCTGGTCAGGCTGGCAATCAATCAAGGCAAGGGTGGCGCGGTGATGACCGGTCTGCGGGAAGCGTCGCGCCTGGGCTTCAGCCACGCCCTGCAGGTCGATGCCGACGGGCAACACGATCTTGGCGACGTGAGGAACTTCATCGAGCAATCCCGCGCCCACCCGCAGGCGCTGATCTGCGGTTATCCGCAATACGATGAAAGCGTGCCCAAAGGCCGCTTGTATGCACGCTACCTGACGCATGTCATGGTCTGGATCAACAGCCTGTCCCTGCAAATCCGCGACTCGATGTGCGGGTTTCGGGTCTACCCCTTGCCACCGGTCCTGACGCTGATCGATTCGGCGAACATTGGCAAGCGCATGGATTTCGACTCCGACATCCTGGTGCGCCTGGCCTGGCGCAATCAACCGATGCGCTGGGTGCGTACCCGGGTTCACTACCCCTTGGACGGGGTTTCGCACTTTCGCCTGTTCCACGACAACGTACTGATTTCCAGCATGCACACCCGGTTGTTCTTCGGCATGCTGGTGCGCTCTCCCCTGATTCTCTGGCGACGGTGGCGAACATGAGCCTTGAGACAGACAAGCAGCACTGGGCCGACCGCCAGGAGCGCGGCAGTTTCTGGCTGATGAAACTCACTGCGTTCGCCGCCAAGGTATTGGGCCGCCGCTTATTGAGCCCGTTGCTCTACGGCATCGTCCTGTACTTCTTCATTTTCGGCCGCAGCGCCCGGCAGGCAGCCTGGCAATACCAGCAGCACCTGGCCGACTGGAGCGGCCGCACCGAGCTGCGCCCCAGCCATTGGCGAGTGTTCGGGCAGTTCATGGCGTTTGCCGACTCCCTGCTGGACAAGCTCGACGTCTGGAACGGCAAACTGAGCCTGGAACAGATCGACATCGTCGATCCGGCATTGCTGCGCAATCACTTGCGCGATGGCCGTGGGCAGATGCTGGTGGGGGCGCACCTGGGCAACCTGGAAATGTGCCGGGCCCTGGCCGAGCTGGGCGAGAAAGTGACCATGAACGTGCTGGTGCACACCAAGCACGCCGAACAGTTCAATCGTTTGCTGGGGGAAGCCGGCGCCACGCATCTGCGGCTGATCCAGGTCAGCGAGCTGGACCCGGTGATCATGCTGCAACTGAGCGAACGCCTGGAGCGCGGCGAGTGGCTGGCGATCGCCGGCGACCGCATCCCGCTGCACGGCGCACGCACCGTGACCGTGGACTTCATGGGGCGCCCGGCGGCATTTCCCCAAGGGCCCTGGCTGCTGGCCGGGCTGCTCAAATGCCCGATCAACCTGCTGATGTGCCTCAAGCACGAGGGGCGCTATCGAGTCACCCTCGAACCCTTTGCCGAGGCGGTGGTGTGGAAACGCAGCGACCGCGAGCAGGTCATCACCCATTGGGCCGGCCTCTACGCCCAGCGCCTGGCGCACTATTGCCTCCAGGCACCGCAACAGTGGTTCAACTTTTACCCTTTCTGGAAGACCGATGACGATGCCCACTCTTGAGCCGGTAACTTTCGGCGAACACCCCTTGCGCATCGAGGACGTACTGGCCCTGGCCAATCGTCAGGTGCAGACGCGGTTGCAGGATGATCCGGCATTCCGCCAGCGCATCGCCAAGGGTGCGCAATTCCTCGACTCTTTGCTGGACAAGGAAGGCGTGATCTACGGCGTGACCACCGGTTACGGCGACTCCTGCGTGGTAGCCGTGCCGTTGCACCACGTCGAGGCCCTGCCCCGTCACTTGTATACGTTCCACGGTTGCGGCCTGGGCAAACTGCTGGACCCGCAGGCCACCCGCGCCGTGCTGGCCGCGCGATTGCAGTCACTGTGCCACGGCGTGTCCGGGGTGCGCGTGGAACTGCTGGAGCGGCTCCAGGCCTTTCTCGAACATGACATCCTGCCGCTGATTCCGGAAGAAGGCTCGGTGGGCGCCAGCGGAGACCTGACGCCCCTGTCCTATGTCGCCGCCACCCTCTCCGGCGAACGGGAAGTGATGTACCGCGACGAACGTCGGCTCGCCGCCGATGTGCATCGCGAACTGGGCTGGACGCCGCTGGTGCTGCGGCCCAAGGAAGCCCTGGCGCTGATGAACGGCACCGCCGTGATGACCGGCCTGGCCTGCCTGGCCTTTGCCCGCGCCGACTACCTGTTGCAACTGGCGACCCGCATCACCGCGCTGAACGTGGTCGCGCTGCAAGGCAACCCGGAGCACTTCGACGAGCGCCTGTTCGCCGCCAAGCCGCATCCGGGGCAGATGCAAGTGGCCGCGTGGCTGCGCAAAGACCTGGCGATCGACGCCCCCACCGCGCCGCTGCATCGCCTGCAGGATCGCTACTCCCTGCGCTGCGCCCCCCACGTGCTCGGCGTGCTGGCCGACAGTCTGAACTGGTTACGTTCATTCATCGAAATCGAGCTCAACAGCGCCAACGACAACCCGATCATCGATGCCGAAGCCGAGCGCGTACTGCACGGCGGGCATTTCTATGGCGGGCATATCGCCTTTGCCATGGACAGCCTCAAGAATCTGGTGGCCAACGTCGCCGATCTGCTGGACCGCCAGCTCGCGCTATTGGTCGACGAACGCTACAACCACGGTTTGCCAAGCAACCTGTCCGGCGCCAGCGCCGAGCGAGCGATGCTCAACCATGGCTTCAAGGCGGTGCAGATCGGCACCAGCGCCTGGACCGCCGAAGCCTTGAAAAACACCATGCCGGCCAGCGTGTTCTCGCGCTCCACCGAATGCCACAACCAGGACAAAGTGAGCATGGGCACCATCGCTGCCCGGGATGCGATCCGCGTGCTGGAACTGACCGAACAAGTGGCCGCCGCGACACTGCTGGCCGCCAACCAGGGCGTGTGGTTGCGCAGCCGTGCCGAAGATGCCCGACCGCTGCCGCCGGCCCTGGCCGACATGCACGAACAACTGGCTGTGGATTTCCCGCCGGTCATCGAAGACCGGGCCTTGGAAGGCGAATTGCGCCTGTGCCTGCAGCGCATCGCCGAGCAACACTGGAGGCTGCATGCGTAGCCAAGGGGTGTTGCACGTCGAAACGCAGATCGTGGTGCCGTTTTTCGATGTCGATTCGATGAACGTGGTCTGGCACGGTCACTACGTCAAGTACCTGGAAGTGGCCCGCTGCGCCTTGCTCGACCTGATCGGCCACAACTACAACGACATGCTCGCCTCCGGCCATGCCTGGCCGGTGATCGACCTGCAACTGCGCTACGTGCGCAGCGCCGTGTTCGGTCAGACCCTGACCGTGCGCGCCAGCCTGGTGGAATGGGAAAACCGCCTGAAGATCAATTACCTGATCAGCGACGCGAGCACCGGCGAACGCCTGACCCGCGCCAGCTCGGTGCAAGTGGCGGTGGACGTCGCCAGTCGCGAAATGCTATTGGCCTCACCGCGGGTCTTTGTCCAAGCCGTCGAGAGGAAACTACCGTGAAGCGCCTGTTCATCTGGTTGCTGCTGGGGGGCCTGTCGCCCTTGGCCCAGGCGTTCGACTTGCAACAGTTGAGCGAACAACTGGCGCGCCCGGACGTGATCCACGGCCAGTTCATCCAGGAAAAGCACCTGCGCGCCCTGCCCCAGCCGCTCACCAGCAAGGGCCGCTTCGTATTGGCAAAAAACCATGGCCTGCTGTGGCTGCTGCAAACCCCGCTGCAGCAGGATTACCGCATCACCCCCCAGGGAATCGCCCGGCGCGATGGCGGCACCTGGCAGACACTGCCGAACAAGAGTGCCGGCGCCGAGCAGAATCGTCTGTTCCTTGCGGTGTTACAGGGCGACAGCAGCGGCCTGCAGCGGGACTTCGACCTCAATCTGTCGGGCCAACCGCAGCAGTGGAAACTCACCTTGACCCCGCGCTCGGTGCTGCTCAAACAAATCTTCAAGCAGATCAACATCGATGGCGGCGAACTGGTGCAGCGCATCGAACTGCTGGAAACCCAGGGTGACCGTACCGTGCTGCGCATGCAGGACAGCACCCACACGAAAGCCTTGAGCGAAGCGGAGCAACATGACTTTGCCGAGTGAACACAGGCTTCCGCGGCTGTTCCTGATTCTGCTGTTGGCGGTACTGGCGCTGGCCGGTTGGCAGTGGCGCAATGGCGCGCCGCTGTCGGCCAACCTCATGGAGCTGGTGCCCGGTACCGCTCCTGATGCGCTTGAACTCATCGCCGAACAACGCATGCAAGAACCCCTCAACCGCGAGGTGCTGCTACTGGTCGGGCACACCGAGCGCCAGCAGGCGATCACTCTGGCGCAAACCCTTGGCGAGCAGTGGCAGGCCAGCGGTTTGTTCGACAAGGTCCAGTGGACGTTGCAGGCCGACCTGCCGGCCTTGCGCACGCAATTGCTCGAAGGGCGACTGGCAATGCTCTCGGCAGCGGATCGGCAACAACTGATCGATCAGCCCCAGGCTTTCATCCAGCAACGGGTGCAGGCGCTCTTCGATCCATTCAGCGGCTTCAGCCTGGTGCCGAGCCAGGACGACTGGCTGGGCCTGACCGGGCGCATCCAGAACAGCCAGCCCCAACGCGGAGCGATACAGCTGGACGTGGGCAGCGGCGCGCTGATCGCTGAAGCCGACGGCAAACACTGGGTGCTGTTGCGAGCCCGCACCCATGGCAACGCTTTCGACATGGACCTGCCGCTGCAAGTGGCCGACCTGCTGCAACGCAGCCGTGCTCAGGCGGGCCAGACCCAAGGGCAATTGCTGGCGGCCAGCGGCCTGCTATACGCCGCCAGTGGTCAACAACAGGCTTCGCGGGAAATCACCTGGGTCGGCGGCGGGGCGACAATCGGCATTTTGCTATTGCTGTTGCTGGCCTTCCGACGCTTGCGAGCGTGGCTGGCATTCGTACCGGTACTGGTGGGCATTCTGTTCGGGGCGGTGGCCTGCGTGGCGCTGTTCGGTCGCATGCATGTCATGACCCTGGTGCTGGGTTCCAGCCTGATCGGTGTGGCGGTGGATTACCCGCTGCACTACCTGTCCAAAAGCTGGAGCCTCAAACCGTGGCGCAGTTGGTCGGCCCTGCGCCTAACCCTGCCAGGGCTGAGCCTGAGCCTGGCGACCACCTGCATCGGCTACCTAGCCCTGGCCTGGACGCCTTTCCCGGCCCTGACCCAGATCGCGATATTCTCCGCCGCCGGTTTGATCGGTGCTTACCTGACAGCGGTTTGCCTCTTGCCGGCGCTGCTCAAGGGCGTGGACTTACACCCGGCCCAGTGGCCGCTGCGGCTGTGCGAACACCTGCTCAGGGCGCGCGAAGCGTTGCTGGCGCGGGTGCGTACACCGGTCTTGTTGGGTCTCTTGCTGATTTTCTGCGCCGGCGGCCTCTGGCAACTGACCACGAAAAACGACATCCGCCAATGGATCGGCACGCCCGAGCAGTTGACCGACGAAGCCCAGGCCATCGCCCGTATCACCGGTTTCCAACCCACCAGCCAGTTTTTCCTGATCCGCGCCGATAACCAGTCACACCTACTGGAGCGTCAGACGGTGCTCAACGAGCGATTGGAGCAGTTGATTGCCCTGAAGAAGCTTGAGGGCTACCTGTCGCTGAACCAACTGCTCAGCCCTCCCGCCGAACAGCAGAAAGTGCGTGAAGCCCTGGCCCGGTTGCCGGCGTTCTGGCAACCGCTGCTGGACCTGGGCGTTCCGGTCAACGCACTGCAAACCGAACTGGCACAATTGCAGGCCTTGCCGGTGACCGACATCGATACCGCGCTGACCGGCCCCCTGGCCGAACCGTACCGCACACTCTGGCTCGGTCCAACGACAGACGGCGTGGCGGCGGTCGTCAGCCTGCAAGGTTTGAATGATGCAGCACTACTCAGGGTCCAGACGCTGGATCTGCCCGGCGTACAACTGGTCGATCGCCTGGGGGACCTGAACCGGGTCTTTGCCGCCACGCAAGTCAGCGCCGCCGAATTGAAACTGGCCTCCTGCGTGCTCATCCTGCTGTTATTGACCTGGCCGTTCGGCGTCGGCGGCGCCCTTCGCGTCGTCGCCCTGCCGTTGCTGGCGGCGCTGTGCAGCCTGGCGAGCCTCGGCTGGCTGGGCCAGCCGCTGACCCTTTTCGGGCTGTTCGGTCTGTTGCTGGTCACCGCCATCGGCGTCGATTACGCGATCCTGATGCGCGAACAGATTGGCGGCGCCGCGGTGAGCCTGCTGGGCACCCTGCTGGCGGCAGTCACCACCTGGTTGTCGTTCGGCCTGTTGGCAGTTTCCAGCACGCCGGCGGTGAGCAACTTCGGCCTGGCGGTCAGCCTGGGGCTGGCCTTCAGTTTCATGCTGGCGCCGTGGGCCGGGCATCAGGCCCACGCGACAGCGGTTACGGAGCCCGCCCAGTGATCATCCTGATGTTCTGGATCATGGCCCTGGGGCTGTTCGCAATGGCGACAGTCATAGGCCGTCGCTTCGGGCTAATCCCGATTGTCAGCCAATTGCTGTTGGCGACGTTTGGCCTGCCGTTGTTGATGTACTTCTGGATCGAGCCAGGCTGGCAGCTCAGCGGCGCGCAACTGGTGGCGCCGGTGTGGCTGAGCACTCTCTACAGCCTCGCCTTCGCCCTGTTGCTGGGGCACATCCTCAGCGACGTGATCGACCTGCGGCTGGACCGCCAGAGCGTGAAAGTCGCCCTGCCCAGCTTCGGCGTTCCCTTCGCCTGCGGTTTGGCGACCGCACTCTGGCTGCTGCCGCCACAGCCCTGGATCAGTTCCCTGGCGGTGGGGCTTCTGTTTGCGATCACCGCCATCCCGGTGCTGTACCTGTACCTGTGTCACATCAACTACCCGCCCGCCGCCACACGGCGCCTGGTGCAAACCGCGATTCTGATCGACTTGATTTGCTGGAGCCTGTTCGCCCTGGCCCAAGGCAGCCTGCACCTGGCCAGCCTGTTGCTGCCGTTGACCGGCGCCTGTGTGCCGCTGCTGTTGCGACTGCTTGGCCTGCGCCAGCCGCTGCTGCACAGCGGGATCTTTTTCGCCCTGCTGGTGGTGGCCGAACACTACCGGCTCAACGCGCTGATTGTCGGCATCGGTTATCTGCTGTGCATGGCCGCGCTCAAGGTGCCGCTGGTGTTGCCGCTCAACGCGAACTGGATGCAAGGTTTGCAGACCTACCTGGCGATCCCGCTGATCCTCACCTTCGGCATCGTGCAGATCAACGTCCATAGCGCCCTGAGTCGCCTCGATTGGCTGCAGATCGGCGCATTGCTGTTGTTACCCATCGCCAGCAAACTGCTGGGCAACTGGCTGGGACTGGGCTGGGCCGGGGCCTCGTTCCCTGGCGCCAGTCGCTGGCGCGAAAGTGTCTTGCTGAATATTCGCGGCTTGAGTGAAATCGTGTTCCTCAACCTGCTGCTACAACAACAGCTCATCAGCCCGGCGTTGTACTTTGCGCTGATGCTGATGGGTCTGATCGCGACATTGCTGCCGGCCCTGGCCGGCTTCCACCGTATTCCCTCGATTGCCGTCCCGGCCAGGAGCTCCAGTGCCAACAGTTGAAATGGAACGTCGACAGGTCGTCGTCATCGGCGCAGGCCCCTCTGGCGCTATCGCCGCCGCGCTGCTCAAGCGCAAGGGCCACGATGTGCTGGTCATTGAGCGCCAGCATTTCCCACGGTTTTCCATCGGCGAAAGCCTGTTGTCCCATTGCCTGGACTTCGTCGAAGAGGCCGGCATGCTCGACGCGGTGAATGCCGCCGGGTTTCAGCGCAAGAACGGCGCGGCGTTCGCCTGGGGCGAGCGCTACAGCGCCTTCGATTTCGGCGATACCTTCAGCAAAGGCAAGCCCACCACCTTCCAGGTGCAGCGCGCCGACTTCGACAAGCTGCTGGCCGATCAGGCGGCGCTGCAAGGTGTCGAGATCCGTTATGGGCAGGCCATCACCCGCGTCGACTTCACACTTGCCAGCCCACAACTGGGCGTGCAGCGCGAAGATGGCAGCGAGTACCTGGTCGAAGCCGACTTCGTTCTCGACGCCAGCGGCTATGGCCGGGTCCTGCCGCGCTTGCTGGACCTTGAGGCACCGTCGAATTTCCCGGTACGCCAAGCGGTATTCACCCACATTGAAGATCGCATCGACGCCCCGGCGTTCGATCGGGAAAAAATCCTGATCACCACCCACCCAAGCAAACGCGACGTATGGTTCTGGACCATTCCTTTCAGTGGCGGGCGCTGTTCGGTGGGTGTGGTCGCGGCGGCAGAGCATTTTGCCGGGCGTACCGACGACCTCGACGCCTGCCTGCGCGGTTTCATCGACGAAACCCCAAGCCTGGCCGGTGTGTTGAAGAATGCCGTGTGGGACACCCCGGCGAGAACCATCGGCGGTTACTCGGCCAATGTCACAACGCTGCATGGTCCCGGGTTCGCCCTGCTGGGCAACGCCGCGGAATTCCTCGACCCGGTGTTCTCTTCCGGCGTGACCATCGCCATGCGCTCAGCGAGCATGGCGGCGGGTGTACTGCATCGTCAGTTGCAAGGCGAACGCGTGGACTGGCAAAGCGAATTCGCCGAGCCACTCAAACGGGGCGTCGATACCTTCCGCTGCTACGTCGAAGGCTGGTACGCCGGCACCTTCCAGGATGTGATTTTCTACACCGACGGCTCACCAGACATTCGCCGCATGATCAGCGCGATCCTGGCCGGGTACGCCTGGGATGAGCGCAATCCGTTCGTCAGCGAACCCAAGCGGCGCCTGCGCATGCTGTCGGAAATCTGTGCGAGCCCGGCACCATGAGAAAGCAGCCATGAGCTACCTGAGCGACAACTACGTCGAAGAAACCCGCTTCGGCTTCTGGTTCCTGCGCAGCCACACCTGGCAGCACCATGTCCTGCGGGTGGCGATCAATGACCTGCGCAACCTATTCAGCGGCCCGTTGCCGGTGGCCCCGGTGCTGCTGGATGCCGGTTGCGGCCAGGGCAAATCGTTCCAATACCTGCGCCAGGTGTTCGCCCCGCAACGCCTGATCGGCGTCGACGCCGACCCCCATAGCCTGGACCTGAGCCTGGCGGAAGCTGCACGCCAAGGCATGGCCGTGGAACTGGTCGGCAGCGATTGCGCGACATTGACGGTGCCTGATGACAGCGTCGACCTGCTGTTCTGCCATCAAACCTTTCATCACCTGGTAGAGCAGGAAAGAGCCCTCGCCGAGTTCTATCGCGTGCTCAAGCCCGGCGGCTATCTGATGTTCGCGGAGTCCACTGCGGCCTACATCGATACCTGGGTGATCCGCTGGCTGTTCCGTCATCCCATGCATGTGCAAAAAAGTGCCGCGCAGTACCTGGAGATGATCCGCGGTCAGGGTTTCCAGTTCGAGGCCGCCAACGTCTCGTATCCCTATCTGTGGTGGAGCCGCGCCAAGGATTTCGGCCTTCTCGAACGCTTCGGCCTGCGCCGCCCGCGGCCCTTTGGTGAACGTGAGGAAACCCTGATCAATGTAGTGGCCCGTAAACCCGTTGAAGGGACTGCCGAATGATTCGTGCGCTGCTTTTTGGCTGCTTGCTGTTGCTCAGCGCCTGCGCCAGTCAGGCGCCGCTGCCGGAACGCACACCAACCCTGGCACTGCCGCTGCAGTTGCATGTCGAGCGGCAACTGGCCGGACAGCGCCAGGATTGGCTGCTGGTGATCCAGCGCGAAGGCGCCGGCATCCGCTGGTCAATGATGGACCCGCTGGGCATTCCCCTGGCCCGCCAACGCCTGGTGGACGGCCAATGGCAAGCCGACGGACTGCTGCCACCCAACGCTGAAGCCCGTGAGCTTTTCGCCGCGCTGCTGTTTGCCCTGACGCCCGAAACCGAACTGCCGGGCAACTACCCCACCGCCCGGCAAGAGGCTCGGCAACGAACCCTGGGCCAACGCTGGCAAGTGCGCTACAAGCAACCGCTGAATTTTGAACTGGGCCTGCACGAAGGCCCGCACTACCGCATCATGCCGTTGACCGAGAGCACCCCATGACCGCTTATTTAAATGCCCTTGGGGTGATTTGCGCCCTGGGCCGGGGTAAAGATGAAGTGGCGCGCAACCTGTTTGCCGGCGACTGCGGCGGCGTGCGCGTGCAGGATGGCTGGGTGGCCGAGCGCCAATTGCCGGTGGCCTCGGTACCCGGTGAACTCACTTGCATACCGCAATCGCTGATCGCGCATCGCAGCCGCAACAATCAGTTGTTGCTCGAAGCGGGGCTACAGATTCGCGGTGAGATCGATCAGGCCATCCAGACCTACGGTCGCGCTCGCATCGGCATCGTGCTGGGCACCAGCACCTCGGGCATCGATGAAGCCAGCCAGGGCATTGCCCATTACCTGCGTGAGCAGCACTTCCCCGACGGCTACGACTACCAGCAACAGGAGCTGAGCGCGCCGGCCAACTTCCTTTCCGACTGGCTGGACCTGAGCGGACCGTCCTATGTGATATCCACCGCCTGCACATCCAGCGCCCGGGCCTTGATGAGCGCCCGCCGCCTGCTCGACCTGGGCCTGTGCGATGCGGTGCTTTGCGGTGGCGTGGACAGCCTGTGCAAACTGACCCTCAACGGCTTTTCGGCCCTGGAAGCGGTATCGGGCGAGCGCTGTAATCCGTTTTCGGTCAACCGCAGCGGCATCAACATCGGCGAGGCCGCCGTGCTGTTTCTCATGAGCAGGACGCCAGGCCATCCGGCACCGATAGCCTTGCTGGGTGACGGCGCCAGCTCCGATGCCCACCATATTTCAGCGCCGGAGCCCAGTGGTCGCGGCGCCCGCCAGGCCATGGAAAAAGCCTTGCGTCGCGCCGGCCTGCAACCCGGCCAGATCGATTACCTGAACCTGCACGGCACCGCCACGCAACACAACGACGCCATGGAAAGCCAGGCAGTGGCCGGGCTGTTTCCAGCAGGAGTGCCCTGTTCGTCGACCAAGCCCATGACCGGCCATACCCTCGGGGCCGCCGGGGCGCTGGAAGCGGCGTTCTGCTGGTTGAGCCTGAGTGCGCAAAACACTGCCCATGCCTTGCCGCCTCATGTCTGGGACGGCCAGGCCGATCCTCAACTGCCGGCGTTGAAGTGGGTAACGACCAGCACCCGCCTGAACCCGACAGCACCGCGCCGCCTGATGAGCAACTCCTTCGCCTTCGGCGGCAACAACGTCAGCCTGATTATCGGAGACGCCCCATGATTGACTGGCCGCTCGCCGAACTGCTGCCCCACGCCGGCGACATGATTCTGATCGACCGCGTCCTGGCGTTCGATGATGAGCAAATCCACACCCTCGCCACCGTCAAGCCCGGCGGGTTGTTCAGCCGCGACGACGGCGGGCTGCCTGCCTGGGTCGGCATTGAGTTGATGGCCCAAAGCGTCGCCGCGTTTGCCGGTTGTCATGCACGCCGTCGCGGCGACGCCGTGGAGCTGGGTTTTTTGCTCGGCACCCGCAAGTTCGAATGCAATGTCGAATTTTTCCCGGCCGGGACCGAATTGACCATCCACGGTTTACGCTCGCTGGAAGACGACAACGGCATGGGCGTGTTCGAATGCCACATCAACGCCCCGGGCATTCATGCCATGGCCCGGTTGAATGTGTTCCGGCCACCTCAGCCAGCTCACTACCTTCATGAACCGTCCGCAACAGGAAATACGCCATGACTGAATCCGTACTGGTCACCGGCTCCAGCCGTGGCATCGGCCGTGCCATCGCCCTGCGCCTGGCCCAGGCCGGGCACGACATCGTGCTGCATTGCCGCAGCGGGCGCGCCGAGGCCGAGGCCGTCCAGGTCGAAATCCAGGCCCTGGGCCGCAATGCCCGGGTGCTGCAATTCGATGTGTCGGACCGCAGCGCGTGCAAAACCATTCTCGAAGCGGATGTAGAAACCCACGGCGCCTATTACGGCGTGGTGCTCAACGCCGGCCTGACCCGCGACGGCGCATTCCCCGCCTTGAGCGAGGACGATTGGGATGTGGTGATGCGGACCAACCTGGACGGTTTCTACAACGTCCTGCACCCGGTAATGATGCCGATGATCCGTCGGCGCGCCGCTGGGCGAATCGTTTGCATCACCTCCGTTTCGGGGCTGATCGGCAATCGCGGCCAGGTCAATTACAGCGCGTCGAAAGCCGGCCTGATCGGCGCGGCAAAGGCGTTGGCAATCGAGTTGGGCAAGCGCAAGATCACTGTCAATTGCGTCGCGCCCGGACTGATCGATACCGCCATGCTCGATGAAAACGTGCCCGTGGAAGAACTGATGAAAATGATCCCGGCCCAACGCATGGGCACCCCGGAAGAAGTTGCGGGCGCGGTGAATTTCCTGATGTCCGCCGAGGCCGGCTACATCACCCGGCAGGTCCTGGCCGTCAACGGAGGCCTGTGCTGATGAAGCGCGTCGTCGTTACCGGCATGGCCGGCATCACCTCTCTGGGCAGCGACTGGGAAACCATCGCCGCCAACTTCGCCGCCAATCGCAGCGGCATACGACGCATGGATGAATGGGACCGGTTCACCGAACTGAACACTCGCCTGGCCGGACCTGTCGATGATTTCCAGGTCCCGGCCCACTGGACGCGCAAACAACTGCGCAGCATGGGCCGGGTATCGCGCCTGGCCGTCGGCGCCGCGGAACAGGCCCTGGCTGATGCGGGGCTGTTGGGCGATGAGTCGATCAAGGACGGGCGCATGGGCGTGTCCTGTGGCTCGTCCACCGGCAGTACCGACGAGATCAAGGCGTTCGGCAACATGTTGCTCAACAGCGTGGCCGAAGGGCTGAACGCCAACTCCTATGTACGGATGATGCCCCACACCACGGCGGCCAATATCAGTATCTTCTTCGGGCTTACCGGACGGCTGATCCCCACCTCCAGCGCCTGCACCAGCGGCAGCCATGGCATCGGCTATGCCTATGAGGCGATCAAGTTCGGTCGCCTGCCGCTGATGCTCGCCGGTGGCGCGGAAGAACTTTGCCCGACCGAAGCGATGGTCTTCGATGCGCTGTACGCCACCAGCCTGAAAAATTATGCACCGCAGACCAGCCCGCGCCCCTATGACAAGGACCGCGATGGTCTGGTGATCGGTGAAGGCGCCGGCATGCTGGTACTTGAGGAGCTGGAACACGCCTTGGCCCGAGGAGCGCGAATCCATGCCGAAATCGTCGGCTTCGGCAGCAACGCCGACGGTCAACACGCTACCCGTCCCGAACTGAGCACCATGCGTCGGGCCATGGAACTGGCCCTGCAGGACGCCAACCTCGAGCCGTCTGCCATTGGCTACGTCAACGGCCATGGCACCGCCACCGAACAGGGCGACATCGCCGAAACCCTGGCCACCAGCAGCCTGTTTGGCGAACACATGCCCATCAGCTCGCAGAAGAGCTTTCTCGGGCATACCCTCGGCGCCTGCGGAGCCCTGGAATCGTGGTTCAGCATCGAAATGATGAACCGCGATCGCTACGTGCACACCTTCAACCTCGATGAGGTCGATCCCCAGTGCGGCAAGCTCGACTACCTGCGCAACGAGTTCAGGTCGATGAGCAACACGTACGTGATGAATAACAACTTTGCTTTTGGCGGGGTCAACACTTCGTTGATTTTCCGGCGCTGGCAGTGATTCGAAGGTAACCACAGGTGCCGCGCCCCACAAGCACTCTTGCCGTTTGTCGGGACTGTTATCTTTGACAGTACCGACAGATTTCGGATGGCTTCAATCTTTTAGAACCTGAAAAAGAGTAAGGCGGGTTAACGCTTCGATACCATCGCCTTAGCCATGGAAGCCGCTGCTCAGCTTTTATTTGAGTTCAAGGTGGGACGCCACATGAACAAAAAACCACTACCGGAACAGTCAGCCGCTTCAAAAACACCCAGCAGTATCGTTGTGGATGGGGCGACTTTTAGAAGTGAGTATGCGTATGTCAACGGCATCCGTTTTCACTATCTCATCGGTGGTGATGGCGAACATCCGGTGTTGCTGGTTCATGGATTTCCGGGAAGCTGGTGCAATTGGGAAGCGTTGATGGGGACGCTGATGCGTGCGGGTTACACGCCTATCGTTCCCGATTATCGGGGCGCTGGAAAAACAGAGGTATCGGATACTGGCTACGATAAAAAAAGCATGGCGCACGACTTGCGTGGGTTGATCGCTCACTTGAACTTTCAACACATTGACATTATCGGCCATGACATGGGGCTGATTATTGCCTATGCCTACGCAGCGCTTTATCCGGATGAAACCAAACACATTATCTTGATGGATGGATTTATTCCGGGCATCCCAGGGTGGGAAACTGCTTACAACGGAAACCCCGCAGCCGGTATTGCGAGCAAATGGCACTTTCGCTTTTTCGGCAAGACCGCCATCAACATGATCCAAGGTCGGGAAAAGACCTATCTCAATATGTTTTTTCAGGACTTTGTATTCCCTGGTAACCCTACAGTGCCTGACTGGATTCAGGAGGCGTTGGTGAGGGATTATTCCCGGGCCGGACGTATGGAGGCGGCCTTCAAACTTTATGCAGCCTGGGTAGAACAGGATGTGAATGACAACCAGGCGTTCGCCAAGCATAAGTTGACCACGCCGGTGCTCACCCTGGGTGGTGACCATTCAAGAGGCAAAACCTTGGCCGAACAGGTCAAACATATTACTACGCAACCGCACTCTCTGATCTTGAACAATACCGGGCATTGGCCACTGGAAGAAAAAACCCAGCTTACCCGCGAAGCCATTCTGGCGTTTTTACGAAACAAATAAAGACCCGTGTGCGTATTGAATGTCGGCACTTTTTCGTACCGCAGCGGATACGTCAATGTGCGGTATCTATATATCGCCCTTTCCTTGTGCATCTTCAATAAGTTGTTCCTTCCGATTATTTTCAGGAAGAGAACATGCAGGAGAACAACCCGATACAAACCGCTAGCGCGCAGCTGATAGAGCAACTCGACGCCTCGCAACAGCAGATGATCCGCCTGAATGACGCCGTCCCACACGGCTCGAAGGTGGCTGCGCAGCACTTGGAGGATTGGTTCACAAGGGCCTTCCCCACCCTGGCGGGCAGCGTGTCAGTCGAAGAAATCCTGGTTTGCAGGTTACAGGACGAGGTTACTCCCAGTTCCGAGCGCACCGCCGACGGACCCGTTTTCAAACGGACGGTGACGGATACCGCCCCCCTCGAGACGCTGTTCTGGCGTGCGGTTGCTGGACAGTTGAATGCGCGCGAATTCTTTCTCGAATCAGGCAGCATCGACCTCATCACCGGCAAGGACGGCCTTACACAAATGCCGGCGGCGCTGAATAGCCGTGACGCAAAGGAAGAGATCAAGCGGCTGTTACACATCACGCCGCAGTCCTATGAACAACTCCTGACACAGGCGCTGGATGATTTCTGGGACAAACCTGCTCCCTTCAGCCAGGGCCGCAACGTCAGCGACTGGCTGACGGATGAGTTCGCTGCACAACTCAGGGCGCAAGCGGATCTGCATCGGCTCGACGGGATGCTGAGCCTGCCGATGCACAAGGCGCTGACGGACCTTGGGTTGTCGGCGCCGGACGCAGCGTCTCGCGCCAAACTGGCGGAGCGTTTCCGACCCGGGGTCTACAGCCTGAGTATCACTCCCGAAGGATGGGGGTTCGAGGTCCCGATGCCATACGCCGTTGCGCTGACGCAGCATGACAATCAAGACAACTCCGCAAGCGCGGTGCTTTATCGCCCAGGCGACCCACTGGAAACATATGCTGACCTGTCGACGTTGAAGCGCAGCCTGGCAAAGGACGACAACGCTCAGGACAAGGTGGACACGGCGCCAATAGCAGAGAGCTTCCTTACCCGCTTGGTCACTCAATTGCGGGCAGAGCAGAAAACAGCCATGAGCAACGTTTTGCTGGGCGGTCCGGCACAGGGAGAAAAACTCAGCAACTGGGTGGCCCGGATGGACGCGGCGGCGAACCTGCGGGAAAGGCTGGATCTGGCGGGGGCCATGGACGAGCGAGAATGGCGGTTGAATCAAAAAAAGCTCGACGACTGGTTGCACGCCAACCCGAATGTAACCGGTAGCGAGCGCGTGGCCTGGTGGAGGGCGGTGCAGGACCTGCAAAAAGCCGTGGAAGACAAATCACCACCGCCGGATCCGGTGGTCCTGGCTACCCACGACGCTCTCCAGGACCGGATCCGCACGCTGCTTGCCGACTTCATCAAGGAAAAATACGCGCCGGCCGACCCGGACCAGATTTCTCTGAGCATACGCAAGCAGATCGTCGACCCCCATGCACCGACGGGCGAGTCCCCGTTTGGCTCCGGGGTCACACTGAACAAGATCAAGGCGATAGTTGACGACCGGCGCTCCCTGACGGAGTGGGCGATGTCCAACCTCACCCCCGACGAACGCAACGCCGCTCATGTTACGGTAGAAGGACCGCTGAGTTTTACGCAGATCGTGGAGGTCATTGAACGAGCCAACGTAGGGGGCCGACTACCGGCCGAACTGCAGCTCGCGGCGCGCCGTCGGCAGGCCGAGTGGATGTCCGTGAAAGCGAAACAGATACGGGCTCAGGCCTGGGCCGCCCATATCTCGGGTGACTTGAGACACGACAAGGACAATACCGGGCTGAACCTGGTGCTGGCGGCGCTGGACACTCCTGAGTCCGAGGGGCGTCGCACTGTCAACGGGCACGAGGTCGTAGTCCGACAAATACAGTGGGGCGACAGCGTGCTCAAAGAGATGCTGGCATTCGGGGTAAAGAAACTTGCGAGCCGGCCTTCATTGACGCTGTACACACCTGGCGCACCGGACGGCAAAACGTTCCGGGACGTAGATGCGGGAAGCGACCGGGAGTTGGAAGCGGCCCTGGTGCAGACGCTCACCACCACGCTGGAAATGACCCGATGGCTGATCTCGCAATTGCCACTGTCGGAGCAGGCCGATCAGCTTGCCAGCCTGGTACCGGCGTCGGAAACCCTGACATTCAACGAGAAGATCAAGAAGATCACGCAACCGGCCTTCTCATGGATCAAACACAGGGTCCAGGACGATTTTGCATCCAGTGTCTATTCGCCCGTGGTTAAAGGAAACCTGCTTAAAACACTGCACGAGACGCAAATAACCCACGCCCTAAAAACAGCTGATGCGCTGACGGTGACCCATGCCGAGCGCGACAGCACGGCTGCGCAGCAAGGGCGCCGAAAAGGGGTCACGTTACTGACCGGCGCGATGGCAATGTTCTATGCGGGCCGCCTGGGCGGGGTCCTGGGACGCACGATCCTGCCGACAATGGCCGGCGGCGTCGCGGTGTCGGCGATCAAGGATGAAGACGGCAGCTTCGGCCAGTGGGCGGGGGATTTTATCAGCGGGCTGGGTGAAGTACTTGCAGAGGGCGGGCAAGACCTGATCATGGCTCGCACGGCGCGACGCCGGGGCACGGAGCGTCCGAGGTTGTCTTCGCTCCCCCGTATACCGGACCCGGCACTGCAACCGTTCCTGCTCAAAGGTTTCAACGGCAAAGGGCTGGTGCCCGAGGGTCGTGACCGGTATCGGGATGCCGGCGGGCAAGGGTATCTGAAGCTGGGGAACGGTTACTACAAGACTGCGGTACAAGAAGGCCAGCAGATCATCTACGCACCGGACAACCGTACCCATCAGCGAAGGATGACTTGGAACTATGGCCATTGGCACGTCGAACAACCGGGACGGTTGCGCGGTGGCGGTATCGTAGAAAGTCTGTTCGGCCGCACCCCGGAAACCCCGGAACAGAGAACCTATAACGCATTGGTGGAGGCCGTCCTGGTCAATCATCACTGGCCCTCGCGCGAAGTGCTCAGAACGGCAAGGAAAGTCATTAACGCGATGCCCGAGGAGCTGGCCGGACGCATCCTGCGCGAAAGCATGGACGACATAAACGTACGTGACATAGACACTTATCGATCACGCCTGAACTATATAAATAAAGGACTGCACGGCCTCGCACAACATAAGGTTCCACACGAAAACCTTCTGTACAAATACAACGTGTGGCAGGCAGTAGAATTCTGCACCCGAGATCTCGAATCCCAAGGCACCACGTTCACGTCGGCCCAAAAAATAAAAATCTTCGACATGACCCTGCCGCTCAAGCGGGAACTTTTCGACAGCGAAGGCAACTTCAAGATGATGATGTCGTCCCTGCCAGACAATCTCACTGGCGCGCTATTCATTACGATCATCCCTGAACAAGGGAAAAAGAAAGCCGCCATGACCAGGATACAGAATGATATCCATGACGTGGTCGCCGCTGCCGAAAACCGAGTGTGGGCCGAGCTGGGGAGCGACTTTCCAGGGGAGGGACCGGAAGTAGAAGCCGCCAGGGAAAAATTCAAGAAAACGCCTGAGAACTTTGCGCAGTACAAAAGCAAAAAGCTCGAGATTTTCCGGGAGGAGATGAAAAAAAGACACAAACCCGGCCTCCTGACGGAAATCAGGAACAACAAAATTCCCTATCTCATCGTCAACAAAGGCAAGTCGCTGCGAAAGACGTTACTGGTGACCCAAGACGACATCACCCACTTTACAAAGAACCTCTCCAACTACGACACCTTTGATATCGAGGTGGTGACGCAGGTCCCGTCAAAAAAAGTGCCCGGTAAAACACCCACGCTCAGCACGCCTTCTGCTCTACCGGAAGCTTCGACCACCAAAGAAAAATTCACGGTAAGCGCCAGCATACTGGCTGAAACGCAGATGTCGTATAACAGTTTCCCGGAAGCGGCCAGAACCAAAATAACGGAAATCATGGACGATATTCGCGCCGGCAGGGCCACCACCAAGAGAATCAACAAATTCTACTGGTACGACATGGCCCAACTATCCCCGGGGAGCGGCAGAGGTGCGTGGCGCGCCGCATTTGAACGCAAGGGCGATACCTGGACCCTCCAAGGGTTTTATGACTATCACGTCAATAGGCCTGCGACGGTCTGGGAGGGTTAAGTAAACCGTTGTTCGTGGACGACTCTCCTGCCCGATTTGTACCGGGCCGATGCCGCGGCCATGAACGAAGAAGGGCGCCATTGGGCGCCCTTCAACAACAGCTCGGTGCAGCCAGTCGAGTTACTGGGCTTGAATCAATTTGCTTTCAGCCACCCCGGCGCGACCGGTTTCTTCATCAACTACCTGCAGGTTGTTACGTGCCTTGATGAAGCCCACTTTCACTTCCTGCCAGACGAAATAGTTTTTCCCGGCTTCTGTGCTGAGCTTGAGCTCAGAGTCGTTTTCCGCTGATGACACCAAGGTCTGCTGGCCAGCCGGTACTGACAGCATCAAGTACGACTTAGCGACGGTCTGGCCTACAGGTTTACCGTTGAGCGTTACCGGCATTTTTACTCCGGCGCCCATGCTTTCGTTGCGATAAAGGTAAATGTTGGATTTGTCGGGAACAGTCTGGAATGTTTTTGCCTGAGCATCCTGAGTGTCATCCGCCATTTTTACCGAAGCGCAGCCTGTGGTCAGCGCGGCAACTGCCAGCAAAGCGGTGAAGGTCAACTGCTTGAACATCCTGTTTCTCCATGGTTTGTTGGTCGAACAACGGGTTATCGGCCGATTCATTCAAATATTCAGGCTTCTTCCGGCGCGAGAGATTGACCCCTATCAGTCAACAACGCCACAAACGCCCTCGCCATCGGCGAACGCTGATCCTTGCGCTGCACCAGCCACACCGCCGACACCGCCGCCGGGTCAAGCAGCGGTCTATAGACCACACCGTCAATACGCATGCGCTGGTAGGACGCCGGCAGGACCGACACCCCGACCCCGGCCGCCACCAGACCGATGATGGTCATGGCCTCCCCGGCTTCCTGGGCGAAGTGCGGGCTGAAGCCGGCGTCGCGGGCCAGCGTCAGGAGTTGCGCGTACAGGCCGCTGCCGTAGCTGCGGGGGAAGAACACGAATGGCTCTTGGGCCAACGCCGAGAGAAACAGACCGTCTTCGCTGCCTTGGGCCAGTGGATGCTTGGAACTGAGCACGGCCACCAGCGGCTCGCGGCTCAATTCGATCTCCTGCAAAGAGTCGGGCAGCGGCAAGGGGCGCATGATGCCCACCTCGATTGCCTCGTCCACCAGGGCGTCAGCCACTTGGGTGCTGCTCATTTCCCGCAGGTTCAGGTGGACGGCGGGAAAGCGCTGGCGAAACGTGAAAATCGCCTGGGGGATGGTGGAGTTGAAAGGCGCCGATGACGTGAAGCCGATTTTCAGCTCGCCCAGTTCGCCCAACTGTGCGCGGCGAGCGACATCGGCGGCCTTGTCGACCTGGGCCAGCACCTGTCGAGCCTCTTCGAGAAACAAACGTCCGGCTTCACTCAGTTCGACGCGACGATTGGTGCGATTGAACAGCCGCGCACCAATCTCTTGCTCCAGCGCCTGGATCTGCTGACTAAGGGGCGGCTGGGAGATGCCCAGCGCCAGCGCGGCGCGCCCGAAATGCAGTTCTTCGGCAACGGCAATGAAGTAACGCAGGTGACGTAGTTCCATGGGTCATCCAGTAGGTCGTAAAAACTCTTAAACAGGTCGAACAATATATTGGATACAAACATTAACCGCCTATATGCTTTTTCCATTGCCTGCCTGGCCGTGCTCCTGCGAGGTCCATCGTGAAAACTGCTGTCGCCCCACTGGCCCATGAAATTCCACCGCTTGCCGATGATGGCATCCCCGGACGCAAAGACATCTACATCGAAAAAGGCACGCCGTTGTTCATGCGCACGGTGCTGGCGTTGTTTTGTGGCGGTTTTGCGACCTTCGCCCTGTTGTATTGCGTGCAACCGATGATGCCGCTGCTCTCCGAAGAGTTTTCCATCAATGCCGCCCAGAGCAGTCTGATCCTGTCGGTGGCGACCGGCCTGCTCGCCGTCGGGCTGCTGATCACCGGCCCGATTTCCGATCGCATCGGCCGCAAGTCAGTGATGGTTGCGGCACTGTTTGCCGCAGCGTTGTGCACCATCGCCAGCGCGATGATGCCGACCTGGCAGGGTGTGCTGGTACTACGCGCTCTGGTGGGGCTGTCGCTCAGCGGCGTGGCGGCGGTGGCGATGACTTATCTGGGCGAAGAAATCCATCCCAAGCACATTGGTCTGGCGATGGGCCTGTATATCGCCGGCAATGCTATCGGAGGCATGAGCGGCCGTTTGATCGCCGGGGTACTGATTGACTTCGTCAGCTGGCATGTCGCGATGCTGGTGGTCGGTGGCTTGGCCGTGATTGCGGCGGCGGTGTTCTGGAGGATGCTTCCCGAGTCGCGCAATTTTCGCCCTCGCTCGCTGCATCCGCGCAGCTTGCTGGACGGTTTCACCATGCACTTTCGCGACGCCGGGTTGCCGCTGTTGTTTCTCGAAGCCTTCGTATTGATGGGCGCCTTCGTGACGCTGTTCAACTACATCGGCTATCGCCTGCTGGCCGGGCCTTATCACTTGGACCAGGCCTTCGTCGGGTTGCTCTCGGTGGTCTACCTGTCGGGTATCTACAGCTCGGCGAAAGTCGGCGCACTGGCCGACAAACACGGCCGTCGCAAAATGCTCTGGGCGACTATCGCGCTGATGCTGGCCGGTCTTGCGCTGACCATGACCACGCCGCTGTGGCTGGTGATCCTGGGCATGCTGGTGTTCACCTTCGGCTTCTTCGGCGCGCACTCGGTCGCCAGCAGCTGGATCGGCCGCCGCGCAATCAAAGCCAAGGGACAGGCCTCGTCGTTGTACCTGTTCAGCTACTACGCCGGCTCCAGCGTCGCAGGTACGGCTGGCGGGGTAGCCTGGCATCTGGGCGGATGGAACGGTGTCGGCCTGTTCATTGGCGGCTTGCTGGTGGTGGCGTTGCTGGTGGCGGTGAAACTGGCGAAGTTGCCGTTGTTGCCGGGCAACGCTCAGGTTTGAGCGGACACTGTTCAGGCGCTGGCCCGCCGTTCAAGTCATTGCCCCAACACCATCCGGGCGTCCAGGACACCGTTGCGCACTTCCAGGCTCAGCACCTGCAAGGTGGCGCCGTCCCGCTCGTGCCGGTCCAGCCAGTCGAGCAGTCGATTGGCATCGCCACTGACGGCAAGCCGCAACGAATCACCGTCGATCTCCAGCTCCGCCAGCTCCAGCCCCGCTGCCGTCGCACTGTCGTTGATCCTGACGGACAAAGAGCTCGTGGCGGTCGTAGCGCTGGTGGGCTCCAGGCGCTGGATCCGGGCAGCGAGTTCGGCCTGCTGCCAATACTGACGCTCGGCCAGGTCGAGCCGATGTCGGGTGGGCTGCCAGATCGAGGTGTAACTCACAATGACCAACACAAGTCCGACAAGCCCCGTCAGCAACCGTTGCTCACGGTGCGACATACTTTCCCAGACCTGTTTGCAGCGCTGCCATTCCTTGAAACCCATCAATTGCTCTCCAGTGCGAGGGTGGCCTGAACCCGATCGCTCTGCTTGCTGGCGTTGACCAGGGTGAGGGGCAGTCCGCTTTTAAGCCCACGTTCGCGCAGTTGCTCCAGCTCGACGAAGCTGTTGGCGGACAGTCGGATTTTCCAGCCGTCATCGATCCGAAAATCGATGCGCAGTACTTCGACGTCGCTGGCGCCGATGACCTGTTCCGTCAGTTGGACCAGACGCGCGACCCGAGTCTCCCGTCTTTGCTCGCGACGACTCTGCAACGCCTGGAGCTGCGCCGCCAGGTCGACAATCCGTTCTTGATCGGGATACAGCAACCGGAATCGCTGCTCGCTCTGGACCTGAAAAATCCGGGCTTCGTGTTCAAGAAATCCGATGCGAGCTTCGCTGGCGCCCCAGGTCAGCAAGCATAATCCCAACGCACCAGCCGCCATGCCCCGCCATGGCAGACGCTGTCGGCGTTGACGGAACTCCCCCTGCAACAAGTCGATGGGATGCCCATCAGCGGCCAGCAACCACTCATCGATACCCGGGCGGTCCCGCTCCTCGTCCAGCCAATGGATGTCCTCGGGCAGGTCAGGCTTGAGCGTGGCAAGGGCCCGGGCCGACAGCGACAGGCGTGCCGCGAGGGCGCCACCCAGCAACCAGCGACCAAACCAGCGCACGCCAAAGGCCGCATCATTGGGCAACAGATCGGCATCGACATGCATGGCGCGCATATCCACTTGCTGCGCCGCGAGCAACGCCAGCAGCGCCTGAAACCTGGCCCGTTGAGTCACCATCACCGCGTAACGCTGCCGACGGTCTCGAACACTGGCACAGATGTGCAACGTTTCCAGGTTCTCGCTCAGCTGTTCTTCGATGGCGAACGCGAGTGCCTGGGGTTTTGGCTGGCGTCGGGAAGGCCATGGATCGCTTTGGAACCAACTGCACATCTCCATCGGCAGCAGCACGTCGACGACTCGCCCGCGCAACGCCTGGGCAGCTTCGTGCAGGGGCAGGCAGCGGCGCTCGGCCGCGACCGACCAGACACAGCACGGCCAGTCTGGACTGAGGGCGTCCATGCCTTCGACGGTGAGGTAAAGCCAGGTTTTCATCAATGGAACTCGCTGGGAAGCAGGGGTTGGAAACGACGTTGAAGCACAGTCCAGCGACCGGTATCAGGGTGGCGCTCGATGTCCGAGACCAGCCGCAGGTGACGGTCTGCGAAGGCCACGTCCACCCTGATCCGGAACCAGCGGCTGCTCACGCCCAGCCCATGGCCGCGGATGCCCAGGCCGGCCAGCAAAGGGTCATTCGTGAATGCCGGCACACTGTGGTACGGCGTGTGAGGACGCTGGTTGATCAGCGCATCGGCCGACGCCTGTTCCATACCGTCCAGGGTCATCAACAACAGTCGCGGCGCGGTATTGACGTTCAGCCGAGCGTCCCGGGGCAGTACCGCCACCCAGGGTTCCAGGCGCCGCAGTGTCTGGCCGTCCATGCCCGGCAACAGGCGCAACTGACTCAACTCCTGTATCAATCCGACCTGGGGCAAGGACAGTTCGGGCAGATCCAGTAAGGCCAGCAATCGCGGCCAGCGGTCCAGCGTGAGCTGATCGATCTGTCCCTGGGTGGTCAATGCGTTGAGGTTCAGGCGCCCGGAGAGGTCTTGGATCTCGACGCGGATATCGGCCTCTTCTTCGAACGCCGGCTCTTGCCGTGCCCACTCCTGGCTCAAGTCCACCTGCCCCGATGGCGCGTTGGCACTGTCTTGCAGGACGCTCTGGGCCCAGGCTTCACCGGCCAGCCCCAGTTGACGCAACTGAACCTGATGCAACTGCTGCGCACTGCCCTGCAACAGCAGGCGATGACTGCGTAGCATGCCAGCGGTGAGGAGCAACGCCAGGCTGAGGACCAGCAGCACACTGATCAGCGCCGCGCCGCGTTGTCGAGTCATGGCAAGGCGCCCGGCAATAGCAGCACTCGACGAATCTGTTCGAAACGCCCCGTCGAAACGACCAGTTCCAACGCCAGAGGCGATTGCTCGTTCCGCGTTTCGGTGTACCAGCCCTGTTCCGGGTCGAACAGTCGCCAGCTCAGGCTGCGTACGTCATCCAACAGTTTCTGCTGCTGCAGGCCAGCCGTACCTTCGCCGCGACTGTCGCGCCATAACGCGGCCCCCTCGAGTCGATACTGCACGACTTGCCGTTCACTGCGCGGCAGGTCGAGTGGATTGCGCCAATGGCTACGGTGCAATTGCAGGCGCCCCGACGCGAGTTCGACAGAGCCGGCGACCGCCTGCCAGGCATCTCGCTCGATCACCCCCACGGCACGCTGCAGGCCCCTGATGTCGCGCTCATGCTGGCCGGTTCCCTGCTGTGTACGCACGACACTATCGAACAGACGCCAACCCGCCAGGCCGAGCAAGGCAAACAGCGCGATGGCGATAACCAGCTCCAGTAACGTGAAACCCGACTGTTCATTCATGACGGTTGCCAATCCATCCGGTGGTGCGGTGGGCAACGGACGAACTGCCGGCACGGCTGACCTGGATCTCGACCTTGAGCAGGCGCGGATCGCGGGCCGGGACGATATGTTGCTGCAGGATCCAGTTGCGCTGGCCCAGGTCTCGACTCAAACGCTGCTGCCCCTTTGGCGGCGCCGTTTGCAGGCGCAGCTCGCTCAGTTGGTTGTCCGCCAGCCAGGCACCGAACAGACGTTCCTCCAGCACGACGCTTTGCTTGAGCACAAACTGGCTGGCCGACAGCATCGCCGCCGCCATCGTTGCGAAAACCGCCAGCGCAATCATGACTTCCAGCAGCGTGAACCCTCGGCAATCGGTGCTATTCATGAACGAACGGCTCCGCCACGCCATCGCTCGACACCTGCAACAAGGTCTGTCCGGTAACCTTGATGAACAGCCTGAACGGACTGATTTCGTCACTGCTGAGCATCAGCAGTTGCGGTGTGTCCCGGACATCGTCGAGCGGCAGGATCTGGCCATCTTGTTCAAGCCCAAGCGTCAGGTTTTCCGGCAGCCGATGCAAAGACGTCACCGCCGTCCAGCCCCGGTCTTCGAGCCGTACTGCCTGGTAGGCGCGAGACTGCAGGCGCAGGCCATATTCACGGGCATCCAACACCGCCCGTTCGCGCAGTTGCTGCACCACGCGGATGAAATCCTCGGCCTGCTGTCGGGCCTGGCGCGCCGGGCTCGGACCGCTGGCCAGGCTGACCATGCCCGCCAGCATTCCGATCAGGACGATGACAATCATCAGCTCCAGCAAGGTGAATCCGCGACAATCTCGTCCCATTTTCATGGCGCCCAATTGCCTATGTCGGCCGCCATCCCCTCCCCTCCCGACAAGCCATCGGCGCCCAGGGAGTACAGGTCATAGCTGCCATCGGTCGATTTGAGGCCCGGGTTGAGGTATTGATAGGGCGTGCCCCAGGGATCGACCGGCAGGTTTTTCAGATAACCCTGGGGGTTCCAGTTACTGGCCGCGGGTGTACCGGAGGGGCGCTTGCTCAACGCTTCCAGGCCCTGTTGGGTCGATGGATAGTGATAGTTGTCCAGGCGGTACATCTCCAGGGCCGTGGCAATCGCCTGGATATCGGTTCGCGCGGCCGTGGCCTTGGCTTGGTCGGGCCGGCTCATGAACTGTGGCACCACAATGGCGCCCAGGACGCCGATGATGACCACCACCACCATGATTTCGATCAGGGTAAAGCCGCGCTGAAGGCGTGCAGGTCGGTTGTGCTGAAGTTTCATGGGTCAATTCACCAATTGGTTGAGGCTCAGGATCGGTAGCAGAATGGCCATGACGATCAGCAGCACGACGCCGCCCATCAGCACCAGCATGGCCGGTTCGAAAAGGCTCACCACCAGCGCGATACGCGCCGCGAGGCTGGCCTCCTGTTGTTCGGCGGCCCGGGCCAACATGCTGTCGAGCTCGCCGGCCCGTTCGCCGCTGGCGATCATGTGCAGCATCAGTGGCGGAATATCCCCGCCAAGCTCCAGGCCACGGGTCAGGGTCCCGCCCTCGCGGACCGAACGGGCGACGTCAGCCATGCGGGCGCGGATGGTCAGGTTGCCGATCACCTGCGCGGCGATGCGCAGGGCATCCACCAGCGGCACGGCACTTTTGCTCAGGATCGCCAGGGTGCTGGCGAATCGGGCCGCTTCCATCGCCCGCAGCACCTCACCCAACACAGGCAGCTTGAGCAACAGACGATGCCAGCGCAGGCGCCACGCAGGTTGGCGCAGGCTCCAGCGCCACAACCCGAGCAACCCGACCAGCAACCCGAGCAGCGACAAGCCATAGCGTCGCAATCCGTCACTCAGGACGATCAGTGCCTCGGTCAGCCAGGGCAACGATTGGCCGCTGTCGACGAATATCTTCACCACATCCGGCACCACGTAACCCAACAGGAAGGCGACAATCGCGACGCAGGCCAGCATCAGAATCAGCGGATACACCAAAGCCAGTTGAATGCGCTGGCGCGATGCCTGGCGTGCCTGGGTGTAAGCCGCCAACTGCTCCAGCACCAGGCCCAAGTGGCCGGACTGTTCGCCGGCGGCAACCGTGGCGCAGAACAGCTCGGGAAACGCCTGGGGAAACGCCGCCAGCGCCGTGGCCAGGGCGTGACCTTCCATCACACGACCGCGTACCGCCGACAGCAGGCTGGCAACCCGCCGCTTCTGGCTTTGTTGGGCGACGGCGCCGAGGGCCTCTTCGAGGGGCAGGCCGGCCTGAATCAAGGTGGACAGCTGCAACGTCAGCAACGCCAGATCCGCCGGGCTCAAACGCCCCCCAACGGGCCGGGCGCCCAGGGTTCGTTGCGCCTTCACTTCGTGCAGCTCGCTGGGCAGCAAGCCGCGCTCGCGCAGCAACTGACGGGCATGACGAGGGTTGTCGGCTTCCACGCGGCCTTTGCAGCGTCGGCCCCGGGCATTCTCTGCTCGATAGTCGAAGGTCGGCATGGGGCTAATCCTCCTGGGTGATGCGCAGCAGTTCATCGACACTGGTCAGGCCTTCCAGAACCCGCCGGCACCCGTCCTGAAACAGGCTGCGGGAGGTTTTGCGCGCCTCAAGGGTCAGCGCCTGCTCAGGGGCGCCCTGATGAATCAGTAGCGACAACGTGGTGCTGACACTCACCAGTTCATAGATGCCTATACGCCCGCGAAAACCTTTCTGGCATTGCTCGCAGCCCCGGGCCTTGAACAACCGTGGCGCGGCGTCGGCGTCGAGCCCAAGGCGACGACAGGTTGCAGCGTCGGCCACATAGGGCGTCTTGCAAGATGGACACAAGGTGCGCAACAAGCGCTGGGCCACAATGCCCGCCAGGGACGAGGCCAGCAGATAGGCGTCCAGGCCCATGTCCCTCAGTCGCGTAACCGCGCCTACGGCAGTGTTGGTGTGCAGGGTCGAGAGCACCAGATGACCGGTCAGGGACGCCTGCACCGCGATTTCGGCGGTCTCGCGATCGCGGATCTCGCCCACCATCACCACATCCGGGTCCTGACGCAAAATCGCTCGCAAGCCACGGGCAAAGGTCATGTCGACTTTTGGATTGACCGGCATCTGGCCGATACCCGGCAGGTGATACTCGATCGGGTCTTCGACGGTGAGGATGTTTCGGCTCTGATCGTTGATGCTGCTCAGCGCCGCGTACAGGCTGGTGGTTTTCCCCGAGCCCGTGGGGCCGGTCACCAGCACGACGCCATGGGGTTTGCCGAGCAACCGACGCAGGTTTGCCAGGGTGTCATCAGGTAGGCCCAGGCGGATCAGATCCAGGCGCCCGGCCTGCTTGTCGAGCAGGCGCAACACCACTCGCTCGCCATGGGCTGAAGGCAGGGTCGAGACCCGCACATCGACCTCATGCCCGGCCAGCCGCAACGCCATGCGCCCGTCCTGGGGCACACGTTTTTCGGCGATGTCCAGGCGCGCCATGACCTTGATCCGCGACACCAAAAGGCTCGCCAGCTCCCGGCGCGGGCGTAGCATTTCCTGCAACTGGCCGTCGATACGCATGCGCACCGACAGGTATTGCTCGAACGTTTCCAGATGCACATCCGAGGCGTGTTCGCGAACCGCTTCGCTGAGCAGGGCATTGATCAACCGGATGATCGGCGCATCGCCCTGCTGTTCCAGCAAGTCGGTGGTCTGCGGCACTTGATCGGCCAGGCTGAGCAGGTCCAGCTCCTCGTCCAGTCCTTGGGCAACCTGCTCGGCGGCGCTCTGGCCCTGGCGATAAACGCAAGCCAGGCGCGTAGCGAACTGCCCCGGCTCCAGCACCTGGATGGGCAACTCCCGACCACACCAGCGCCAAACCTCGGCCAGCGCGGTCAACGGCGTGTCGCGGCGCATCACCAGGCGCAAGGTCGGGCCCTCGCCTTCCAGCAGCACGCCCAGGCGTCGGGCGAAACCAAAGGGCAACGGGGCCTGTGGATCACTCACAGGGCCCCCGGATTCTGTTGACGCGGCTCGGCCAGCGGCGCGTCGGCGGACGGTTCGAACAACTCGCGGGCGTCCCGAGGCAGCAACAGCGAATTATTTTTCCGTGAACCGGGTTTGCTCAGCTCTCGAAGCGCGTCGTAGCGCTGACGGCTCACATCGGCCAGGCCTTCCTTGCTGCGCACGATGGTCGGGCGCAGGAACACCATCAGGTTGCTTTTGGTCTGGGTATCACGGGTCCAGCGAAACAGCGCGCCCAGGTAGGGAATGCTGCGCAACACCGGCACGCCGCTTTCCTGGGTACGGACACTGTCGCGAATCAGGCCACCGATCACGATGATCTCACCATCGTCCGCCAGGATCGTGCTCTTGAGGGCACGCTTGTTGGTAATCAGGTCCGAGGAGTCCACGCCGGAGACAGCCGGCGCAATGTCCGAGACTTCCTGCTGGACATCGAGGCGCAGGGTGGAACCTTCATTGATGTAGGGCTTGATCCTGAGGCTGATGCCGACATCCTTGCGCTCCACGGTGGTGAACGGGTTGTCCGCGCCACTGCTGTTGGTGGCGTAGGAGCCCGTCTTGAACGGGACGTTCTGGCCCACGATGATTTCCGCTTCCTGGTTATCCAGCGTCAACAGGCTGGGCGTGGACAGCAGATTGCTGCGGGTATTGCTCGCCAATGCCGAGACCAACGCACTGAAACGGTCGCCTCCGAGTCGCAGGACCGCGCCTTGCGCTTCGTTTTTCAGGGCATTGGCGTCCAGCCCACCCATGATCGGAATGTTGGTTCCCGGAAAATTGATGAACCCTGAGGCGTTGCCGGTATTAAGACTCCACTGCACCCCCAGCGCTTCGGCGGTATCCCCGGAAATCTCGACGATGGCCGCGTGGATCAGTACCTGGGCACGAGGCTGATCGAGTTCGCGAACGATGCTCTCGACGGTACGCACCTGGGCGGGCTCGGCGATCAGCACCAAGGCGTTCTGGCTTTCGTCAGCCTTGATCATGAACGGGTTGGCGACACCGGTATCCCGCTGGCCGCCCAGGGACGCGGTGGTTCTTTTCTCTTGCCCGACGGCTTCCAGCACCTCAGCCAGCTGCCTGGCATCGCTGTGGTGAAGGCGAATGACCCGCGCGTTATCCTGGAAGGCAGCCGCCGGAACATCCAGCGCCCGGGCCAGATCGAGCAGGCGCTGGCGCACCACCGGCGCGCCGATGATCACCAGGTGGTTGCTGCGGGGATCGGCAATCACGGAACCCGCCGCATCCCCCTCGCGCTTGCCGCCGGATGCTTCCAGGACCGGCGCGATATCCACGGCCTGGGCATGACGCAAGCGCAGCACGACATGACTGCGGTTGCGCCCCGAGTCCAACTGACGCACCACTTGGGCGATACGTCGCACATTGGCGGCCGTGTCGGTCACCACCAAGGCGTTGGAAGAGACCGAAGGGCCGATGTAACCATTGTTCGACACCAGGGGCCGGACCAACCCGGCGATATCGGCGGCGATACTCGATTGCAACTCGAGAACCCGGGTGACGTACTGGGACGGGGTGGTGTCCTTGGCGTCGTCGAGACCGGCACGTGTCCTCGCATCGGCGACCGGCGTGATCAGGATCCGTTCGCCTTCGTCGATCACGGTGAAGTTGTGCGCATCGAGCACCGAATAGAACAGCCGCCGCACGCCCTCGCGATCCAGCGCCTGGCGGGACATGACAGTGATGCGTCCCGAGACGCGCGGGTCGAGTACCACGGTCTGGCCGAGAATCGCCGACATCTCCTCGACGACATCGCGCAGTTCCGCATTGTTCATCGCCAACTGCCATTGAGCCTCCTGCGCCCACGACGGCACCCGCGCGGCAAACAGCCCGAGACACAACAGGGCGTGCAACGCACGGCCCCGGATCAAACTATTCATCGATTCAAATCACTCTGATAACCCGGCGACCGGGTGTAGGTATTGCGAGGAACCAGACGGAGGCTGCCCTCCGGTTCCAGGAGACAGTCGACGCAGGAACGACTCGCCCGTGCGCTGCAAGGCCACCCGCTCCTCCCGTCCGTTGCGCCACAACACCACATGAGTCGCATCGACCCGGCGCAACACGCTGCCGCCGGGCAGGCGCTCACCGACCTGATAAATGCGCGACCCCGTGACATCGGCCAGCAATGCCCGTGACAATCCTGCGCCGTTGACGAAGCTGGCCTGCAGGGTGATCGGTTCGGCGCTGAGGGCCGTGGCCTCTCGAGCGGCCAGGCCGAGCACACTGGCCACCGCCTGGACGTTGAGCACAGCGCCGCCCTGAACCACGACCGGCGCCGCACTCATCGGCACTTCGCGCCTGAGCTCCTGTCGAAAACGCCACTCCTGCCCCGCCAGGAAAGTGCCGTAGAGCAAAGTCACCGACACCAGTACCGCCTTCGGCAGGCCACCGTCGGCCCGGAAAAAAGCCTTCATTTGCCTGCTCACCCTTGCAGGACCCCAGGATGACCTGAAGCCCTGAGCCTCATGTCTTAGAGCTTTTCCCAGGCCATGTGCCAATGGGCACCGACCCCAGGCTCGTAACCGTTCGCCGAAGGGCTGTATTGCTTGCAATAGCCAGACGCGGGGAATGGTTTGCACTGGAAGACTTCATCCGTCTTCGGCTGCAATACCTTCGTACCGGCGGCGTAGTCACTGATGCCTTCGGGAAATACGAAGTCGTACTCGATCCCCGCGCCTTCACCGGTCAGGGGGACCTGCCGGGTTTCCTGGCGTGTGGTCCTGCCGTCCGCGGTGGTGCCCACCAGCGTCAGGGTATGGGCACCCGGCGCGCTACGGACCGCCATGCTCAGGCCACTGCTGCCTTCGCCCACTGCCTGGGTTACGACGCCGACCGGCTTGTTCTTTTCATCGAACAGGGTGGCTTCAAGGTTCATCCTGCGGTTGGTCGACACCGTGAACGTCATGTCGACCCGGCCCTTGTCGAGCACATACTCCGGCTGCAAAGAGGAGATGGTCATGCTGGCGTCAGGGTCTTCCTGCATTTGCAACTGCACTTCATACCGGCTCACGCCGGTCTCTTGCTGGGCATACAGTTTGTTGATGCCTTTGATCGGGGTGATGTCGCCCTGCTCATCGCGGATACCGGCACGAACCAGGGTATGGGCCCGGTTGATGGCATCGGCCAGCTTGAACGACCAGTTTTCCGGTCGACCTTCTTCAGCGTGATCGATGCCGATCTCCACGCTGTACTCAGCATTCTCGCCAGCGGCTGAAAAGGCTCGGGCCTTGACCTTGTCGCCCACCAGCAACGGCGCGGCGGGCGCAATGCTGCCCACTGGTAACCAGCCACCCGGCAAGGCCGCTTCGGCGAGGATGTTCACATCCGCCGGGTCATAGAACGCGTTATCGGTGTCGCCAACCGTCCACACCGCCAGGAGGACGTGATGGCCCGACTTGCTGTCGGGAATCACGCAATGGTGCTTGGCGCCTGCCTCCGGAAGCTGATGGGCGCCCTCTACCGTACAGAATGGCGTGCTGTCGAACGACGCGCGCTTGAGCGGCTCGTTTGGCTTCCAATCGTCGCGGGTAATGAAATACTCATGCCTGGTCGCCGGATGCGCAGCGGTGTATTGCCATTGAAAGGCGATGTTGCGGTCCCTGAGTTCAGTCAGGTTCCAACGCGTGGCCGACTGGGCATCGAGGGCGGAAAACAAGGGGTTGCCACCGCTGGCGATCTTGCCATCGACAGGGCCCTGGAGGGGCGCACCGCCTGCGCCATTGGGGAACCCCTGGAAGGTTTCGCCCGTGCTCTGGGGCTCATATTGCGCGCCGCCACAGTTCTTGTTTTCACCTCGCTGGCACAACAAGGCACGTGAGGGCGGTACTTCAAGATAACCATGGGCAAATGCACCCTGGGATGTCCCCACGGTGGACAGCATAACTAACGAGCAAGCAAAACCCGTCAGCACCTTGTGCTGGTGGAAGTTGGTTTTCATATAAATTCCAGACTACTCATCGAGATTGGGAGATTTAACAAACTTCATCTTGGAAGGCGCACTGGATCGCACAGCGCTGTACCTGGCAAGCGCCGAAACATTAATGGAAACTTGGGCAATCGCTATGTAGGGAAAATCTCTCAAAATAGAAGGAACAATCCCTGAATCTATTTTTCCGAGCTCAGAAGAAAAACTTCTTACAGGCAAAGTTAGTTATTAAACAAACGAAAACAGGCAAACCGATAAAGATAGCCAACTTGTTTCATTGAATAATTAGCAGGCAAAAAAAAGCCTGTCTGGAACGAATCCCGACAGGCTGGATGAGCGAGCTACGATCAGTCGTGGTATTGGGCCGACAACTCATGCACCGCGCGCAGGAAAGCACCGGCGTGTTCCGGATCGACTTCCGGCGTAATGCCATGGCCGAGGTTGAACACATGACCGCTGCCCTTGCCGTAGCTGGCGAGGATGCGCCCGACTTCGGTGCGGATGGCCTCGGGCTTGGCGTAAAGCACGGTCGGGTCCATGTTGCCTTGCAGCGCGACTTTGCTGCCAACACGCTCGCGGGCGTTGCCAATGTCGCAGGTCCAGTCCAGGCCCAAAGCGTCGGCACCGGCATCGGCGATGCTTTCCAGCCACAGGCCGCCGTTCTTGGTGAACAGGATCACCGGGACTTTGCGACCTTCATGTTCGCGGATCAGGCCGCTGACAATCTTGCGCATGTAGGCCAGGGAGAACTCCTGGTACGCCGCCGCCGAGAGGTTGCCGCCCCAGGTGTCGAAGATCTGTACCGCTTGCGCGCCGGCCAGGATCTGCCCGTTGAGATAGGACGTCACCGACTGGGCCAGCTTGTCCAGCAACAGGTGCATGGCTTGCGGGTTGTCGTAGAGCATCGCCTTGGTCTTGCGGAAGTCTTTCGACGAGCCGCCTTCGACCATGTAGGTAGCCAGGGTCCAGGGGCTGCCGGAGAAGCCGATCAGCGGCACGCGACCGTTGAGTTCTCGACGGATGGTGCTGACCGCGTCCATGACATAACCCAGGTCCTTCTGCGGATCGGGAATCGGCAGGGCTTCGATGTCGGCCAGGGTGCTGACGACTTTCTTGAAGCGCGGGCCTTCGCCTGTCTCGAAGTACAGACCCTGGCCCATGGCGTCGGGAATGGTGAGAATGTCGGAAAACAGAATCGCTGCGTCGAGCTGTGGGTAACGATCCAGCGGCTGCATCGTGACTTCGCAGGCAAACTGGGGATTCATGCACAGGCTCATGAAGTCGCCGGCCTTGGCCCGACTGGCGCGGTATTCCGGCAGGTAGCGACCGGCCTGACGCATCATCCACACGGGGGTGACGTCTACGGGTTGCTTGAGCAGGGCGCGGAGGAAACGGTCGTTCTTCAGGGCAGTCATGTCGGCATCCGGAAAAAAAGTGCGGGCATTTTCTCAGAGCGCGACGCAAAAGGCACGGCAAGAGCCGTGCCTTTTATCTATCGGGGCAATTTGTCGCGGTGCAGCACAGCCTCCCCGACACTACAAAACAACTGTGGGAGCCATTTTGTGGGAGCAAGGCTTGCCCGCGATGAAAACACTGCGGTCTCTTGGGTACCGAGGCGCCTGAATCGCGAGCAAGCTTTGCTCCCACAAAGCCCGCTCCCACATTTTTACCGCATTTCAGCTCGGGACCGAGTCAGACTTGCAGGTAATCCAGAATCCCCTCAGCCGCATTGCGGCCTTCGAAGATCGCCGTCACCACCAGATCGGAACCTCGGACCATGTCGCCGCCGGCGAAGATCTTCGGGTTGCTGGTCTGGTGCTTGTACTGGCCTTGTTCCGGAGCCACGACGCGGCCCTGGCTGTCGGTCTGGATGCTGAACTGCTCGAACCACGGCGCCGGGCTTGGGCGGAAGCCGAAGGCGATGACCACGGCATCGGCCGGGATGATCTCTTCGGAACCCGGGATCGGCTCGGGGCTGCGACGACCGCGGGCGTCCGGTTCGCCGAGACGGGTCTCGACCACCTTCACGCCCTCGACCTTGTCTTCACCGACAATGGCGATCGGCTGGCGGTTGTAGAGGAACTTCACGCCCTCTTCCTTGGCGTTCTTCACTTCTTTGCGCGAGCCGGGCATGTTCGCTTCGTCACGACGGTAGGCGCAGGTCACCGACTTGGCGCCCTGGCGAATCGAAGTGCGGTTGCAGTCCATCGCCGTGTCACCGCCGCCGAGCACCACGACCTTCTTGCCTTTCATGTCGACGAAATCTTCCGGCGACTTTTCAAAGCCCAGGTTGCGGTTGACGTTGGCGATCAGGAAGTCCAGCGCGTCGTAGACGCCCGGCAGGTCTTCGCCGGCAAAGCCGCCCTTCATGTAGGTGTAGGTGCCCATGCCCATGAATACGGCATCGTACTCTTCGAGCAGTTGCTCCATGGTCACGTCCTTGCCCACTTCGGTGTTCAAGCGAAACTCGATGCCCATGCCGGTGAAGACTTCGCGACGATTGCTCAGCACGGTCTTTTCCAACTTGAACTCGGGGATACCGAAGGTCAGCAGGCCACCGATTTCCGGGTTCTTGTCGAACACCACCGGGGCCACGCCACCGCGCACCAGCACATCGGCGCAGCCCAGACCCGCCGGGCCGGCACCGATGATGGCGACACGCTTGCCGGTCGGCTTGACCTTGGACATGTCCGGGCGCCAGCCCATGGCGAACGCGGTGTCGGTGATGTATTTCTCCACCGAACCGATGGTCACCGCACCAAAACCGTCGTTGAGGGTGCATGCACCTTCACACAGGCGATCCTGTGGGCACACCCGGCCGCAGACTTCTGGCAGGGTGTTGGTCTGGTGGGACAACTCGGCGGCCTGGAGGATGTTGCCCTCGGCCACCAGCTTCAGCCAGTTGGGAATGAAGTTGTGCACCGGGCACTTCCATTCGCAGTATGGGTTACCGCAACCCAGGCAGCGGTGGGCCTGATCGGCCGACTGCTGGGGTTTGAAAGGCTCGTAGATTTCCACGAACTCTTTCTTGCGTTGACGCAACAGTTTCTTCTTCGGATCCTTGCGCCCGACATCGATGAACTGGAAGTCGTTACTCAGACGTTCAGCCATTGTTAAAACCTCATCAAACTCTTCAGGCGCATATCACTGCGGGTTGGCACGGGTGCTGGAAAGCAACGACTTCAGGTTGGCAGCCTTGGGCTTGACCAGCCAGAAACGGCGCAGATAGTCATCGAGGTTTTCGGCGAGTTCACGACCCCACTCGCTGTCGGTTTCCTCGACGTATTCGTCCAGCACTCGCTGCAAGTGGCTGCGGTAGGCTTCCATCGCCTCGCCGCTGATCCGCTGGATTTCCACCAGTTCGTGGTTGACCCGGTCAACGAAGGTGTTGTCCTGGTCGAGCACGTAGGCGAAACCGCCGGTCATGCCAGAGCCGAAGTTGTAACCGGTCTTGCCCAAGACACAGACGAAACCACCGGTCATGTACTCGCAGCAATGATCACCGGTGCCTTCCACCACAGTGTGGGCCCCGGAGTTACGCACGGCGAAACGCTCGCCCGCGGTGCCAGCGGCGAACAGCTTGCCGCCAGTGGCGCCGTACAGGCAGGTGTTGCCGATGATCGCACTGTCCTGAGTCTTGTAGACACTGGCCTTGGGCGGAACGATGACCAGTTTGCCGCCGGTCATGCCCTTGCCCACGTAGTCGTTGGCATCGCCTTCCAGGTACATGTTCAGGCCACCGGCGTTCCAGACGCCGAAGCTCTGGCCTGCCGTGCCCTTGAAGCGGAAAGTGATCGGCGCCTTGGCCATGCCCTGGTTGCCGTGCTTGCGCGCGATTTCACCGGAGATCCGCGCGCCGATGGAACGGTCGCAGTTGCAGATAGCCAGATCGAACTCGGCACCGCTCAGGTCGTTGATCGCCGAAATGGCCATATCGACCATCTTCTCGGCCAGCTCGCCCTTGTCGAACGGTGGGTTGCGATCAACCTGGCAGAACTGTGGTTTGTCCGCTGGGATGAGATCGCTACCCAGCAACGGCGTCAGGTCCAGATGATGCTGCTTGGCGGTCTGGCCCTCGAGCACTTCCAGCAGGTCGGTACGGCCGATCAGCTCTTCGAGCGAGCGCACGCCCAGCTTCGCCAGCCACTCGCGGGTTTCCTCGGCGACGTAGGTGAAGAAGTTCACCACCATGTCGACGGTGCCGATGTAGTGGTCCTTGCGCAGCTTTTCGTTCTGGGTCGCCACACCGGTAGCGCAGTTGTTCAGGTGGCAGATACGCAAATACTTGCAACCCAGGGCGATCATCGGCGCGGTGCCGAAACCGAAGCTCTCGGCGCCGAGGATGGCCGCCTTGATCACGTCCAGGCCGGTTTTCAGGCCGCCATCGGTCTGTACCCGGACCTTGCCGCGCAGGTCGTTACCGCGCAGGGTCTGGTGGGTCTCGGCCAGGCCCAGTTCCCACGGCGCGCCGGCGTATTTGATCGAGGTCAGCGGCGATGCACCAGTGCCACCGTCATAGCCGGAGATGGTGATCAGGTCGGCATAGGCCTTGGCCACACCGGCGGCGATGGTGCCAACGCCGGCTTCTGCCACCAGTTTCACCGAGACCAGCGCCTTCGGGTTCACCTGCTTGAGGTCGAAGATCAGTTGCGACAAGTCTTCGATCGAGTAGATGTCGTGGTGAGGCGGCGGTGAGATCAGAGTCACGCCGGGTACTGCGTAGCGCAGTTTGGCGATCAGGCCGTTGACCTTGCCGCCGGGCAGTTGACCGCCTTCGCCAGGCTTGGCGCCTTGGGCAACCTTGATCTGCAGCACTTCGGCGTTGACCAGGTACTCCGGCGTCACACCAAAGCGGCCGGTAGCCACCTGCTTGATTTTCGAACTCTTGATGGTGCCGTAGCGCGCCGGGTCTTCACCACCTTCGCCGGAGTTGGAACGCGCGCCGAGGCGGTTCATGGCTTCAGCCAGGGCTTCATGGGCTTCCGGAGACAGGGCGCCCAAGGAGATACCGGCGGAATCGAAGCGTTTGAGCACCGATTCCAGCGGCTCGATTTCGCTGATGTCCAGCGGCGTATCCAGGGTCTTGACCTTGAGCAGGTCGCGAATCATCGACACCGGACGGTTGTCCACCAGCGAGGTGTATTCCTTGAACTTGCCGTAGTCGCCCTGCTGCACGGCGGCTTGCAAGGTGTTGACCACGTCCGGGTTGTAGGCGTGGTATTCGCCACCGTGGACGAACTTCAGCAGGCCGCCCTGCTGGATCGGCTTGCGCGGGCTCCAGGCTTCGGCCGCCAGGGCTTTCTGTTCGGCTTCGATGTCGACGAAACGCGCACCCTTGATGCGGCTCGGCACGCCACGGAAGCTCAGCTCGCAGACTTCTTCGGACAGACCGATGGCCTCGAACAGTTGCGCACCGCGGTACGAAGCGATGGTCGAGATTCCCATCTTCGAGAGGATCTTGAGCAGGCCCTTGGTGATGCCTTTGCGGTAGTTCTTGAACACCTCATAGAGGTCGCCCAGCACTTCACCGGTACGGATCAGGTCACCCAGCACTTCATAGGCCAGGAACGGATACACCGCCGAGGCACCGAAACCGATCAGCACCGCAAAGTGATGCGGATCGCGAGCGGTGGCGGTTTCCACCAGGATGTTGGAGTCGCAACGCAGGCCTTTTTCGGTCAGGCGATGGTGCACCGCACCGGTGGCCAGCGAAGCGTGGATCGGCAACTTGCCCGGGGCAATGTGACGGTCGGTCAGCACGATCTGGGTGCGACCGGCGCGCGCGGCTTCTTCAGCCTGATCGGCCACGTTGCGGATCGCCGCTTCAAGGCCGACGCTTTCGTCGTAGTTCAGGTCAATGACCTGACGCTGGAAGCCCGGGCGGTCGAGGTTGGTCAGCGAGCGCCATTTGGCCGGGGAAATGACCGGCGAACTGAGGATCACACGCGAGGCGTGTTCCGGCGACTCCTGGAAGATGTTGCGCTCGGCACCGAGGCAGATTTCCAGCGACATCACGATCGCTTCGCGCAGCGGGTCGATCGGTGGGTTGGTCACCTGAGCGAACTGCTGGCGGAAATAGTCATACGGTGTGCGCACGCGCTGGGACAGCACGGCCATCGGCGTGTCGTCGCCCATGGAGCCGACCGCTTCGTAGCCCTGCTCACCCAACGGACGCAGCACCTGGTCACGCTCTTCGAACGTCACCTGGTACATCTTCATGTACTGCTTGAGCTGATCGACGTCGTAAAAAGCCGAACCGTGATCGTTGTCCTCCATGGTCGCCTGAATGCGCAGGGCGTTCTTGCGCAGCCATTGCTTGTACGGATGACGAGACTTGAGACGGTTGTCGATGGCGTCGGTGTCGAGGATCTGGCCGGTTTCGGTGTCCACGGCAAAGATCTGGCCCGGCCCCACGCGGCCCTTGGCGATAACGTCTTCGGGCTGGTAGTTCCAGACACCGATTTCCGAAGCCAGGGTAATGAACCCGTTGGTGGTGGTCACCCAGCGCGCCGGACGCAGACCGTTACGGTCGAGCAGGCACACGGCGTAGCGGCCGTCGGTCATGACGATACCGGCCGGGCCGTCCCACGGTTCCATGTGCATGGAGTTGTATTCGTAAAACGCACGCAGGTCCGGGTCCATGGTCTCGACGTTCTGCCAGGCCGGCGGCACCAGCATGCGCACGCCACGGAACAGGTCGATGCCACCGGTGACCATCAGTTCCAGCATGTTGTCCATGCTTGAGGAGTCCGAGCCCACACGGTTGACCAGCGGGCCGAGCTCTTCCAGATCCGGCATCAGATCGTTGGCGAACTTGGTGCGACGGGCCAGCGCCCAGTTGCGGTTGCCGGTGATGGTGTTGATCTCGCCGTTGTGGGCGAGGAAGCGGAATGGCTGGGCCAGCGGCCATTTCGGCAGGGTGTTGGTGGAGAAACGCTGGTGGAACACGCAGATCGCGGTTTTCAGGCGCTCGTCGCTCAGGTCCGGATAGAAGGCGGTCAGGTCCGCCGGCATCATCAGGCCTTTATAAATGATGGTCTTGTGGGAAAAGCTGCAGATGTAGTGATCGGTGTCGGCGGCGTTGGCCACGGACGAACGACGACGGGAGCTGAACAGCTTGATCGACATGTCCTGATCGCTCAGGCCTTCGCCCGCGATGAACACTTGTTCGATCTGCGGCAGACGCTCAAGGGCCAGGCGGCCGAGGACGCTGGTGTCGATCGGCACCTTGCGCCAGCCCACCAATTGCAGGCCGGCGGCCAGGATCTCGCGATTCATGTTTTCGCGAGCCGCTTGGGCCTTCACCGGGTCCTGATTGAAGAACACCATGCCCACCGCGTACTGCTTGGGCAGGGTCACACCAAACGTTTCCTGGGCAACGGCACGCAGAAACTCGTCAGGCTTTTGAATCAGCAAGCCACAACCGTCACCGGTCTTGCCGTCGGCGTTGATCCCACCGCGGTGGGTCATGCAGGTCAGGGCCTCAATGGCCGTTTGTAAAAGGGTATGGCTGGGTTCGCCCTGCATATGAGCAATCAGGCCGAAACCGCAGTTATCCTTGAATTCATCTGGTTGGTACAGACCTGCTTTCATAGACACTTTCTCACCAGGCTGCCTCTTATCGAGGCAAATTTCTTTTCAATTCAGCCAGTTGCGTGCCGCGCCGAACGTACGCCAGCTTTGCGGGGGCAAAAGGGAGGTCATTGTACACACCGACACAAGGGCTCACAAATTTGACGACGAAACGTCGCAAATCCATGTCGCATTTGTGAAAGGTTTAAAGCTATACGCTGTGCTAGTCAAAACTTTTTTGGGTTCGACCGCTGCGACTCAAACGCTACTGTGACGCAGACACCACAAGGCGCGCGGCCTGAAAGGTCGCTCGCCCTTGCGGAAATTTTGAGGTGCCGGGAGAGGCGGCCTGGGTAAGGCCGCCGAATCTTCAGCGAGTTGCTGCCAGTTCCTGTTGGACGCTGGCGACAGTGCGAGGCCAAGGTTTACCAGCCTGAACCTTCGCTGGCAAGGCCTTGATGGCGGAAACGGCTGCATCACGGTTGGCGAAATTGCCGTAGGTGATGACATAAAGCGGTTTGCCGTTAAGCATTTTCTTGAAATAACGGTACTCGCCGCCCTGCTCCTTGACGAATTTTTGCGCAGACGCTTCGGAACTGGTGCCGAGGATCTGTACCACGTAGCTGCCTGGAGCCTGACCGGCGTACCAGCTACCGCCAGCGGCCTGGGTTGCCGGCTTGGTTGCCGGGGCTGGAGCAGGCTTGGCCGTGGCCACCTGGGCGGGGGCCGGCGCAGGCTTGGCAGCCGGAGCGGGCGCGGGGGTTGGGGCTGGAGTTGGGGCTGGAGTTGGGGCCGGGCCAGCCGGCACACCCGCCGGTGGGGCGCTGGTGGTCACGGTTGGCGGCGTATCGCTGGTGTCATCGATCGGTGGTGGCGCGCCGTCATCACCCTCGGTGATACCGCCAGCGGCCTCCGCCAAGGGACTGCGCATGACCGGTTGCGACTGGCCGACCAGCGGCAGCGGCATCGGCTGGGTGTTACCGGCGAACTCCACCTCCGGAGCGCCGCCATTGGGCTGCGCTGCGTCCTGGCCCAGAGGCAGTTGTGCCTGCTCGTTGGCGGGTGCGCCGGTGGTCGGCGCCTTGCTGCGACCCGGCATCAGCCAGGCGGCGGCAATCGCGACCACGACGACGGCGGAAATCGCCAATACGTGTTTCTTCGGCATGTTGAACCCCATACTTGGACGCTTTACCGCTGAGCGGCTGGCAATCATGACTTCGATGAGAGCATCGCGGGCCACCTGGTTGATATTTCCAGGCCAGCCATCGGAGCTTTCGTGAATCTCAGAGATCTGATCCGCGGTGAAAAGTTCGATGCCCCGACCGGCGCCTTCAAGGCGTTGGGCCAGGTATTCACGGGTTTCTTCTTCGGTGTAGGGGGCCAGCTCAATGACGTGGAAGCGCTCTTGCTCAAGATTCAGCTGGTCCAGATCGGCGATCAGCGACGACTCACCAAACAGGAAGACGTGGGGACGACCTTCCGGCGCACCGGCAGCCAGGGCCAGCAAGGCTTCCAGGGCCGACTCGTCGAGTTGCTCGGCATCGTCCACCAGCAGATAGACTTCCTGCCCGGTCAGCGCCAGTTGCACGATCTGATCAAGAATCGCACCGACTTCAGCCTGGGCGACATTCAGTGCCTGGGCCACCTGACGCAACACCCCGGCTGCATCACCGGCGCCGCGGGCCGACACCACCACGCTTTGCACCGACTGTTTGTTGGTGCTGGCCACCAGGGCCTGGCGCAGCAAGGTCTTGCCGCTGCCTTGCGGGCCGGTAACCACCAGCAACAACTGGCTGTAACGCGCCAGGTGATGCAACTGGCCCAGAACCGGTTTGCGTTGGGCGGGGAAAAACTTGAAGCCTGGAACCCGTGGCGCGAAAGGGTCATGACTCAACTGGAAATGGCCGAGGAAAGCCTCGTCGGCATGCAAACTAGTCATCGGAATCTTATTAACCTTTAAGCTGAGCCAGGGCGCGATAATCCGCCCCCAGCGTGGCCTGTAGAACCTCTTTCGGATAATCGTCGGTCACCACAGCTTCGCCCATGCGGCGCAGCAGCACCAGACGCAGGCGACCGTCGATCACTTTTTTGTCGATTGCCATGTGTTCGAGAAAATCGGCTTCGGTCATTTCTTCGGGCGGGATCACCGGCAACCCGGCGCGCTGGAACAGAGCAATACCGCGATCGCGCTCCTGTTCACTGATCCAGCCCAAACGCGCGGACATCTCCAGGGCCATGACCGTACCGGCCGCAACCGCTTCGCCATGGAGCCAGACACCATAGCCCATGTGGGTTTCGATGGCGTGGCCAAAGGTATGGCCCAGGTTGAGCGTGGCGCGCACGCCCGACTCGCGCTCATCGGCACCGACCACCGCAGCCTTGGCCGCACAGGAACGTTCGATAGCGTAGGTCAGCGCAGCCTGATCCAGCCCACGCAGGCGGTCGACGTTTTCTTCCAGCCAGCCCAGGAACGGTTCGTCGCAGATCAGCCCGTACTTGATGACTTCAGCCAGCCCAGCAGACAGCTCGCGGGCGGGCAATGTATTGAGGGTCGCGGTGTCGATCAGCACCACGTTGGGCTGGTAGAAAGCGCCCACCATGTTTTTGCCCAGCGGATGGTTGATCCCGGTCTTGCCGCCCACCGACGAGTCCACCTGGGACAACAGGGTTGTGGGGATCTGGATGAAATCAACACCGCGCTGATAGCAAGCGGCGGCGAAACCAGCCATGTCGCCGATCACCCCGCCGCCCAGGGCCACCACCGTGGTGCGGCGGTCGTGCCGCGCGGTCAGCAGGCCATCGAAAATAAGCTGCAGGGTTTCCCAATTCTTGAAGGCTTCGCCGTCAGGCAGCACCACGGAAATGACCGAGAAAGCCGACAGGCTGCGGGTCAGACGCTCCAGATACAAAGGTGCGACGGTTTCGTTGGAGATAATCGCCACTTGCCGTCCGGCGATATGCGGCGCCAGCAAGTCGGGCCGGTCCAGCAAACCTTCGCCAATGTGAATCGGGTAGCTGCGCTCGCCCAGGTCGACCTTAAGTGTCTGCATGTGTCCCCACAGTGAAGATGGAATCAGGCGTCCTGCCTGCAATTAACGAAAGTCCACGGTGCCTGTTGTGATGTCAATCGATGGCCATCAGCCACGTCCCGGCGGGCCATGACGGGACGCCGAGGATAGCGCATTTCCCGCGACGCATTAACGGGGTGGCAGTTGCTGGAGGCGATCAAGAATGTCCAGCACCACCATCCGCGGCGGCCGCTCGTCGGTTTCCACCACCAGATCAGCGATCTCCCGGTACAGCGGGTCACGCAGCTCCAGCAGGTCGCGCAAGGTCTTGGCCGGGTCGGCGGTGCGCAACAGCGGACGGTTACGATCCCGGGCAGTGCGACCCACCTGCTGCTCGACGGAGGCATGCAGATAGACCACTCGTCCACCGGCATGCAATGCCCGACGATTGGCCTCGCGCATCACCGCGCCGCCACCGGTGGCCAGCACCACACCGTCGAACGCGCACAATTCGGCGATCATCGCCTGCTCGCGGTCACGAAAGCCGGGCTCGCCTTCCTTATCGAAGATCCATGGGATATTGGCACCCGTGCGCAATTCAATTTCCTTGTCGGAATCTTTGAATGGCAGGCGCAACTCTTTGGCCAGCAAACGGCCGATGGTGCTTTTTCCAGCGCCCATCGGCCCAACAAGAATCAAATTTCGCACAGAATCAACGACTCACAGCAATCGCCTGGTTATTCATGATACGCGGAGTGAGGAACACCAGCAGCTCGGATTTTTTCTCCGAAACCACATCACGCCGGAAAAGGCGGCCAAGATACGGCACATCGCCAAGAAATGGCACCTTATCTACGACCTTGCTCTGAGTATTTGAGAAAACCCCGCCAATCACAATGGTCTCGCCGTCATTGACCAGCACCTTGGCGTTGACTTCGTTTTTCTTGATCGGCGGCACATCCTGCACCTTGTTCAGGTAGTCCGGCTCATCCTTGGTGACCTTGACCTCCATGATGATGCGGTTGTCCGGCGTGATCTGCGGGGTCACCTCCAGGGACAGCGAGGCTTCCTTGAACGACACCGAGGTGGCACCACTGGAACTGGCTTCCTGATAAGGAATCTCCGTGCCCTTGAGGATTTTTGCCGTCTCTTTGTCGGACGTCACCACCTTGGGCTGGGAGACGATTTCCCCGTTGCCGGTTTTCTCCATGGCCGTCAATTCCAGGTCCAGCAGTACATTGTCGGTGATGAAGGCGATGCCGATGCCGGAGGTATTGCCCGACGCGCCCAGATCGACAAACGGCTGGTTGGTGCTGGTGCTGCCCGGCGTGCCGATGGTGGTGGAGTCGCCGCTGGTGACCCCGGAGGAGTTCCAGTTGCCCTTTTGTATCGACCCACCCCAGCGCACGCCCAGGCTCTTGTCGTAGTCGACGTTGGCCTCGACAATCCGCGCCTCGATCATGACCTGCCGCACCGGGATATCCAACTGCGCCACGATCCGGCGCAGTTCGTCGAGCCGGTCCTGGGTCTGATAGGCAATGATGTTGTTGGTTCGCTCATCGACCGTGATCGTGCCGCGCTCATCGGCCTTGGCTTCGGCACTGGTCACCGACTGGAACAGCTTGGCAATGTCCGCAGCCTTCGCATAGTTGACCTGCAACAGCTCACGCCGTAGCGGCGCCAGGTCGGCAATCTGCTTCTGGGATTCGAGTTCCTGGCGCTCACGGGCCGCGATTTCGTCGGCGGGGGCGACCAGCAGCACATTGCCGACCTTGCGCTTGTCCAGCCCCTTGGTCTTGAGCACCAGGTCCAGCGCCTGGTCCCAAGGCACATTTTGCAGGCGCAGGGTAATGCCGCCCTGCACGGTGTCACTGGCCACCAGGTTGAGATTGGTGAAATCGGCAATCAGTTGCAGGACCGAGCGCACCTCGATGTCCTGAAAGTTGAGGGACAGCTTTTCACCGCTGTAGGCTTCGCGGCTGGCATCGCGTTTTTGCAGATCCTCGACAGTCATGGGGCGGACACTGACGGTCAGTTTGTTGTCCGTCTGGTAGGTGGAGTAATCGAAAGTACCGCTGGGTTCGATGCTGATGGTGGCCCGGTCGGCGCCGGCACTGGCATTGACGAACTGCACCGGGGTGGCGAAGTCCTTGACGTCCAGACGCACTCGCAGCGGTTCGGGTAACTGGGTCTTGGCGAAGTTGAGGATGATCTTGCCTTCACGCTCCTGGATGTCCGGGGCGATCGAGGGGTCCGACAGGTCGATCACCACGTTGCCTTCGCCCTGGGTGCCGCGCTGGAAATCTACCCCGCGGATCGCCTTGCCCACCGGTGCACTGGCTCTGGCGGGCACAGCGCTGGGAGCCGCCGGGCGTGGCGCCTGGGCAGTAGCGCTGGCAACAGCTCCCTTGCCGACCACCACGAGCAGGCTGTTGCCCTCGACCCGCGCGGTATAGGGCGCAAGCTGGGTAAGGCCGATGATCAGACGGGTACGATCAGCCGCCTCGACCACCGTGGCGCTTCGCGCATTTCCAGCACCAAGATCATGCCTCTTGCGGGCCAGCTGGCTGGTCACCCCCGGCAGATCCAGAGCGATCCGGGCCGGCTGCTCGGTCGTGTAGCCCCGAGGCTCGGGGGGCGGCCCGTCGAAGGTGAGTTTCAACTCGATGCGGTCCCCCGGCAGCGCCGCGACATCCAGCGTTTTCAGATTGGCCGCATGAACCATCGGCGACAACAGCGCTATCCATAGCGAAATACCGAGGGCTGAAAAAAACCTGTTCATTGTTCGAGTTCCACTATTGAGTGCTCTTTCAGAGGAATGGTCCGTGGCCGTTCCAGCCAGGTGCCCTCGCCATCAGGAACGATTTCGACCACATCGACCTGGGTGGCGCTAATGCCGACGATCCGCCCGTCGTTGCGTCCCAGATAGTCACCGACCTTGAGCCGGTGCACCCCGCCCGCGCCGCGCAGCAGCGCGAAGGAGCCGCTGACGTTGGAAATCGTCCCGACCATTTCAAACTGCTCAATGTTGAAGCCTTCCAGGTATTGCTTGACCCGGGTCGGGTCGGGCCGGACGTTGCGTGCGCCCTTCTGGCGACCGGCCTGATCCACCCTGACCTGCCGTGAAAACGGGCTGCGCAGGTCCGCGGCGCGGTAAGTGAAGGTTTCGTAGGGCCGGAACGTCGGCGTTGGCTCGATCTTGCCGGGCGGGCGCAGCCGCACTTCGTTCATGTAGGCGTCCAGGTCACCGAAGCCGTTATCGTTGTTGCAGCCCGCCAGCACGACCAGCCCTGCCAGCAGGAAAATGCGACAGGCCGGGTTCATGGCTGCACCTCCTGCTCGTTGTACCGGTAGGTCTTGGCCTGGATGCTCATGCGCAGTTTCGCCCCTGCGTCGGGCTCCATCGGGGCGATGTCGAAATCGTGCAGCGTGACGATCCGTGGCAGTCCGGCAACGCCGCTGACGAAGGTTGCCAGGTCATGGTAGTCGCCGGTCACGGTGATCTGGATCGGCAGTTCAATGTAAAACGGCTGGGTGACCTCCGGTAACAGCTTGATCTCCTCGAACTCCAGGCCACTGCCCAGACCGGTGCGGGTGATGTCCTCCAGCAGGCCTGGCACTTCGGTGTCACTGGGCAATTGCCGCAACAGCACGCCGAAGGAGGCTTCCATCTGCTTCATCTGTTCGGTGTAACGCTCCAGGTTCGCGGCCATGTGAGCTTTGCCCGCAAACTGTGCCTTGAGGGTACTTTCTTCCCCGCGTACTTGTTGCAGCTGGTTCTCCAGGTCACTCAAGGCAAAGTTATAGCCCAACCCCAACACCAGGATGACCAGCAGGATGCCGGTCAACCATTTGACCGGCATCGGCCAGGAGCCAATGTTGTTGGTATCCAGGTCACTGATGTCGATCTTGCGCAGCGCTTCGAACCACTCTCCCGGCTTCATTGGGCGTCCTCGACAGTGGCCGGACGGGTCTGGCGAACCGTCAGCTGGAAGACGTTGGCCTGATCTAGCTGACCGGCCGTGGTGGCCTTGACTTCCGTCAGGCTGGGCGCATCGAACAGGTCCGATGAGTCCAGGTTACGCATCAGGTCCGAGACCCGGTTGTTCGACTCCGCCGCGCCCTTGATGGAGAGGGTCTTGTCTTCCATCTTCACTTCGGTGAAATACACCCCATCAGGTAGGGTGCGGGCCAGTTGATCGAAGATGCGCCCACTCACCGGCCGGTTACCCTGCAAGTCCTGGATGATGCGCATGCGCTCCAGCAGTTGCTGGCGGCGGGCCTTGAGTTCGCTGATCTGCTTGATGCGCTCGTCCAGCACGGCAATCTGCTCGCTGATATGACTGTTGCGGGCCAGCTGGTGGTCAATGGCACTGTCCAGGTAGCGGACCGCAATCAGCGTCAGGCCCGTCGCACCGACCAATGCGCCTACCAATGCCAGCAAAAAGCGTTTGCGCCGCTCCTCACGCAGCTCCTCTCGCCAGGGAAGAAGGTTGATCCGCGCCATCAGTCAAAGCTCCTGAGGGCCAGCCCGCAGGCAATCATCAAGGCCGGTGCGTCACTGGCCAGGGCACCGGCATTGACCTTGCTGCCCAGGGCCATGTTGGAAAACGGGTTGGCCACCTGGGTTGGGGTGCCCAGGCGCTGTTCGATCAGCCGGTCCAGGCCCGCGACCGAGGCGGTGCCTCCGGCCAAAAGGATGTGGTCCACCGCACTGTACTGGCCCGAGGCGAAGAAAAACTGCAAGGACCGCGATACCTGTTGCACCAGGGCCTCGCGAAAAGGTTGCAGGACCTCACCGAGGTAATCATCCGGCAGGCCACCCTGTTTCTTGGCCTGCCCGGCCTGTTCGGGTGACAGGCCATAGCGGCGCTGGATTTCCTCGGTGAGCTGGCGACCGCCGAACAACTGTTCGCGGGTATAGATGATGCGCCCGTTATGCAGCACGCTCAGGGTGGTCATGGTGGCGCCGATGTCGATCACCGCCACCGTCAACCGCTCCTGGGACGCGGCCAGTTGCGTCGCGAGCAGGCCAAAGGCGCGCTCCAGCGCGTAGGCCTCCACATCGACCACCTTGGCCGTCAGCCCCGCGAGCGCCAGCGCAGCCTCGCGAACTTCGACGTTTTCCTTGCGACAGGCGGCCAACAGGACCTCGACCCGCTCGGCGCTGCGCGGTGAAACGCCCAGAACCTCGAAGTCGATGGCCACCTCGTCCAGCGGATAAGGAATGTATTGATCGGCTTCGATCTTGAGCTGGTTTTCCATGTCGTCGTCGGAAAGTCCGGCGTCCATCTCGATGGTCTTGGTGATCACCGCCGACCCCGCTACAGCCACCGCCACGTTGCGCAAGGGTGTTCTGGCCTTGGCGAGCACCCGTGACAATGCCTGGCCCACGCCCTCGAGCTCGGCGATGTTCTTTTCGACCACGGCGTTGGCCGGCAACGGCTCGACCGCGTAAGACTCGACACGGTAGCGGTCACCCTGGCGGCTCAACTCGAGCAGCTTCACCGACGTGGAACTGATGTCTATCCCCAAAAGCGTATGGGCTTTTTTATTGAAGAGTCGTAGCACTACCAATTCCCTATGACTATCCGTGAGTTACGGACTCTCTAATATGCGTTGCGTTCAATCACTCCGGCCCGACGGACGTCCGGGTGGCGTTACCGACGAAAAAAAATGCTTATAATGCCCAGCGTTTTTTTCGCTTTGTTGCAAGCACGGGTCCTTCCCTGCACCTGGCGCCTTTTCATTCTTTGCCTGGATATCCAAAAGCCTTGATTCGTCTGCTGAAATTTTTCGGATGGTCCATCCTCGCCGTTTTCTGCGGACTGCTCCTGGGTCTGAGCGGTGCGTTTCTTTACCTTAGTCCGGGATTGCCGTCCGTGGAGGCGCTGAGAAGTATTCAGTTGCAGATTCCGCTGCGGGTGTACAGCAGCGACGACAAGTTGATCGCAGAGTTTGGCGAAATGCGCCGCACGCCGATCCGTTTCGCCGACATTCCCCCCAATTTCATCAATGCGTTACTAAGTGCTGAAGACGACAACTTCGCCAATCACTACGGCGTCGATCCGGGTAGCCTGATGCGGGCGGCGAGCCAACTGATCAAAAGCGGCCACATCCAGTCCGGTGGCAGCACCATCACCATGCAGGTGGCGAAAAACTTCTTCCTGACCAGTGAACGCAGCTTCTCGCGCAAGACCACCGAGATCCTCCTGGCCCTGCAAATCGAGCGACAGCTGACCAAGGACGAGATCCTCGAGCTGTACGTCAACAAGATCTACCTGGGCAACCGCGCCTACGGTATCGAGGCGGCAGCGCAGGTGTATTACGGCAAGTCGATTCGTGATGTGAGCCTGGCGCAGATGGCGATGATCGCCGGCCTGCCCAAGGCACCGTCACGCTTCAATCCACTGGCCAACCCGGCGCGCAGCAAGGAACGTCGCGACTGGATCCTGGGGCGCATGTACAAGCTGGGCAAGATCAGCGAGGCCGAATACACCGCCGCGATCAACGAGCCTCTGAACGCCAGTTACCACGTGCCGACCCCCGAGGTGAACGCGCCGTACATTGCCGAAATGGCCCGTGCCGAGATGGTCGGGCGTTATGGCAGCGACGCCTACACCGAGGGTTTCCGCGTGGTCACCACGGTGCCGAGCAATCTGCAGGAGATGGCCAACACCGCGCTGCATGAGGGCCTGATCACCTACGATCAGCGCCACGGCTACCGCGGGCCTGAATCGCGCCTGCCAGGCAAGACCAAAGAAGCCTGGGCCGAGGAATTGACCAAGCAGCGCACCATCAGCAGCCTGGAACCGGCGATCGTCACCCAGGTGGACAAAGACGGCATCATGGTGCTGACTCGCAATGGCGAGCAGGAAGAACACGTGAGTTGGGAGACCATGAAATGGGCCCGCCCATTCCTCAACACCAACAGCATGGGCGCCAACCCCCGACAACCATCGGACGTCGCTCAAGTGGGCGATCTGATCCGGGTACAGCGCCAGCCGGACAACACCCTCAAGTTCAGCCAGATCCCGGCCGCCCAAGGCGCCCTGGTGTCTCTTGACCCACAGGACGGGGCCATCCGCTCCTTGGTCGGTGGCTTCGCCTTCGAGCAGAGCAATTACAATCGCGCGATGCAGGCCAAGCGCCAGCCGGGTTCAAGCTTCAAACCGTTCGTGTACAGCGCCGCCCTGGATAACGGCTACACCGCCGCCAGCCTGGTGAACGACGCACCGATCGTGTTTGTCGACGAATACCTGGACAAGGTCTGGCGCCCGAAGAACGACACCAACACCTTCCTGGGTCCGATCCGCATGCGCGAAGCGCTGTACAAGTCGCGTAACCTGGTATCGATCCGCTTGCTGCAGGCGCTAGGTGTGGACCGCACCATCGACTACATCAGCAAGTTCGGCTTCAACAAGCAGGACTTGCCGCGCAACCTGTCCCTGGCCCTGGGCACGGCAACCCTGACCCCGATGGAAATCGCCACGGGCTGGAGCACGTTCGCCAATGGCGGATACAAAGTCACCCCGTACCTCATCGACAAGATCGAAAGCCGCAACGGCGACACGTTGTTCCTCGCCAACCCGCCACGGGTGCCTTCAGGCGAACAGGCCAGCGACGGCGTCGCCGCACCGGCCAGCGAGACGTTCACGGTAGAGGCAACACCGGGTGAAGCCACGACAGCGCCAGCCGTGCCACAAGCGCCGGTCATTGCCGAGCGCATCATCGATGGCCGTACCACCTACATTCTCAACAGCATGCTGCAGGACGTGATCAAGCTCGGCACCGGCCGCCGCGCCCTGGCCCTGGGCCGTACCGACCTGGCTGGCAAGACCGGCACCACCAACGAATCCAAGGACGCCTGGTTCTCGGGCTACAACGGCGATTACGTCACCACCGTCTGGACCGGGTTCGACCAGCCTGAAAGCCTGGGCCGGCGCGAATACGGTGGCACCGTGGCGCTGCCGATCTGGATGAGCTTCATGGGCGCTGCCCTCAAGGACAAACCGCCACACACCCAACCGGAACCCGAAGGCATCCTCAGCCTGCGGGTTGACCCGGTCAGCGGCCGCGCAGCCACCCCAGGCACTCCTGGAGCGTACTTCGAGCTGTTCAAGAGCGAAGACACCCCACCGTCAGTCAACGAGCTGGGCAACGGCGTAGCGCCAGGCAGCCCGCTACCGGCGGATGAGGCAGCGCCGATCGATTTGTTCTGACCGGGCATCGCGCAAAAAGCCCCGCCTTTGAAAGAAGCGCGGGGCTTTTTTTCAGGCCCTCAAATTACACACATCCCTGTGGGAGCCGAGCTTGCTCGCGATGGCGGTGGGTCAGCTTGCGTCCATGTTGAGTACCAGGCTGCAATCGCGCGCCAGCTCGGCTCCCACAGGGATTTGCGGTGGTCACACAAAATCGGCAGGTACAAAAAAGCCCCTACTCAAAGAGAGCCGGGGCTTTTTATTAAACGCTACAACGGCTTAACCGTTGAACACGTCATCCACGCTCTTGAGCGGGTAGTTCTTCGGATACGGCAGGGTAGCCACGCCGGTCTCGATCGCGGCCTTGGCCACGGCGTCGGAGATCAGGGTGATCAGGCGGGCGTCCATTGGCTTGGGAATGATGTACTCACGACCAAATTCCAGCTTGATGCCGCCGTAGGCATCGCACACTTCCTGAGGCACTGGCAGCTTGGCCAGTTCGCGCAGGGCGTTGGCGGCCGCGACTTTCATTTCTTCGTTGATGCGCTTGGCGCGAACGTCCAGGGCACCACGGAAAATGAACGGGAAGCCCAGTACGTTGTTGACCTGGTTCGGGTAGTCCGAACGGCCAGTGGCCATGATCACATCGTTGCGGGTGGCGTGGGCCAGCTCCGGGGAAATTTCCGGGTCCGGGTTCGAGCACGCGAACACGATCGGGTTCGGCGCCATGCGCAGCAGGTTTTCCGGGCTCAGCAGGTTCGGACCCGACAGGCCAACGAATACGTCGGCACCGTCCAGCGCGTCGGCCAGGGAGCGCTTGTCAGTGGCGTGGGCAAACACGGCCTTGTACTGGTTCAGGTCGTCACGGCCGGAATGGATCACGCCGGTACGGTCAACCATGAAGATGTTTTCGATCTTGGCGCCCATGCTCACCAGCAACTTCATGCAGGAGATGGCCGCAGCGCCGGCGCCCAGGCAGACGATCTTGGCTTGCGGCAGGGTTTTGCCAGCGATTTCCAGGGCATTGATCATGCCGGCCGCGGTCACGATCGCGGTACCGTGCTGGTCATCGTGGAACACTGGAATGTCGCACTGCTCGATCAGGGCACGTTCGATCTCAAAACACTCAGGTGCCTTGATGTCTTCCAGGTTGATGCCACCGAAGGTAATGGAGATACGCTTGACGGTGTCGATGAAGGCTTGCGGGCTTTCGGAGTCGACTTCGATGTCGAACACGTCAATACCGGCGAAACGCTTGAACAAAACGCCCTTGCCTTCCATGACCGGCTTGGAGGCCAATGGGCCGAGGTTGCCCAGGCCGAGAATCGCGGTGCCGTCGGAAATGACTGCCACCAGGTTGCCCTTGCCGGTGTATTTGTAGGCCAGTTCAGGGTCGCGAGCAATTTCGCGTACCGGTTCGGCTACGCCGGGGCTGTAGGCCAGCGACAGATCGCGGGCAGTAGCGGTGGCCTTGGTGAGCTCGACACTCAGCTTCCCTGGACGAGGATTAGCGTGATATTCGAGAGCGGCAGTTTTCAGATCAGACATGTGGGCATTCCGCTTTTTACTGTGTTGGACAGACGGACCGCCGAGGATACGCGCCTCGCAAAGTCCCTACAAGACTGACCAGTCACCCCTGTCAAGCGCACTGCCCTACGACTTTGGGCCAAGAGCCGCAGAACACAAGGCCTACATGCATACAATCCGCCCCTTAAATGTCTACAATTTTTTATCGAGACACGCGACTCAGCATCCCCGGATCGGTCAACGGCAATAACCAGCGCGCCTGCCCCGGCTCAAGCCCACCGCGACGCGAACGGTCGACCACCCAGCCACGCGCTTCGATCCGCTTGCCTTTAAGTCTCTCGAGCGACGCCATATCGAAGCGACTCACCAGATTGGGGGCAACGCGCAATACAACCGGCGCCTCCAACTGGAGCCAAATACCGCCGCGATTGCGCGAGACGTCGATCACGCGGCCAGTGAGCACGGCAAAGCCTGATGCCTTGATATTGTGCGCCTCAAGCACAGGCGAACGCTTCCACACCCCGACGCCCGCTTCCCGCGCCTGGCGTTCGGCAGCGCGCTGACAATGCGCCAGATCGACATTCGGCGCGACCACCACATGAAATCCCAAGCCCTCGGCGAGCAACTGCGCTTCCAGATTCCGACCGTCGGCGCTGTAGAGATGGGCCAGCGTGCGACCGTAGCGATCCTTGCCTTCCTTGCCAGGCACCAACCCCACACGTCCCGCACTGGCGTCCACCAATGCCTCAAGGCGCCGGCGTGCAGCGACGGCGAACGGCTCATCGGAACGCCCCCGACGACCCAGTTCAGGACTGTTGAGACCGATCATGCGCACGCTGCGGCCATCAGCCAGGCGCAAGGTATCGCCGTCCACCACCCGCTGGACCGTCACCTGGGCCAGATCAGATGGCGCCGGGCAAAAGGCCTGGGCGCCGCTCAGCCAAATCGCGGACACAAAAAAGGCGCCCGCATGGGACGCCTTCTTCATCAATCTGGAGCAGCCGAAACGACCTTCCAAAATGATTAGCCTCAGGCTTTTTTGGTAGCGCCAAAAGCACCGAAACGATCGGCGAACTTCTGAACGCGGCCGCCGGTATCCAGAGTCTTTTGCTTACCGGTGTAGAACGGGTGGCATTCGTTGCAAACGTCGATCGACAGGGCTTTGCCGTAGGTCGAACGAGTTTCGAACTTATTGCCGCAGCTGCAGGTCACGGCAATTGCTGGGTATTCCGGATGGATATCGGTTTTCATGGTGTTTTCCTCAGGCTAGCGTGCCGCCACCCAACACTATTGTTGAATACCGCACGTAATTAGGCCGCGGATTCTACCAGACATCGTCATTCGCGCAAGCTGTCGCTTATACCAACCGTCTGCTAGGCTCGCGCCCTCAAGCACAATCCCTGTGGGAGCGAGCCTGCTCGCGAT
>NZ_JABWQV010000089.1 GCF_014268615.1 Pseudomonas tehranensis | reverse complement strand
GCCTGCTCGCGATAGCGGCGGCGCGGTTTGAGAGCGAGCCCAACCGCTACCGATAAACCCCATCTTTCCCATGCCCGGCCATCGCCCGATTGCTGCGCAAGCTGATCATCGACTTGATGTCGATCCATTCGATGCCCTGGGCCTTGAGCCTGGGCAGTTCGCGTTCGAGCACTGCCAGGGTCTGCGGATAAGGATGGCCAATCATCACCGCCGATCCCTGCTGGCGAGCCAGCTCTATGGCGACCTGAAGCTGATGGGCGATGGCTGCTTCGGTGCGCTCATCGTCCAGGAACACATCGCGCGACACACTGGCGAGGCCGATCTTCTGCGCCTCGGCGGCGGCGACTGTCTGGGCGCTGGTGCGGCTGTCGACAAAGAACTTGTGCCGTTGCTGCAAGTTCGCCATCAACCACGCCATGGCCCGCGGCTGGGACGTCATGCGGCTGCCCATGTGGTTATTGATCCCACTGGTGAAGGGCACGGCGGCGAATGCGGCGTCGAGGCGTTTTTCCAGCTCCTCCAGGGGCAGTTCCGGATGCCAGGCGAACGGCCCGGTGGCCGGGTCCATGGGCATGTGCAGCATGACGACCTTACCGGCGCGATGGGCTTCGCGAGCCAGTTCGGCGGCATGGGGTGTGTCGGGCATGATTGCCGCAGTGACTGGGCCGGGCAGGGCCAGCACGCGGCGATCCCGGGGCAGGTTTTGCCCCAGGTCGTCGATGATCAGGCTCAGGTAGGCCTTGTGTGGTGCCGGAGGCTGTGTCGCGGGTGCGGCAAAGACAGCGCCCGCCAGACAGCACACCAGGCCCAGGATGAAGCGCAGGCCCATCTCAGCGGCCGGAGGTGATGTTCAGTCCTTTGAGCAGGCTCAGGGCCTGAGCCAACTGATAGTCGTCATCCTGCGGCATGGGCTTGGCCTTGGCGCCGGAACCGGTCGGTTTGTCGGCGCCGCCGTTGCCATTGCCCAAGTGACCCTGCAAGTCAGCTTCCTTGAAGTACTCGCTGTCCTGCTCGCTGGTGATCTTGGCCTTGCGCACCTCAATGTCCGGGACGATGCCCTGGGCCTGGATGGACCGGCCGTTAGGGGTGTAGTACAGCGCAGTGGTGATCTTCAGGGCGCGGTCATTGTTGAGCGGCAAGACGGTTTGCACCGAGCCCTTGCCGAAACTGGTGGTGCCCATGACGACACCGCGCTTCTGGTCCTGCAGGGCGCCGGCGACGATTTCCGATGCCGAAGCGCTGCCACCGTTGATCAGTACCACCAGCGGCACGGCTTCGCTCAGGTCGTTGCCGGTGGCCGAAAAGCGTAGTTCGGAATTGGCGATGCGGCCCTTGGTGTAGACGATCAGGCCCTTGGTGATGAAATGGTCCACCACCTCCACCGCCGACTGCAGCACGCCGCCGGGGTTGTTACGCAGGTCCAGGACCATGCCGTTGAGCTTCTTGCCGTTGTCCTTGCGCAGCTTGGCCAGGGCTTTGGCGACTTCTTCGCCGGTCTTGACTTGGAACTGGGTGATGCGGATGTAGCCGTAGCCCGATTCCAGCAACTGGCTCTTCACGCTTTTGACCTGGATGATCGCACGGGTCAGGGTCACGTCGAACGGCGTGCCGCCATCGCGCACCAGGGTCAGGGTAATCTTCTGGCCGATTTTGCCGCGCATCTTGTCCACGGCTTCGGTCATGCTCTGGCCGCGAGTCGGCTGGCCGTTGATCTTGACGATGAAGTCGCCGGCCTGGATGCCGGCCTTGGAAGCAGGCGTGTCGTCGATGGGCGAAACCACTTTGACGAAGCCGTCTTCGCTGCCGACCTCGATGCCCAGGCCGCCGAACTCGCCGCTGGTGCTTTCCTGCAGCTCGGCGAAATCTTCCGGTCCCAGGTAGGCCGAGTGGGGATCAAGGTTGCTGAGCATGCCCTTGATGGCGTTCTCCAGCAGCAGTTTGTCGTCCACCGGTTCCACGTAGGCGGCCTTGATCCGGTCCATGACTTCGGCAAAGGTGCGCAGTTCGTCCAGCGGCAGCGGGGCCTTGGTGGTCGCGGCCGTAGCGGCTGTCGACGAGGGGGCCGGTTCAGCGGCGAACGCCAGGGGCGCACCGATCACAAGGGCGATCGTCAGGGCCAGCGAGGTGAGGCGGGACAAATGCAGCATGTCGAACGAACTCCTGAGTTGGATGGGCGCGCTTATCCTTGCGCACGACACCATTGGGTCGGGTCACTGGGGCGACCCTGCTGACGAATAGCGAAATACAGCGCTGGCGTATCCTGCCCGCCACTGTTACCAACCGTAGAGATGGACTCGCCGGCCTTGACTACATCGCCGGCCGCCTTGAGCAGCGTCTGGTTATGGCCGTACAGGCTCAAATAGCCGTTACCGTGATCCAGGATCACCAGCAGGCCGGCGCCGCGCAGCCAGTCGGCGAACACCACGCGACCGCCATGCACGGCATGCACCTGGCTGCCGGCAGTGGCGCTGATCATCACGCCGTCCCACTTGGTGCGGGTATCGTCGCCGCGGGTTTGGCCGAAGCGTGCAAGCAATCGACCATTGACCGGCCATGGAAGTTTGCCCCGTGCCGAAGCAAAAGCGCCGCCGAAGGTTTCCCCGCCTGTCGAAACCAGTGGGCCGGGGCTTGATCGGGCAGGCTTGCGCGGTGCATCGCCGGCGTCGGCCTGGGCCTCACGCAAGCGCTTTTTTTCGGTTTCCTGCTGGGCGATCAGCGCCTTTTGGCGCGCTTCTTCCGCCTCTCGAGCCTGGCGTGCCAGGGTTTCTTCGATGGTCTTCAAGACTTTTGCCAGTTGGGCCTGGTCCTGCTCGCGAGCCTTGAGCTTGCTGTCGCGGGCCTTCACGTCTTCATTGAGCTTGGCCAGGGCGACCTGACGCTCCTTGCGAACCTTCTCGAGTTCTTCGCGCTGGGTGTCGAGGCTGCTTTTCTGCACCAGCAACTGGGCCTGCTGCAATTCAATCTCTTTTTCGACATTGGCCAGCTGGCGCAGGGTTTCGTTAAAGCTCTTGAGTTGCTCCAGGCGCGCCTGGCTCAGGTAATCGTAATACGTGAGCGTGCGGGCGAATTTCTCGGGGTTCTGCTGGTTGAGCAGCAGCTTGAGGTACTCCTGACGGCCGTTCTGGTAGGCCGCCCGGGCCTGGATGGCGATCAGTTTCTGCTGTTCAGTGCGCGCGCTCTGGAGTTTTTTTTTCTCCGTATCGAGGCGCTGCAACTCGGATTCACTTTTCTTGAGCTCTTGTTGCAGGGCGTCGACCTGTTTCTCCAGCTTGCCCATCTCGGTCTCGGTACCGCGCAGGTCTTTCTGCACGCCGGACTTTTCTTCCTGCAACTTGCCCAGCAGCTTTTTCAGCTCGGCAATGTCCTGACGCGTGGCGTCCAACTGCTGTTGGGTTTGTGCGCGCTCGTCAGCGAAGGCCGGTTGGAGCAGGCAGGTCAGAGCGAGGGCTATCAGAACGCGAAGCATAGAGGCGGGCGACACCAGGGAAAGGGACGGCCTAGTATGCCCGCCCCACGCCGCAAAAAAAACGCCCATTTGGGGCTGTGTGATAACTGGCCCAAAAAACACCTTGAACCCTGTGGGAGCGAGCCTGCTCGCGATGAGGCCATAACATCCAACATAGATGTTGACTGTAATACCGCTATCGCGAGCAGGCTCGCTCCCACATTGGTAAGTGTTGGGTCAGACCAGGATCGACGTCCCGGTCATCTCCGCCGGCTTCTCCATCCCCAGCAACATCAGCATGGTCGGCGCCACGTCAGCCAGTACGCCGCCATCGCGAACCTTGAAGTCGCGCTTGCCGACATAGATGAACGGCACCGGCTCGGTGGTGTGGGCGGTGTGGGCCTGGCCGGTGGACTCATCGGACATTTGCTCGACGTTCCCGTGGTCGGCAGTAATCAGCGCTTCACCGCCGACTTTTTCCAGCGCCTCGACGATGCGCCCGACGCAGGTGTCCAGGCATTCCACCGCTTTGACCGCGGCGTCGAACACACCGCTGTGGCCGACCATGTCGCCGTTGGCGTAGTTGACCACGATCACGTCGTAGCGCTGGTGCTCGATGGCATCGACGATGCGATCGGTGACCTCCGGTGCGCTCATCTCCGGTTGCAGGTCATAGGTGGCGACCTTTGGCGACGGGATCAGGATGCGTTCTTCGCCGGGGAACGGCTCTTCACGGCCGCCAGAGAAAAAGAACGTCACGTGGGCATACTTCTCGGTTTCAGCGATGCGCAGTTGGGTCTTGCCGTTCTTCGCCAGGTAGTCGCCCAGCACGTTTTCCAGGCTGCCGGCGGCGAAGGCCGACGGCGCGGGGATGCTGGCGGCGTATTGGGTCAGCATGACGAAGCCGGCCAGTTTCGGCTGGCGGGCGCGTTCGAACTCCTTGAAATCGTCTTCGACAAACACGCGGGTCAGCTCGCGGGCACGGTCGGCGCGGAAGTTCATGAACACCACAGCGTCGCCGTCCTCGACTTTAACCGGCTCGCCGATGGTGGTGGCCTTGACGAATTCGTCGCTTTCACCCCGCTCGTAGGCGGCTTGCAGGCCTTCCTGGGCGGTGGCGGCGTTGAACTCGGCGTTACCGTCGACGATCAGGTTGTAGGCCTGGGACACCCGGTCCCAGCGGTTATCGCGATCCATGGCGTAGTAACGGCCGACGATGCTGGCGATACGGCCCTTGCCGAGGGCCTGGAAGGTGCTGTCGAGCAGTTCGATTGACGAAGTGGCGCTTTTGGGTGGCGTGTCGCGGCCATCGAGGAACGCGTGCAGGTAGATTTTTTCCGCGCCGCGCTTGGACGCCAGCTCGGCCATGGCAATCAGGTGGTCCTGGTGGCTGTGCACGCCACCATCGGACAGCAGGCCCATGAAGTGCACGGCTTTGCCAGCAGCCACGGCTTTATCGACAGCCGCGCAGATGGTCGGGTTTTCAAAGAACTCGCCGTCGCGAATCGCTTTGGTCACGCGAGTGAAGTCCTGATACACCACGCGGCCCGCGCCGAGGTTCATGTGGCCGACTTCGGAGTTGCCCATCTGTCCGTCGGGCAGGCCGACGTCCATGCCGCTGCCGGAGATCAGGCCGTTCGGCACGGTGGCCCACAGGCGGTCCAGCACGGGCTTCTTGGCCGCGTACACGGCATTGGATTCGTGGCTGTCACTGTGACCGAAGCCGTCGAGAATCATCAGGACCAAAGGTTTAGGCGTGGTAGTCATGGAATCCACTCGTGGCTGATTAAAAGAAGGCGATGGAAAAGGGACGGGCAGTTTAAAGGTAAGTTCCGGTGCCGTCACCGCCGGGCGGGGTTTGGCCGGCCTTGTGTGCTGTGTATACTGGCCGACATTTTAACGCCCTGGAACCTCCTTCGATGGTTGCTCACCTGATTGAATTTGCCACTAACCACTACCTTCTCGTCGGTATCTTCGTCGTACTGCTGGCATTGCTGGTTGCCCATACGATGCAGGGCGGCGGCCGCAGCCTGAGCACCGGCGAACTGACCGCGCTGGTCAACAAAGACACCGGCATAGTGGTAGACATCCGTCCGAGCAAGGATTTCGCCGCTGGTCACATTGTCGGCGCAGTGAATATTCCCCAGGACAAACTGATCGCCCGTATCGGTGAACTGGAAAAGCACAAGGCCAAGACGCTGATCCTGGTGGATGCCCAGGGCCAGCACGCAGGCACGCATGCCCGCGAACTGATGAAGTCCGGCTTTACCGCCGCCAAGCTGTCCGGTGGCGTTGCAAGCTGGAAAGCCGACAATCTGCCCCTGGTGAAGTGAGATGACCCACGTCGTTGTCTATTCCAGCGATTACTGCCCCTATTGCTCCCGAGCCAAGTTCCTGCTCAAGAACAAAGGTGTGGCTTTCGAAGAGATCAAGGTCGACGGCAAGCCGCAACTGCGCGCCGAAATGACTCAAAAGGCCGGACGTACCTCCGTGCCGCAGATCTGGATCGGCAGCACCCACGTGGGCGGTTGCGATGATCTGTTTGCCCTGGATCGCGCCGGCAAGCTCGATGCGATGCTCAAGGCCTGAATTCCCTACTAAGAACCTGAAAGTAAGAAGGATCTGCGATGACTGACCAACAGAACACAGCTGCCAGCGAAGAAGAAGCCGCACCGCAATTCTCCTTGCAGCGCATTTACGTACGTGACCTGTCCTTCGAAGCCCCGAAAAGCCCGGCGATCTTTCGCCAGCAATGGGAGCCGAGCGTAGGCCTGGACCTGAACACCCGCCAGAAGGCCCTGGAAGATGACTTCCACGAAGTGGTGCTGACCCTGTCGGTAACCGTGAAGAACGGTGACGAAGTGGCGTTCATCGCCGAAGTGCAGCAAGCCGGGATCTTCCTGATCAAGAACCTGGATGCCGCTTCGATGAGCCACACCCTGGGTGCCTTCTGCCCCAACATCCTGTTCCCGTACGCCCGCGAAACCCTCGACAGCCTGGTGACCCGCGGTTCGTTCCCGGCCCTGATGCTGGCCCCGGTGAACTTCGATGCCCTGTACGCGCAAGAACTGCAGCGCATGCAGCAAGAAGGCGGCACGACCGTTCAATAAGTCGACGCAAACCCTGTGGGAGCGGGCTTGCCCGCGAAAGCGGTGTGTCAGGCGACATTGATGTCAACTGACACGCCCTATTCGCGAGCAAGCCCGCTCCCACATTTGTTATGGGGTGTTATTGGAAACCGTTCTGCCGCCAGGCCTCGTAAACGGCCACGGCCACGGTGTTGGACAGGTTCAGGCTGCGACAGCCTTCGCGCATCGGCAGGCGCAGACGCTGGTCGGCGGGCAGTGCGTCCAGTACCTCCGCCGGCAGGCCCCGGCTTTCCGGGCCGAACAGGAACGCATCGCCGGCGACGAAACTGGCGTCATGAAACGGCCGCGAGCCCTTGGTGGTGAACGCGAACAGTCGCGGATGCCCCAGGCTTTCCAGACAGCTGGCGAGGTCGGCGTGGCGCTGCAGGGTGGCATACTCGTGGTAGTCGAGACCGGCACGGCGCAGGCGCTTGTCGTCCATCTCGAAACCCAGTGGTTCGATCAAATGCAGGTGGCAGCCGCTGTTGGCGCACAGCCTGATGACGTTGCCGGTGTTCGGCGGAATTTCCGGTTGAAAAAGGATGACGTGAAACATGCACGGCTCCGCAGATAAAGATGAGCGGCATTCTACGCCGCAAACCGATCAGCGTTCGAAGCTATTACCTCGGGTGATGGGGTCTTTGGCGATCTTCGGTCTGATGGTCGGCTTGATGATCGGTCGCCTGACCACGCCCGAGCCGAGCATGCTGCAACAGGTCGAAGTGATCGACGGGACGCTGGTGGCCTGGTTCAACAACGAGCCCAAGCTGCACGGGGAAATCATCGACGGCTCGGTGGCGCTGTTGTTACAGGCACAAGGCCGCCCGCAGAAGGGCCAGCTCAAGCTCAACGGCAAGGACGTGAACTGGCGGGTGCGTTTGAGTGACAAGGGGTTGTTGCTGACGCTGGTGGCGGCGCGTCCGTTGCGGGGGGAATGGGCCGGCAGCGAGGTCGATGACCGCTGGCGGCTGGAGATCCGTCTCCAGGAGCAATAAAAGAGGGAATCCCCGGCCTGCCTGTACCAAGGTCCCCAAACGGGAGGGGCTTGCGTTAAACGCGCAGCCCCGGTGTAAAGAAGGGAAACCTTGACCTGCCTGTATCAAGGCCCCCAAAACAGTGGGCTCGATGAGCCCGATATAAAATGGGGAATCCCCGGCCTGCCTGTACCAAGGTCCCCGAAACTGGGTAGTGATTGAGTTATTGCAGGGGGCGTGCCAGTTTTAAATGGCTTGTCACAAAAAGTTTGCTGATGATGCGAAAAGCCCCGTATTCCGGGGCTTTTGCTTTTATGTAGGTTTATTTTTTCGAGACGGGCCGATGGGTTCGGGCTTGTAGCGCATGAGCAATTGCGGATCGTAGTGCATTAGGGTGGTGCACAAACTCCATTGTGGTGTTGCGGCGCCGGCTGAAAACTATTTCAGCCCTCATCCCCCTCATCATCATCCCCGCCATCGACCTTCATCCCCAATTCCTTGATCTTGCGGGTCAAGGTATTGCGGCCCCAGCCCAGCAGCACCGCGGCGTCGCGGCGGCGGCCGGCGGTGTGCTTGAGGGCGGTCTCGATCATGATGCGCTCGAAGCTCGGTACGGCGCTGTCCAGCAGGTTCGATTGGCCGCGGGCCAGAGCCTGGTCGGCCCACTGGCGCAGGGCCTGTTCCCAGTTGGTCACTGGGGCCGAGTCCTGGGGCAGGCTGAGCAGCTCCGGCGGAAGATCGCTGATGTGCACTTCGCGACCGGACGCCATCACCGTGATCCAGCGGCAGGTGTTCTCCAGTTGGCGCACGTTGCCGGGCCATGGCAGGTTCTTGAGGTATTCCTCGGTTTCGCTCTTGAGCAGTTTGGGCTCCACCGCCAGCTCTTGGGCCGCGCGGCTGAGGAAGTGCCGGGCCAGGGTCGGGATGTCTTCGCGACGGTCCGCCAGGCGCGGGATATGAATGCGGATCACATTCAGGCGATGGAACAAGTCTTCACGGAATTTTCCCGCGTGGACCAGGGTTTCCAGGTTCTGGTGGGTCGCGGCGATGATGCGTACATCGACCTTGACCGGGGTATGGCCGCCCACCCGATAGAATTCGCCGTCGGCCAGTACGCGCAACAGCCGGGTCTGGGTGTCAGCCGGCATGTCGCCGATTTCGTCGAGGAACAAGGTGCCGCCGTCGGCTTGTTCGAAGCGTCCGCGCCGCAAGTTGGCCGCGCCGGTGAACGCGCCTTTCTCGTGGCCGAACAGCTCGGACTCCATCAGGTCCTTGGGGATCGCCGCCATGTTCAGCGCAATGAACGGTGATGCCGCCCGTGGACTGTGGCGGTGCAGGGCATGGGCGACCAGTTCTTTACCGGTGCCCGATTCGCCGTTGATCAACACGGTGATGTTGGAGTGGCTCAAACGCCCAATGGCGCGAAACACTTCCTGCATTGCCGGCGCTTCACCGATGATTTCCGGGGTGCGGGCCAGCGCCGGCACCTCTTCCATGCCCTGTTGCTCCTGGGCGTGCTGGTTGGCGCGCTTGACCAGTGACACGGCCTCATCGACGTCGAACGGCTTGGGCAGGTATTCGAAGGCGCCGCCCTGGTAGGACGCTACAGCGCTGTCCAGGTCCGAATGGGCGGTCATGATGATCACCGGCAGCCGTGGGTGCTGCTCGCGAATCCGCGCCAGCAGGTCCAGGCCGCTGGCGCCGGGCATGCGGATGTCGGAGATGATGACGTCCGGTTGCTGACGGGCCAGGCGGCTCATCACCCCGTCGGCGCTGTCGAAGCTCTGGGTGGTCATGCCTTCCTGTTGCAAGGCTTTCTCCAGGACCCAACGGATAGAACGGTCGTCATCGACGATCCACACGGTTTCACTACGGCTCATGTCGATGTGGCTCCTTGTTCCAGTGGCAGGAAGATCGAAAAGGTGGTGTGGCCAGGGTGGCTCTCACATTCGATCAGGCCCTGATGCTGACTGATGATGTTCTGGGTAATGGACAGGCCCAGCCCGGTACCGTCCGGGCGACCGCTGACCATGGGAAAGAAGATGGTTTCCTGTAACTCGGCGGGAATGCCCGGGCCGTTGTCGATGATTTCGATCTTGGTCACCAGGCGATGACGCACATGGCCGATGGTGAACTGGCGCATGGCGCGGGTGCGCAGGCTGATGCGGCCCAGGCGCAGCTCGTTCTGGCTACTGATGGCCTGCATGGCGTTGCGCACGATGTTCAGCACCGCCTGGATCATCTGCTCGCGGTCGATCAGTACATCGGGAATGCTTGGGTCGTAGTCGCGCACCAAGGTGATGCAACCCTGGCTCTCGGCTTCCACCAGGCTACTGACGCGCTCCAGCACTTCGTGGACGTTGCACATCGCCAGGGACGGCAGCTTGTTGGAGCCGAGCATGCGATCCACCAGATTGCGCAAGCGGTCGGCTTCTTCAATGATGACGTTGGTGTAGTCCTTGAGGTTTTCTTCGGGCAGTTCCCGGGCCAACAGTTGTGCGGCGCCACGAATCCCGCCGAGGGGGTTCTTGATCTCATGGGCCAGGCCACGCACCAACATTTTGCTGGTTTCCTGCTTGGACAACTGAGCCTCTTCCTTGGTGATGCGCAGCAGGCGATCGCGGGGATGCACCTCCAGCAGCAACAGCGTGGCACCGTTATTGAGGATCGGTGTTACCGCGTAATCCACGGTCAGCGTCTGGCCGGTCAGGGCGGTAAGCATCGCTTCGCGCTTGGTGAACGGATGCGCCTGTTCCACCGCCTGGCGCAAGGAATTGAGCGCCTCGGCCGATTCGGTGAACAGCTCACTGATGAACTGCCCATGGCTGCGCTGGCCGCTGACGGCCAGCAGCATCTCCGCTGCCGGGTTCATGTACTCGAGGCGCAGTTCGGCATCGAGCAGGATGGTTGCGGTGGTGAGGTTATCGAGTAGCAAGCGGTGTAGTGCGTCGCTAATGGTCATCAGGACCTCTTTTGGAGCGTAAGCAAGCACGCGTATGACGCGCTGATACAAGGAAAATGCAAAAACCAAACCAAGGCTCCGAAAAGAAGCGTTTAGAGCCTCAAACGAACCTTTTTCGCCCGATTGCGTGGCGTTCTGCCAGCTTTTTCGGGTACTTTCGAACCAAAATGGGCTGGAATTTGAGTAGGGTGCAGACACTTGCACCAATATAGTGCGTCATCCAGAAGGGCGTTAAAAGAACGGCAGGATGCTGCTTTGCTCTTCTGCGGGCTTGTCGCTGAGGGGGCATTCGGGACGCTGGCCGTAATCGGCTGTGGCGCAGGGTGTGATGCGGCGTTTCTGCGCCAGGGAAATGCGCTGCATGTGGAAGGGCTGGTTGGCGGTACGTTCGACGATACGGCCCTGCTCATCGAGAATCTCTACCGCCAGATGATGGCTGCCTCGATCGATGTTGCTCAGCGCGAACACTGGGCTGGGTCCCGGTTCGCCTGTGGGGTTGCCGTCCAACAGCAGGCGGTAGCGGTGGCCTTTTTGCAAGCTGGGTTCGCTGGTGACCGTGACGATCAGTTCCCCCGCTGTGCTGCGTATCGTGGCATCCGGTTCAGGGATCAACAGTCGCAGCATTTCGTAGCGGAACATCGGATCGGGAGTTTTTGCGGGGGGCGTTGTTGAGGCTGCGCCGGAGGGTGGTGTCGCCATCCGGTTGGCGGGCGGCAATTGCACTTTTTGGGCGTTACCGGGGCGCGGTTGGTCGGTGAAGACGCGATTGCCCTGGGCGTCGATGTAGGTATAAACCTGTCCCACCGTCGGCAGCGCGGCCAGGGACAAGCTCAGCGCGAGCAGCCAGCGGATCATGGGCGGTGCACCCGTTGTACGGTGAAGATGACGGTTTCGCTCTGTTGCACCAGATGTTCGCCGTCGATGACCTGTACCGCCAGGCTGTGCTCGCCCCGGTCGATATTCACCAGTTGCAGGCGCGGCACGTTGCTCGGCTGGCCATAGGGCTGGCCGTCCAGCAACAACCTGAACAGATGAGGGCTTTGCAGGCGCGGCCGAGCCAGGACGCCAACGGTGAAGGTGCCGTTGTTGGCGCGCAGGGCCTCTTCGCTGGGGATGTCTGTCAGCTCCAGGGTTTCGTAGGCGTTGTTTGGCTCCTCCCGGTTCGCGGCAGGCGCAGTAACGTTCGGGGAGGCCGGGGGCTGGGATTCGACACTGTTGAGTGGCGGCAGCTCCACTGTCTGGGCCGGTACGCCATCGGGCGGCTGGTTGCTATAGGCGGTGTTGCCGTCGGCGTCGGTGTATTTGTAGATCTGTGCGGCGACTGGCAGCGCCAATAGCAACAACAGCATTCCTGGAAAGCCACGACTCATAAAATCAACCGAAAACCAAAAGTGTTGGATTGCAGCATAGGTCAGGGGAGGCGGTTGGCCCAAGTTGTTGCACACAATCCCTGTTGGGGCGGTGTTCATAGCCTCCAGGTTAGACAGTGGCCCTCCTGTGGGAGCGGGCTTGCTCGCGAAAGCGGTTTGTCGGCCCCTGAGATATTGGCTGTGCCGGCCTCTTCGCGAGCAAGCCCGCTCCCACAATCGAAAATCGTTGGCTCAGGATTTTGTGAAGACGCACAGCTCTGCGGTCGCCCGAACCAGCGCCATTTGCCGCAACGGGTCACTACTGACGGTATGGGTGGCCTGGGCCAGCCATTGTGGGCATTGCGGGTCGGTGCGGTAGGGGCTGAAGTCGGCCAGTTGTTGCAGCAGGCGTTTTTGCAGTTGATCCAGTTGCGGGCGGATCTGCCTAACCAGGTCCGGGCGCGGCGCGTCCGGGGCTTTGCCTTGCAGTTGCCAATCGGACAGATGCGCGTATTGCACCAATTTGTTGGCTTCTATTTGTGCGGCGAAAAACGCCTCTACCGCTTCACTGCTCAGTTTGTAAGCCGGTGCCTGGGCGACGGCGGCGGCGATCACCTCGCGTTCGCGCTGGCGATCTTCCACCGGTTTGCGGCTGTCCCATTTGCTCAAGGCGACCTGGTCGGCAATGGCCAGACGCTCGCCTATGGTGCCCAGCAGCGGGGCGAGGGTGGTGGGTGCAGTTGCGGCCTGGGCGGCGGAGCCCAACAACGCGGCAGACAGCGCAAGGTAGAGTGAAAGGCGCGAAGTCATGGGTGATCTCGTCTTCGAATAGTGGAGGGCGCAGACAATCATGCACGTAACCTGCGCCCATAAAAAAGGCCTCCCGAAGGAGGCCTCTTTTTTATTCACGCCGCGTGGGGGGCGACGCTACCGGATCAGCAGCTGTAGTACAGCTCATATTCCAGTGGGTGTACGAAGGTGCGAACCTTGATTTCTTCTTCGCTTTTCAGTGCGATGTAAGCGTCGATGAAGTCATCGCTGAATACGCCGCCCTTGGTCAGGAACGCACGGCCCTTGTCCAGCTCTTCCAGGGCTTCTTTCAGGCTGCCACACACCTGTGGAATTTCCTTGGCCTCTTCAGGCGGCAGGTCATACAGGTTTTTGTCGGCGGCATCGCCAGGGTGGATCTTGTTCTGGATACCGTCCAGGCCAGCCATCATCAGTGCCGCGAAGGCCAGGTACGGGTTGGCAGCCGGGTCCGGGAAACGGGCTTCGATACGGCGAGCCTTAGGGCTGTTGACGTAAGGAATACGGATCGAGGCGGAACGGTTGCGAGCCGAGTAGGCCAGCATCACCGGCGCTTCAAAGCCTGGCACCAGACGCTTGTAGGAGTTGGTCGACGGGTTGGTAAAGCCGTTCAGGGCCTTACCGTGCTTGATGATACCGCCGATGAAGTACAGGGCGGTGTCCGACAGGCCGGCATAACCTTCGCCAGCGAAGGTGTTCTTGCCGTCTTTGGAGATCGACATGTGCACGTGCATGCCCGAACCGTTGTCGCCGTACAGAGGCTTAGGCATGAAGGTCGCGGTGCGGCCGTAGGCGTCAGCAACGTTGTGTACGCAGTACTTCAGGGTCTGGACTTCGTCAGCCTTCTTGACCAGCGTGTTGAATTTAACGCCGATTTCGTTCTGGCCGGCAGTCGCCACTTCGTGGTGGTGAACTTCGACGGTCTGGCCCATCTCTTCCAGTGCGTTGCACATGGAGGTACGGATTTCGTGGTCGTGGTCGAACGGTGGAACCGGGAAGTAGCCGCCCTTGATACCTGGACGGTGGCCTTTGTTACCGCCTTCCACGTCCTGATCGGACATCCACGAACCTTGTTCGGAGAAGATCTTGAACATGGAACCGGAGATGTCGGACTTGAACTTGACCGAGTCGAAGATGAAGAACTCAGGCTCAGGACCGAAGAAAGCGGTGTCGCCGATACCGGTGGACTTCAGGTATTCCTCGGCACGGTGGGCGATGGCGCGTGGGTCGCGGTCATAGCCTTGCATAGTCGAAGGTTCGATGATGTCGCAGACCAGGATCAGGGTCGGCTCTTCGGTGAACGGGTCCAGGACAGCCGTTTCGTCGTCCGGCATCAGGATCATGTCGGAGGCTTCGATGCCTTTCCAGCCAGAGATGGAGGAGCCGTCGAACATCTTTCCGATTTCAAAGAATTCGTCGTCCAGCGCATCACGGGCCGGCATGGTCACGTGATGTTGAGTGCCTTTGGTGTCAGTGAAGCGCAGATCAATCCACTTGACGTCATGATCTTTGATGAGTTGAACCGACTTCGACATATGTCCTCCGGGTGGCTTCGGGCGGGTAATGGTGTGCCCTTAGATATGGGTGATGCCGGCGCGAATACTCTGCCAAGGCAACCTGCCTCACAAGGGAGCAATTTGCATGCCAGTGCCCCAGCATGGGTTTTTTGCACCAAATCCACGCTTTTAAAGCCTTGAAACCCAGATTGTCGAACAATTGCGCACTGCAATGTGGCGCGACTTGCGATAAGCGACCTGTTTTGGTGCGCTGAAAACGGAGTGCAGATTAACTGGTTAAACCTTGAGCAATTTCCGCTATAATCCGCGCCCCCCTTTTTCGGCTGGCCGTTCGCGCGCTGTTTTCATGAAACTAATCGTAAAAGTCTTCCCCGAGATCACCATCAAGAGCCGCCCGGTACGGATGCGTTTCATCCGCCAGTTGGCCAAGAACATCCGTGCCGTGCTCCGCGATCTGGACCCGGCTGTGGTGGTGAACGGCGTGTGGGACAACCTCGAGCTGGAAACCCGCGTCAGCGAACCCAAGATCCTCAAGGAAATGACCGAGCGCCTGAGCTGCATGCCGGGCATCGCGCATTTCCTGCAGGTCGACGAATACCCGCTGGGGGATTTCGACGACATCCTCGCCAAGTGCAAGCTGCATTATGGTGATGCCCTGGCCGGCAAGATTTTTTCAGTGCGCTGCAAGCGCGCCGGCAAACACCCGTTCAGCTCGATGGATGTGGAGAGATACGTTGGCAGCCAGTTGCGCAAGCAGTGTGGCGCCGCCGGAATTTCATTGAAAGACCCGCAAATTGAAGTACGCATCGAAATTCGCGACCAACGGTTGTTCGTGATCCACAGTCAGCACGACAGCATTGGCGGGTATCCGCTGGGTTCGCTGGAACAGACCCTGGTGCTGATGTCCGGCGGTTTCGATTCCACGGTCGCGGCCTACCAGATCATGCGTCGCGGGCTGATGAGCCATTTCTGCTTCTTCAATCTCGGCGGGCGCGCCCATGAACTGGGCGTAATGGAAGTGGCGCACTTCATCTGGAAGAAGTATGGCAGCTCCCAACGCGTGTTATTTGTGAGCGTACCGTTCGAGGAAGTCCTGGGCGAGATTCTCGGCAAAGTCGATAACAGTCATATGGGCGTCATTTTGAAGCGTATGATGTTGCGTGCCGCGTCCAGCATCGCCGATCGGCTGCACATCGATGCGCTGGTCACCGGCGAGGCGATCTCCCAGGTGTCGAGCCAGACGCTGCCGAACCTGTCAGTGATCGACTGCGTGACCGAAAAACTGGTACTGCGCCCGCTGATCGCCAGCCACAAGCAGGACATCATCGACACGGCCAACGCGATCGGCACCGCCGATTTTGCCCGGCACATGCCGGAATACTGCGGGGTCATCTCGGTCAATCCGAAGACTGCGGCCAAGCGCGGGCGTGTGGAGCATGAAGAGAAAGAATTCGACATGGCGGTGCTCGAGCGTGCGCTCGAAAACGCCAGGCTGGTGCCAATCGATCGGGTGATCGATGAATTGGGCCAGGACATACAGATTGAAGAAGTCGGCGAAGCGCTGGCCGGTCAGATCATCATCGACATCCGTCACCCGGACGACGCTGAGGACGACCCGCTGAGTATCGCCGGTATCGAGGTACAAACGATGCCGTTCTATGCAGTGAACGCGCGTTTCAAGGAACTGGACCCTACTCGCCAGTACCTGTTGTATTGCGACAAAGGCGTGATGAGTCGCCTGCATGCCCACCATTTGCTCAGTGAGGGGCATGCCAATGTGCGCGTTTATCGACCGAGCTAAGTGCCCGGGGCTGTTTGCCTGTGGCCTGCGTCACCGGCCCCCCGACGCCGCCGACAGGCTGTAACGGCTTTGTCGGACTCAACGTAAATCGCTGCCACGACCTGTCAGCACACCGAATCCTCTGATCGAGATACACAAGTGATCGAAAATCTACGCAACATCGCCATCATTGCTCACGTTGACCATGGTAAGACCACCCTGGTAGACAAACTCTTGCGTCAATCCGGCACCCTGGAGCGCAACGAGCTCAACGACGAGCGCGTGATGGACTCCAACGACCAGGAAAAAGAGCGCGGTATTACCATCCTGGCGAAAAACACCGCCATCAACTGGAATGGCTACCACATCAACATCGTGGACACCCCGGGCCACGCCGACTTCGGTGGTGAAGTAGAGCGCGTAATGTCGATGGTCGACTCCGTGCTGCTGCTGGTCGATGCCCAGGACGGCCCTATGCCGCAAACCCGTTTCGTGACCAAGAAGGCGTTTGAAGCCGGCCTGCGTCCGATCGTGGTCATCAACAAGGTTGACCGTCCAGGCGCGCGTCCGGACTGGGTTCTGGACCAGATTTTCGATCTGTTCGACAACCTCGGCGCCACCGAAGAACAGCTGGACTTCAAAGTCGTCTACGCCTCGGCCCTGAACGGTATTGCCGGTCTGGACCACACCAACATGGCCGAAGACATGACCCCGCTGTACCAGTCGATCGTCGACGACGTACCTGCGCCGAAAGTCGACCGTGACGGTCCGTTCCAGATGCAAATCTCGGCTCTGGACTACAACAGCTTCCTGGGTGTGATCGGTGTTGGCCGCATCGCCCGTGGTCGCATCAAGCCGAACACGCCGGTCGTGGCGATCGACGCCGACGGCAAGAAGCGCAACGGTCGTATCCTCAAGCTGATGGGCCACCACGGTCTGCACCGTATCGACGTTGAAGAAGCAGCTGCCGGCGACATCGTCTGCATCAGCGGCTTCGAGCAACTGTTCATCTCCGACACCCTGTGCGACCCACTGAACGTCGAAGCGATGAAGCCGTTGACCGTCGACGAGCCAACCGTTTCCATGACCTTCCAGGTCAACGACTCGCCATTCTGCGGTAAAGAAGGCAAGTTCGTGACCAGCCGTAACATCAAGGAGCGTCTGGACAAGGAACTGCTCTACAACGTGGCACTGCGCGTTGAAGAAGGCGACTCGGCCGACAAGTTCAAGGTTTCCGGCCGTGGTGAGCTGCACCTCTCGGTTCTGATCGAAACCATGCGTCGCGAAGGCTTCGAAATGGGCGTAGGTCGTCCTGAAGTGATCATCCGTATGGTTGACGGCGTCAAGCACGAACCGTACGAAAACGTGACCATCGACCTGCCGGAAGAATCCCAGGGCGCGATCATGGAGCAAATGGGCCTGCGCAAGGGCGACCTGACCAACATGGTTCCGGATGGCAAGGGCCGTGTGCGCCTTGAGTACAACATCCCGGCCCGTGGCCTGATCGGTTTCCGTAACGAGTTCCTGACCCTGACCTCCGGTGGCGGCATCCTGACTTCGATCTTCGATCGTTACGACGTGATGAAGTCCGGCGACATGTCCGGCCGTCAGAACGGTGTTCTGGTATCGGTTGCGACCGGCAAGGCACTGACCTACTCGCTGGAAACCCTGCAAGCGCGCGGCAAGCTGTTCGTCGAGCACGGCCAGGACATCTACGAAGGTCAAATCGTCGGCCTCAACAGCCGCGACAACGACCTGGGCGTGAACCCGACCAAAGGCAAGAAGCTCGACAACATGCGTGCTTCGGGCAAAGACGAAACCATCGCATTGGTTCCGCCGGTCAAGTTCACCCTGGAGCAAGCGCTGGAGTTCGTGCAGGAAGACGAACTGTGCGAAGTGACGCCTAAGTCGATTCGCCTGCGTAAGAAGATCCTTGGCGAAAGCGAGCGTACCCGCGCTGCCAAGAAAAGCGGTAACTGAGTTTCGACTTAGTTAATGGCTGAAAAAAAACGCCCCTGATTGTGAGATCAGGGGCGTTTTTTTATGCCTGGAAGTTATGTAGCGCCTGTCAGGGCCCCTTCGCGAGCAAGCCCGCTCCC
>NZ_JABWQV010000088.1 GCF_014268615.1 Pseudomonas tehranensis | reverse complement strand
CCAGCGGGAGCAAGCTCCCTCGCCACGGGTGGCGTTTTATTTCAATGTGGTGAAACCATGAAAACCCTCGAACAAACCGTCCCAACCCCGTCGGACCTGCCGGTCTACTTGAAGCTCGCCATGGTCACCATGATCTGGGGCGGCACCTTCGTCGCCGGCAGGATCCTTTCCGATGCCCTAGCACCGCTGCTTGCCGCCAGCCTGCGGTTTCTGCTGGCCAGTCTCGCGCTGTTGCTGTTTCTCGGCCTGGCCGGGATTCCGCTGGCCAGGCCGAGCCTGAAACAAGGGCTGCAATTGGCGGCGCTGGGGTTCTTCGGGATCTTTTTCTACAACCTGTGTTTCTTCTACGGTTTGCAGTACATCAATGCGTCGCGGGCCTCGTTGATCGTGGCCTTGAATCCGGCGGTGATCGGGCTGGCGTCCTGGTGGCTGTTCAAGGAACGGCTGAGCCGGGCGAAAGTTGCAGGCATCGTGCTGTGTATCGGCGGGGCGGGGTTGGTGATCGTCAGTCGCGATCCCTCTTTGCTGCAGAGTGCAGGGCAGGGCTGGATGGGCGACCTGCTGATTTTCGGTTGTGTGCTGGGCTGGGGCATTTATTCCTTGTTTTCCAAAAACCTGAATGAAAGCCTCGGACCTTTGCAAACCGTGACCTGGTCGATTCTGCTGGGGACCTTGATGTTGTGGCTAGCTTGCGCGGTCGCAGGCGAAGTTCGCGTTGAAGCGTTGCGCGGGTTGGACGTCGGGCAATGGTTGAGCCTGCTGTACCTCGGTGTGCTGGGATCGGCGTTGGCCTATATCGCCTGGTATGACGGCATCCGTCGGATTGGCGCGACCCGTTCTGGCGTGTTCATCGCACTCAACCCGTTGACCGCAGTGTTGTTCGGTGCGCTGCTGTTGGACGAGCGGCTCACCGTCTTGATGGGGGCAGGGGCGGGGCTGATCCTGACCGGGATTTTCCTGTGCAACAAAGCCCTTGCACGCTCGCCGCAAAAGACGATTTGATACCGAAGGCGGACAAATATGGTTACGCTGTGTAGAATCGATTTACGCATACAAGAATAAACGTCTTCTGGCAGCAGAAGCCTCGCCCGCAAGAGCCTTGGGTCGACAATGAAGATATTCGGGTTTCAACTGATCTACGGCGATTTTCTCGCCCGCACCGTTCGCGGCATTTCCTGCGCGCCACCGCGTGCCCTCAGCATGGCCGGCAACTAACGCTCCGTTAATTGATAAGCATGATGAGGCGCCAACATGGCAGATCTATACGAAAACCCGATGGGCCTGATGGGCTTTGAATTCATCGAATTCGCATCCCCGACCCCCAACACCCTGGAGCCGATCTTCGAGATCATGGGCTTCACCAAAGTGGCCAGCCACCGCTCCAAGGACGTGCATCTGTATCGTCAGGGCGCGATCAACCTGATCCTCAACAACGAACCCCACAGCGTGGCCTCATACTTCGCCGCCGAACACGGCCCGTCGGTGTGCGGCATGGCTTTCCGCGTCAAGGATTCGCAACAGGCCTACAAACGTGCCTTGGAACTCGGCGCCCAGCCGATTCACATCGAAACCGGCCCGATGGAGCTGAACCTCCCGGCAATCAAAGGCATCGGCGGCGCGCCGCTGTACCTGATCGACCGTTTTGGCGAAGGCAGCTCCATCTATGACATCGACTTCGTGTTCCTCGAAGGCGTTGACCGTAACCCAGTGGGCGCGGGGCTGAAAATCATCGACCACCTGACCCACAACGTGTATCGCGGGCGCATGGCCTATTGGGCGGGTTTCTACGAGAAGCTGTTCAATTTCCGTGAGATTCGTTACTTCGACATCAAGGGCGAATACACCGGCCTGACCTCCAAGGCCATGACCGCCCCGGACGGCATGATCCGCATCCCGCTGAACGAGGAATCGTCCAAGGGCGCCGGGCAGATCGAAGAGTTTCTGATGCAGTTCAACGGTGAAGGCATCCAGCACGTGGCCTTCCTGACCGACGACCTGATCAAGACCTGGGACCAGCTCAAAAGCATCGGCATGCGCTTCATGACCGCGCCGCCGGACACCTACTACGAAATGCTCGAAGGTCGCCTGCCGAACCACGGCGAGCCGGTGGAGGAACTGCAAGCGCGGGGCATTTTGCTGGACGGCGCTTCGGAACAGGGCGACAAGCGTCTGCTGTTGCAGATTTTCTCGGAAACCCTGATGGGGCCGGTGTTCTTCGAATTCATCCAGCGCAAAGGCGACGATGGCTTCGGCGAAGGCAACTTCAAGGCGTTGTTCGAGTCCATCGAGCGTGACCAGGTGCGGCGTGGTGTGCTGGCTACCGAGTAATACCTGAGCGCAAAAAAAGCCCGCCTGGCAGTGATGCCCGGCGGGCTTTTTATTGCCGATGCAAAACCCCTTGTGGGAGTGGGCTTGCTCGCGAAAGCGCAGTATCAGTCAATATCAGTGGCGCCTGACACGACGCCTTCGCGAGCAAGCCCGCTCCCACAAGGGGGGCTGGATAAGCCTTAAGCTCGGCGGCGCTGGCGCATCAGGTGTTTGAACCCTTCGAATACCAGCACCGCCACGGCCATCCAGATGGGAATGTAGGTCAGCCACTCACTGGCCTGGATGCTTTCTCCCAGCAGCAGCGCAACGCCCAGCAGCAATACCGGCTCGACATAGCTCAACAGTCCGAACAGGCTGAATGGCAGCAACCGGCTGGCAACGATGTAGGCCACCAGTGCCGAAGCACTGATCACCCCGAGCAACGGGATCAGCAGCGACAGCCACGGGTACTGGTCGAAAACAGCGAAACCCTGCTCCCCGCTTTGCACGAACCAGAGCGCCAGCGGCAGCATCAGGGTCATGTCCAGCCACAACCCGCCCAGGTTGTCGGTCCCCAGGCGTTTGCGCAGAATGAAGTAGATCGGATAGCCCACCACCACCAGCAAGGTCGCCCAGGAAAAACCACCCACCTGGTAGAGCTCGTTGACCACGCCGAGGGTGGCGAAGAATACGGCGATTTTCTGCAGGTAGGACAGGCGCTCGCCATAGACGAGGCGCCCGGTCAGAACCATCGACAGCGGCAACAAAAAATACCCCAGCGACACGTCCAGGCTGTAGCCGTTGAGGGGCGCCCACATGAACAGCCACAACTGCGCCCCCATCAACGCCGAAGACGCCATGGCACCGATCAACAGCCGCGGCGCGGCGAGCAGACGCCGGCCGAGCGCCGTCACCAGGTTCCACTCCTTGGCCACCAGCATGAACACTGTCATGCAGGGCATCGTCAGCAGCATGCGCCAACCGAAGATCTCCACGCCGGTCAGTGGCGAGAGCAGGGAGGTGTAGTAATACATGACGGCGAACAGCACAGAGGCCGAGACCGATAGAGCGATGCCTTTGGACACGGTGATTCTCTTGAGGGCTATCAGCCACAACCGGATCTGTGGCTGGAAAATCTATCTATGGTGCATGGCCTGTGGGAGCAAGGCTTGCCCGCGATGAACGATAACGCGCTTCAGTTGTTAAACCGCAGCGCGGCCATCGCGGGCAAGCCATGCTCCCACAGGTAAATCCCCTCGCCACAAGGATATTTGGCTGGAGAAAACGTGATTATGACGTGCGCGCCACACGCCCCGGTACGAAATGCCCCACGTCATTGAACCCGGGTGTCGAGGCATGCCCCGGTGTCACCAGCGAATCGATGAAGGCTTCATCTTCGGCGGTGATCGTCACCGACTGCGCCTTGGTGTAGCCATCCCATTGTTCCTCGGTGCGCGGCCCGACGATGGCCGAGGTGACAGCGCGGTTGTTCAGCACCCAGGCAATGGCGAACTCGACCATGCCCACGCCGCGTTCCTGGGTGTATTGCTGGATCTGTTGAGCGATGCGCAGGGATTCGACCCGCCATTCGGTTTCCAGGATGCGTTTGTCCTGGCGACCGGCGCGACTGTTGGCGTCCGGTGCCACGTCCGGTGCGTACTTGCCACTGAGCACCCCGCGGGCGAGGGGGCTGAAAGGCACCACGCCGAGGCCGTAGTTCTGCGCGGCGGTGATCTGCTCGGTTTCGGCCTGGCGATTGACGATGTTGTACAGTGGTTGGCTGATCACCGGCCGGTCGATGCCCAGGCGGTCGGCGATCCGGATCACCTCGGCGATGCGCCAGCCACGGTAGTTCGACAGGCCCCAGTAGCGGATCTTGCCTTGGCGAATCAAATCACCGATGGCCGACACCGTGACCTCGAGCGGGGTATTGTGATCTTCGCGGTGCAGGTAATAGATGTCCAGGTAATCGGTGCCCAGGCGCGTCAGGCTCGCCTCAATGCCATTGAAAATGTGCTTGCGGCTCAGGCCGCTGCGGTTGGGCACGCCATCCGGCGGGCCGAAGCCGACCTTGGTGGCCAGCACCCATTCATGACGGTGACGGGCAATCGCCTCGCCGACGATCTCTTCGGAACGACCGTTGGTGTAGACGTCCGCAGTGTCGATGAAATTGATACCCTGGTCCCAGGCCTTGTCGATGATCCGCAGCGAATCCTCGGTGCTGGTTTGTTCGCCGAACATCATCGTGCCCAGGGTCAATGTCGAAACGTGCAACCCAGAATGGCCTAGCGTGCGGTAGCTCATGACAAGGTCCTTTTATCGATGGGAAAGGTCCAATCAAACCCCAGATAAGGCGTGCGGAGCAAACAGATTTATCAAACACCCCAAATCACCTGTGGGAGGGGGCTTGCTCCCACAGTTGATTTTTGGTGAGCGCAAAATCTATGTTCGCAGCAGATCCAATGTGGGAGCTTGCTCGCGATGAGCCATGAGCCTCAACACAGTCCCCACCCAACCGGAGAATAATATGAAAATAGTCATCGCCCCCGACTCGTTCAAGGACAGCCTGAGCGCCCAGGGCGTGGCGGATGCTGTCGCCCAAGGCTTGGCCCAGGTCTGGCCGGATGCACAGTTGATCAAGTGCCCGATGGCCGATGGCGGGGAGGGTACGGTGGAGTCGGTGCTGGCGGCCTGCAACGGGCAGTGGCGGCGCAGTTGGGTGAGAGGCCCGCTGGGGGCCAGCGTCGAAGCGCGTTGGGGCTGGTTGCCCGACAGCCGCACCGCGATTATTGAAATGGCTGAGGCCAGCGGCTTGCAGCTGGTACCTCCTGGGCAACGTGACGCCTGTTCCAGCAGCACCTACGGCACCGGCGAGCTGATTCGTGCCGCCCTGGACGAAGGCGCCGGACGGGTGATCCTGGCAATCGGCGGCAGTGCCACCAACGACGGCGGTGCAGGGGCGATGCAAGCCTTGGGCGTGGGGTTGCTGGATGAAAACGGGCAACCCCTTGCGCCCGGTGGTCTGGCCCTGGCGAAACTGGCGCGTATCGACTTGAGCGAGATGGACCCGCGCCTGGCCCGGGTCAGTTTCGAGATCGCGGCTGATGTCGATAACCCGTTGTGCGGTCCTCACGGCGCTTCAGCAATTTTTGGTCCGCAGAAAGGCGCATCCCCTGAGCAGGTACAGCAACTGGACCAGGCTTTGGGGCATTTCGCTGAACACTGTGCCCAGGCGTTGAACAAAGATGTTCGCGACGAATCGGGCAGTGGCGCCGCCGGGGGGCTGGGGTTCGCCGCCAAGGCGTTCCTGGGCGCGCAGTTTCGCACCGGCGTTGACGTCGTCGCCGGGTTGACCGGGCTGGCCGATGCAATCAACGGCGCTGACCTGGTGATCACCGGCGAAGGCCGTTTCGACGCCCAGACCCTGCGCGGCAAAACACCCTTTGGCGTGGCTCGCATCGCCCGCCAACACGGCGTACCGGTCGTGGTCATCGCCGGCACGCTGGGGCAGGATTATCAGGCGCTGTATGAGCATGGCATCGACGCCGCGTTTGCCCTGGTCAGCGGGCCGATGACCCTGCAAGAGGCCTGTGCCGATGCGCCACGCCTGTTGAGCGAACGGGCGCGGGACATCGCCCGGCTTTGGCGAGTGGCCGCCCGATAGACCTGTGGGAGCAAGGCTTGCCCGCGATACAAGCGCTGCGGTCCTCCAGGAATCGAGTCGCCAGCGTCGCGAGCAAGCTTTGCTCCCACGGAGTTGAATTTGAGATAGGGTTGAGGCTGGACTTCGCGCAAAACAGGAGTGGTACATGCGCTTTTCAGACTTGACCCGCCGCATCACCGGCGACGGCGCCACCGCGTGGCAGATCCACGACCGGGCGCTGGCTATGCGCGAGCAGGGCATGGATGTATTGCTGTTATCAGTGGGCGATCCGGATTTCGACACGCCACGCGCTATCGTCGATGCTGCGGTGACCAGCCTGCGGGCCGGAGAAACCCATTATTCAGATGTGCGTGGCTTGCACAGCTTGCGCGCCAGTATTGCCCGGCGTCATCGCGAGCGTTGCGGTCAGCCGGTGGGCGCCGACCAGGTTACCGTGTTGCCGGGGGCGCAATGCGGGGTGTACGCGGTCGCGCAATGCCTGCTCAACCCCGGTGATGAAGTGATCATCGCCGAACCGATGTATGTCACCTACGAAGCGGTGTTCGGTGCCTGCGGGGCGACAGTGGTGCCGGTGGCGGTGCGCCTGGAAAACGGGTTTCGGGTCGATCCGGCCGACGTCGCCCACCTGATCAGCCCGCGCACCCGGGCGATGTTGCTCAACAGCCCGAACAACCCGTCCGGCGCCAGCTTGCCGCTGGCCACCTGGCAAGCACTGGCGCAATTGTGCATCGAGCATGACCTATGGCTCATCAGCGACGAGGTCTACAGCGACTTGCTGTACGAAGGCGAACACATCAGCCCGGCCAGCCTACCGGGCATGGCCGAGCGCACCGCCACCATCAACAGCCTGTCCAAGTCCCACGCCATGACCGGTTGGCGCATCGGCTGGGTCATCGGCCCCGAATCCCTGGCTGAACACCTGGCGAACCTGTCGCTGTGCATGCTGTTCGGCTTGCCGGACTTCGTGCAGCGCGCCGCCCAGGTGGCGCTGGAGCAGGATTTGCCTGAGGTGGCGCAGATGCACGAGGAGTATCGCCAGCGTCGGGACCTGGTGTGCGCCATGCTCGATGACTGCCCAGGCCTCAAGCCGGTGCGGCCCGACGGTGGCATGTTCGTGATGGTCGATGTGCGCCAGACGGGCCTCGGTGCCCAGGCATTTGCCGAGCGCCTGCTGGACGGGTATGGCGTGTCGGTGCTGGCCGGTGAGGCATTCGGGCCGAGTGCAGCGGGACATATCCGCATCGGGTTGGTGGTCGATCAGTTGCAACTGGCCGATGCCTGTCAGCGGATTACTGCGTGCGCCGCGCATGTATTGGGGCGGCGTCATACCTGACAGCGACTCATCATTAAGCAGCAGGGCGCAGGCACTTCCATACAGTGCCTGGGCCTCTTCAACTTATTTAAATTCCGAAACTAAACCGATAAACGGTCGATTGACCTGTCAGTTCTGACAGTAGGCAAGGTCGACGATCGCGTATCTACTTTATTCAACGCAGTGGGTGTTTTTCCGGATCGAATAAGCAGGAGGGTGGCATGTCTACCTCTGGTGATGAGAGCAGCGGGCCAGACACTCTGGCAGCCCCTGGACCGCCAGTAGATGACGTGCCACCCAGTGGACAAGTGCCGGCCAGTATTTTGTTGAATGGAGGACAAACGCGCATTCCAAGATGGCCTATCTATGCGGACAGTCCCGGCAAAGTAGACCGATTGCTTGTTTATTGGCGACGCGGCACTACTACCGACACGGTCTACGATCAAAACAAGCAAGGCCCGATCATGGAAACCGAATTTGTCATCCCGTTACCCGCTTCTTTGTGGGCCGGAGATGGGGTGGCCTATCTGTCTTACAAAGTGATACCGATAGCGCCTCCCGGTAACGGATTTACAACTAATGATACGATTCTTTATATCGATCACAGTGTTGTTCCATTGCCCGAACTGCTGGGGGTGTCTTTTCTGTATACCACGCCTATGAATTATCTGAATTGCGGCACGTTGCCGCCAATTTGGGATGGGGTCTTTATAAGAATTCCGTATCAAGGATTCCGAGAAGGGGATGAATGTGTTCTCACCTGGCGTGCCTACACGTCCTTGACCCCGGCCCCTCAAAATTACATAGACGGCACCGAAGGAGTCTTTACTCATCAATTAAGCAGGGCGGAAGCGGAGGATCCGCAAGGGTTCATAATGCCGCCCATTCCTTTTGCCACGTATATCGAACCCTTGTTGTTTGGCTGTGGGAGTGCTCAGTACAAGATACGCAGAAGACCAGGAGGTTTTATTGGCGAATCCGAGTTGCGCTGGGTAAAAGTTGATCGGTATCTGCCCGGTACGGCTGAACCGTGCGGGCCGTGATCAACCGTAACTTATTGGATGGTCGGCTACTTTTAGCCAGCTAAGAAATGTTTGCAGTGGGCTTCCCATAAGCCGTTTGTTTATATGCAGTGATTTTGGATTTCGACTTTATCGTGGAGAATATCAAATGAACGCGAAACAGGAAGTAGCGAAAATCGACCGGGAGCGGGTGCGCAGTGTCCGCGCAGCAACAGGCCCCTTGGCAGGCCCTCCTCCAGAATTTCCTGACACCATCAGTGATACCGACAACCGTGTGTATGTTGATAAGCTTCTGCCTGGCACCAAACTGAAAGCTATGCTTCCGCGTTGGACAAACGAACACGAAGATGATGTCGTCACTGTTCACATCGCGCAACAGGCAGCCACCCCAGTCTGGAAAGAGGTGGATAGATTTCCTGCTGGTCTGATCGCTAATCGTCCTCCTAAATTTGAGGCGGGTATCGCGACCGAAGAGTTGACTGACTACAACCCCGCCGGAACACCCTCCGTTTGGTTGGTTCAGTACCGTGCGGCGCCTCCCCTCGGGAACCCCTGGAAATCAAATAACAAAGAGCTTGAAATCGATAGACGGGCCCATTACCAACCGACTCCCGGCGGAACCAAGAACCGGCCGCCGTTACCTGTTGCCAACCCGGCCATTCCCGCCACCGATATCATCAATGACGCCTACGTCAATAGCCTGCCTGGCGGTCTCATGGAGGTGACGGTGGGAGTTGACCACTGGGCGGTGGGTGATAAGTGCTATTTGTATCTGAGCAAGAGCTATGAGGAAGTTAATCCCGATGAGCCGCTTAATCCACCACCCTACGCATTGCCGCAAAGTAGCATCATTAATGTAAGCGGGACGATTTTACGCAGTTTGCCACCGGGAACAGCCTATTTTTTCTACCAGCATGTCGATGCGGTCGGGAATAAAAGTGCTTTGTCAGTCGCCCAAGGCGTGAGGATCGCCTTTGCACCGGCGCCCGTGCTCGAAGATCCGATTGTTCCTTTGGCGAGTAGCCAGACCGATCGTCTTATCGATTTGAAAGATTGTGCAGAGGTCGGTGGTGTTACCGTCGAGGTGGAAAGAGTTGACCATGTAGAGGATACCGATGAGATTAAACTTGAGTGGAATGGTGCGCTTGTAGATACCTTGGAGTTTGGTACCGCGACCAAGTTAGTGTTTCCCGTGCCGTTCGACACTATTTTCGATGATTATTATACAGGCGGCCCGACCACCGAGGGCGAAGTTCCCGTCAATGTGAAAGCCACTTTGCTGCGCGGACCCGATGAAGTAGACGACTCATCTGTCGATATTTTTTCGAATCTCTATGCACCTGGTCCTACTGATCCGACGGACCCGGGCCTACCCAATGATCAATTGACTGCGCCAAATGTTACAAGTACCACAGTGCCCAACATTATTGAGATTGAAGACCATAATGTGGAGCAGACCATCACGATTAACCTGTGGACGGATGTTGATAAGCCAGTGAAGCAGGGGCAGCAAATTGCAGCTGAGTACGCCGGTGTGAGACTTAGTGATCTCGCTTTTTTAAGGGATAACCAAACAGTCGCAACCATTCCCCTGCCTTGGAATGTCATTGAAACCGCCGGCCTCGGTGATAAACCCCTTCAGTATTTCGTGTCGGACATTGGCGGCGTCAATGAAAATCCGTCACTCATCCAAACAGTGACAAACAACGCATTGGTCGTTGACATGAAAGCTCCGTCAATAACCACGGAAAATCCGGGCCTGCTGCTGTGCGACGACCTTAAGGGACCCAATTGGAGCGCGGTGGTCAATATCGAGGGAGACCCTGTGCACCTGCAACTGGGTCGGGAAGTGACCCTGCATGCGCAAGGCTACAGGGACGCGGCCTACACCCAGCTAGCACCAGGCACCGATTTTACCTCAACTACACCGCACACGATTATCGGCACAGAGCCAGCGGACGGGTTTACCATGAACATTGAACCTTATGATCCTTTTATCCGTAATGTTCCTGAGCCTCCTCCTACTCCGATAGGGTCAGGCCCCTATGTGGGTTATTGGAAAATCTGGTACACGGTGGAGATCGCTGGAACAGATTATCCCTCTGACGAATTTGAAGTCGTGGTCAATCTTATCAATGCATATATTGAGTATTGCGAACAACAGGCGTGAGTAGAGGTCCAGCTTGATCTTTCCCTTCACAGCAGTGTCCTGTTGAGTCTTTGTGAAGGGATACGAATTATATTGCTTGTGCAACGGAGTTGTCTGAGTTGTTTTCAGAATAATCCTACATTGAATTTTGGGCTTTCTCAGTAGTCTGGCGCCTCTTCTCGAATGTGATCGGGTAAAGGTCAGCGAGCCAACCAGTTCCAAATATCGTTATTAGGGTAGTTCATATGCAATCAGCTCAGTTTTCTCTATCGAAAGTTCATTGCGGCAGATGGCAATATCCATCGGTCCTGGCACTTGCTTTTGTCATCCCTTATGCACAAGCGCGTGACCTGAACCCGGGGGAGACGGAAACCATCTCGCCTTCGCCAACCGTTGAGAGCTGGCTGATCGCACCGGATGCGACGCTTAACGTCAATGGCGCCGAAACGCTGGACATCGACGTCCAGGCCGGCGTCTTGAATGTCAACACCGGTACGACCCAGCAGATCAGTGCATCGAACGGGGCGGCCGTGAACCTGACCGGTGCCACGGTGACCGGGGCCAGCGGGGACGTTACGGTTTCGCTGGTCAACAGTGACGCCGACATCACTGGCAGCACGATATCCGGGCTCGATTACGGGCTTCAAGCGGTGCGCGATACCGACACCTCGACCGGCTCCAACGTTACCCTGCAGGACAGCACTGTCAGCGGCGTCTTGGGGGGCGCCGTGGCCACCTCCTATAGCACCCTGAACTTGAATAACAGCACCATTGAAGGCACCGGCAGTTCCAGCTTCGGTTTACGGATCGCAGGAGGGCAGGCGACGCTCAATAATCAATCCAGAATCATCGGCGGGCTTAATGGTGTGACGTTTGAGTTAGACCGTACCGACGAACAGATCAGCAAACTGGTGCTGAACAACTCAAGCGTCGAAGGCAAGACGGGTTCGGCGATTCTGGCGAATGTGGGCGCCATCCCTTTGGGAGCGTTCGTGGTTGAGGTATCGAACGGTTCGACGCTCATCGGTGGCAATGGCACGATCCTGGAAGTGACGGATGGAACGAATGTCGACTTCAGCGTCGACAATAGCGTGTTGCAGGGCAATGTGGTGGTCGAGGCCGGCAGCAATGTGACCACTGCACTCAACAACCGGGCCGCACTGACCGGCGATCTGCACAACGTTGCCCAATTCAGTCTGAATAACGAGAGTGCGTTTACCGGTACCATCAAAGGCGATGACGGGCATACCACTCAGGTGGTGATGGACAATAACTCGGTATTCACCGGAGGCGTGGAGGGCACTGCCGATCTTGCGATCAGGAACCAGTCAACCTGGACCCTGACCGGCGACAATACCGTGAACAATCTGTCGCTGGACGGTGGCAGGGTGGATTTTGCGCCGGGGTCAACGTTCTACACGCTGAATGTGCGCGAACTCTCGGGCACGGGTTCTTTCAACCTGTACACCGACTTTGCCACCGGCGAAACGGATTTTCTCAATGCCCAAAGCGCATCGGGTGAGCATGTCGTGTCAGTCAGTGCCACGGGGAACCGGTCGAGCGGTGACTTGATTCACATTGCTGAATTCGGCGCGGGTGATGCCCAACTGGCACTGAACACTGGCGTTGTCGATGTGGGCGCCCTGACTTACAAGCTGGTCCAGGAAGGCAACGGCTGGTATCTGCGTCCTGACGACGGGCCGAGCACCAGCACCCGTTCGGTGATGGCGATCGCCAATACCGCGCCGACCATTATTTATGCCGAAAGCACGCTGCTGAATTCGCGTATGGGTGATCGACGCCTGACGGGGGCCAAGCCTGGCCTGTGGACGCGTACCTACAATAATCGCTACAGCGTGCAGAATGCCTACGCCGGTGGTTACAGCCAGACCCAGCAGGGGCTGGTGATCGGCGCCGACGCAGCGCTGGGCGACAGCGATTGGCTGGTCGGCGGCATGGTCGGGTACAGTCGCTCGAACCTGGATCTCAAGCACGGCAGTTCGGGTTCGGTGGACAGCTATTCCGTGGGGGCCTATTTGACGAAATTCGATCCTCAATCGGGCTTCTATGTCGACGCGGTCACCAAGATCAATCGATTCGACAACCGCCTGGACGTCAGCATGAGCGATGGCGTGAAAACCAAGGGGTCTTATGACACCTACGGTTTGAGCGGTTCGCTGGAGGTGGGCCTGCAAGACCAATTGGGCAGCGGGTTCTTCTGGGGGCCGTTTGCCCAGGTCGCAGCCGCGGTGGTCTCTGGAGAACATTACAAGCTCGATAACGGCCTTGAAGTCGACAGCGAACTGACCCGGTCGCTGGTCGTCAAGGGCGGTGCTTACCTGGGCAGCGAGATCGACTTGGGTAATGGTCATAAGTTGCAGCCGCGAGTGCGCGTTGCCATCGGCCAGGAGCTGATCAAACGCAACGAAGTGGGCGTCAACGACAGCTCGTTCAACAACGACAGCTCCGCCACCAGTCTGGAACTGGCGGGTGGAGTCAATTGGGCACTGCCCCACGGTCTGCAGGTTTTCGCCGAGGCCGGCTCAAGCCAAAGCAAGACCGTCAAGCAGGATTACAACGTCAGCGCGGGTCTTAGTTTCAACTTCTGACAATGCGCCGCTACGCGCTTAGTCGTTAAAAAAGCTCCGGATCGAAAGACTCCGGAGCTTTTTTTGCGGCGCTTGTTGGCTCAAGTGCGTCGGGACCCTGGTTCTGCAACCAGGTTGAAACTCATCATCAGCTCATGGGCTTTCGGACTTTCCAACCCGTCTTCTACACGGGCATCGATGGTGCCACTGATGGAAAGGGTTTGCGGATCAAAATTCAGGGCCGTCAAAGGTTCAAGTGTCGAATACTCTGAAGGCGGGTTCTCTGCGGTATCGCCGTAGGAGATCCTCACGTTCTTGGCGCGTTGTGGGGTGCTATCGACGGGGTCTTCGAGGAAAATGATCCTGATGGTCTTGATGTGGTTGTCGACTGGGTCTCGAAGCGTCGCCGTTATGGTCAGGTAGTCACCGAACTGGGGGTAGCTCACCCGGGAAAAAGACGCTCTGAAAGGCACCGGAGGACGTTGATCAATGGATGCTGCGAATTCGTTGCTGAAGAGGGATTGTCGAACCTTATTGACTGACAGTTTTTGTGCTGCGCTCATGGCCATGGTCTCCATTGGAATATCGCAAGGCTGTACCGACAGTGCAGAGCATTATCTGACTATGGGTCCTGCCATCTGAGCGCGATACCGGCTCGCTGTAAACTGTCAGCTTTGACAGTTTACAGCGGCGTTGTGTTATGGATGAGCTGCGTTTCTGACGTGAGCTGCATTGCGCGCTCACATTGGGCCTGTGTTGTCAGAGGGCTTTATGCCGCTTGCGCACCAGCCTCATCACCCCGACAAAAAACACCGGCACAAACACCACCGCCAACGTCGCGCTGATCATCCCGCCAATCACCCCGGTCCCAATGGCCTGCTGGCTTGCCGAACTGGCGCCGGTGGCGATGGCCAACGGCACCACGCCGAGAATGAACGCCAGGGAGGTCATGATGATCGGCCGCAGGCGCAGACGCGCGGCCTGGAGGGTGGCGTCGATCAGGTCGTGGCCCTCGTCGTACAGATGTTTGGCAAACTCAATGATCAGGATCGCATTCTTGGCCGACAGGCCGATGATGGTCACCAGGCCGACCTTGAAGAACACATCGTTGGGCATGCCACGCAACGATACCGCCAACACCGCGCCGAGCACCCCCAGCGGCACTACTAGCAGCACCGACGTGGGGATCGACCAGCTCTCGTAGAGCGCCGCCAGGCACAGGAACACCACCAGCAACGACAGACCCAGCAATAGCGGCACCTGGCTGCCGGACAAGCGCTCCTGCAACGACAGCCCGGTCCATTCCTGGCCCAGGCCGGCAGGGCCTTGGGCTACCAGCCGTTCGATTTCCGCCATGGCTTCGCCGGTGCTGTGGCCGGGGGCCGGTTCACCGGAGATGCTGATGGCCGGGTAGCCGTTGTAGCGGGTCAATTGCGTCGGGCCCTGAGTCCACCGAGCCTGGACGAAGGCTGACAGCGGCACCATTTTTCCAGTGTCGTTGCGCACATGGATCTTCAGCAGGTCGACCACCTGGCTGCGTTGATCGCCCTCGGCCTGAACCACCACCCGCTGCATCCGCCCCTGGTTGGGGAAGTCGTTGATGTAGGCCGAGCCTACCGCGGTGGCGAGCACGTTGCCCACGTCGGCGAAAGACACTCCCAAGGCATTGGCCTGTTTGCGGTCGACCTCCAGTTGCACCTGCGGCGCTTCGGCCAGGGCGCTTTCGCGCACGTTCATCAGCACCGGGCTCTTCTCGGCGGCGGCGAGCAAAGCCGTGCGAGCCTGCATCAGCGTGGCATGGCCGAGGCCGCCGCGGTCTTGCAGGCGGAACTCGAAACCGCTGGACGTCCCGAGGCCATCCACCGGTGGCGGGAGTACGGCGAAGGCCTCGGCATCCTTGATCTGGCCGAAGGCCTGGTTGGCACGCTCGGCAATGGCACTGGCCGAATCGTCGCGGCCACGCTGCGACCAATCCTTGAGGGTGGTGAACGCCAGCGCGGCGTTCTGCCCGCTGCCGGAGAAACTGAAACCGAGGATTACGGTGCTGTCGCCCACCCCCGGCTCGCCGGCGTTGTGCGCCTCGATCTGCTCGACCACCTGCACCGTGCGGTTCTTGCTCGCGCCGGGCGGCAGCTGGATATCGGTGATGGTATAGCCCTGGTCTTCCACCGGCAGGAACGAGGAGGGCAGGCGACTGAACAATAGCCCCATGCCTACCAGCAGCACACCGTAGATCAACATATATCGCCCGGTGCGCTTGAGTGCATAGGCCACCCAGCCTTGATAGCGGTCGCCGAATCGCTCGAAGCCACGGTTGAACCAGCCGAAGAAACCGCTTTTGGCGTGGTGATCACCTTTGGCGACCGGTTTGAGCAAGGTCGCGCAAAGTGCCGGGGTCAAGGTCAGGGCGAGAAAGGCCGAGAACAGGATCGACGTCGCCATCGATAGCGAGAACTGTTGGTAAATCACCCCCACCGAGCCCTGCATGAACGCCATCGGAATGAACACCGCCACCAACACCAGGGTGATGCCGATGATGGCCCCGGTGATCTGCTGCATCGCCTTGCGCGTCGCTTCCTTGGGCGACAACCCTTCGCTGGCCATGATTCGCTCGACGTTTTCCACCACCACGATGGCATCGTCCACCAGGATGCCGATGGCTAGCACCATGCCGAACATGGTCAGCACGTTGATGGAAAAGCCCAGCGCAAACATCGTCGCGAAGGTGCCCATCAGTGCCACCGGGACCACCAGTGTGGGAATCAAGGTGTAGCGCACGTTCTGTAAGAACAGGAACATTACGGCGAACACCAGCAGCATCGCCTCGCCGAGGGTGTAGATCACTTTGGTGATGGAGACTTTGACGAAGGGCGACGTGTCATACGGGATCTCGTAATCCACGCCGACCGGGAAGTATCGCGCCAGTTCGTCCATCTTCTGGCGCACCCGGTTTGCCGTGCTCACGGCATTGGCTCCCGGTGACAATTGCACGCTGACGGCGGTGGACGGCTTGCCGTTCAAGCGGGTGGAGAATTGATATTCCTGACTGCCGACCTCTACCCGCGCCACGTCGCCGATTCGCACGGTAGATCCGTTAGGGTTGGCCTTGAGTACGATGTCGGCGAATTCTTCAGGCGTCGACAATTGGCCCTTGACCAGGACGGTGGCGGTGATTTCCTGGGTCGTACGGGTTGGCAAGTCACCGATGCTGCCCGCCGAGACCTGGGCGTTCTGCGCCACGATGGCGGCATTGACGTCGGCTGGGGTCAGGTTGAAGCTCAGTAGCTTCTGCGGGTCGATCCAGATTCGCATCGCCCGTTCGGCGCCATACAACTGGGCCTTGCCGACACCGTCCAAACGCTTGATCTCGTTCATCACGTTACGCGCCAGGTAGTCGCTGAGGGCCACGTCGTCGAGTTTGCCGTCACTGGAGGTGAGGGTGATCAGCAGCAGGAAGCCGGACGAGACCTTGTCCACCTGCAGGCCTTGTTGGGTGACCGTCTGAGGAAGACGCGACTCGACGGCCTTGAGACGGTTTTGGACGTCCACCTGGGCCAGTTCGGGGTTGGTCCCGGGCTGGAACGTGGCGGTGATGGTGGCGCTGCCGAGGCTACTCTGGGATTCGAAGTACAGCAGGTTATCGGTGCCGTTGAGTTCTTCCTCGATCAGGCTGACCACGCTTTGATCCACAGCTTGCGCCGAAGCGCCCGGGTATACCGCGTAGATCTCGATCTGCGGTGGTGCGACATCGGGGTATTGCGCCACCGGCAGTTGGGGTATGGCCAGCGCGCCGGCCAACAGGATGAACAACGCGACCACCCAGGCGAACACCGGGCGGTCGATAAAGAACTGAGGCATGAGCGATGTCCTGCTTACTGGCGCTGGGCAAGTGGAGAGTCTTCGATCCGGACTTTTTCGCCGGGACGCGCATGTTGCAGGCCTTGCACCACGATGCGATCACCGGGTTTCAGGCCATGGGTGACGATCCAGCGGTCGTTTTGCACGGCGCCCAGTTCCACCGGTTGCAGGCTGACCTGTTGCTGCGCATCGAGCAGCAGTACCTGGGCAACGCCGGCGCTGTCGCGCTGGATGGCCCGTTGCGGCACGCTGATGCCTTGGCGGTCGACGGCTTGCTCCAGGCGCACGCGCACGAAGCTGCCGGGCAGCAGGTCAAGGTCAGGGTTGGGAAACTCGCTGCGCAGGGTGATCTGGCCGGTGCCCGGGTCGACGCTGATGTCGGTAAACAGCAACTTGCCCGGCAACGGGTAGAGGCTGCCGTCATCCTGGATCAGCGTGGCCTTGGCCTGATCCTGGCCGACCTGCTGCAACTGGCCGGAGCGCAATGCCCGGCGCAGTTCGTTGAGTTCGCGGGTCGACTGGGTGAGGTCGGCGTGGATCGGGTTCAATTGTTGGATGAGGGCCAACGGCGTGGTTTCGTTCTGTCCCACCAGCGCACCCTCGGTCACCAGCGCCCGGCCGATGCGTCCGGCAATTGGCGCGGTGACTGTGGCGTAGCCCAGGTTCAGTTTGGCTCGTTCCACGGCAGCCCTGTTCGCGGCGACATCGGCGGCGGTCTGGCGGCCGGCGGCGCGGGCATTGTCGTAGTCCTGGCCGCTGACAGCGTTATCTTCGATCAACTGCGAATAACGCTGCGCTTGCAGGCGGGCCTGGAACGCGTTGGCCTCGGCTTTGCGCAACGCCGCTTCGGCGCTGTCCAGGTCGGCCTTGAACGGCGCCGGGTCGATGCGAAACAGCACATCGCCCTTCTTCACATCGCTGCCTTCGCGAAAGACCCGTTCCAACACCACGCCGGGGACGCGCGCGCGCACTTCGGCGATTCGCGGCGCGGCAATGCGGCCGCTCAGTTCGCTGCTGATAGAGAGTGGGCGGGCTTCGAGGGTTTCGATCGCCACAGTGGCCAGCGGCGCCGCGTCTTCAGGGCTCGAGGCGCTATCGCAGGCGCTCAGCAGCAACGCGCCGAGCAGCAGGCCCAGGGTGGCAATAGAGTTCTTTGGCATGGTGCTTCCCCGATAATGAACGTTGCATGCTACGGGGGGTGAAAGGGTGGATCGGTAAAGCTTTGTAGGGGCTGTGTGAAATTGTGTAAGGGGTTTGCTCGGGAGGGGGCGAGGGCGTATATCCTTGGCAGCTTAAGATTTTCTGCGTTTGTCATACCGCTATCGCGAGCAGGCTCGCT
>NZ_JABWQV010000087.1 GCF_014268615.1 Pseudomonas tehranensis | reverse complement strand
AGCGCCGTAAGGCGCTGCGGCGTTCTTATTTAAAGCCTCAGATCGAAAACGAAGAACCGCATCCACAGGTTGTGGTGGCGTTAGGGTTCTTGATGACGAACCGCGATCCTTCCAGTCCTTCCTGATAATCCACCTCAGCACCCGCCAGGTACTGGAAGCTCATCGGATCGACCACAAGACTGACACCTTCGCGCTCGACGATGGTGTCGTCATCAGCCACTTCCTCATCGAAAGTGAAGCCGTATTGAAAACCCGAACAACCGCCGCCCGTCACAAAAACGCGCAGCTTTAAACGATCATTCCCCTCCTCATCGACCAGGCTCTTCACCTTGTGCGCGGCACCGTGGGTGAATTGCAAAGCCGTGGGGGTGAAGGTTTCGACGCTCATGCTGAATATCTCCCGGCGCTTACGCCGCCATAATGCGTGATGACGCGCATTATCCGCTTCTCCTAGAAAATCGGTCAACTATTTGAAGGACAGCGGCAAGCTACAAGCTCTGAGCTGCAAGCGGGTCGTCCCAAGCTTGCAGCCGCAGAGTAGCCTTAGGGCAACATCCCGGCATGGGACAGACCCAGACGCTCATCCAGCCCGAACAGAATGTTCAAGTTCTGCACAGCCTGACCGGACGCGCCTTTGACTAGGTTATCGATGACCGACAACACCACTACCAGATCGCCATCCTGCGGGCGATGCACCGCGATCCGGCAAACGTTCGCGCCGCGCACGCTGCGAGTTTCAGGGTGGCTGCCGGCCGGCATCACGTCGACGAACGGTTCGTTGGCATAACGCTTCTCGAACAACGCTTGCAGGTCCACGGAACGGTCGACGACGGTTGCGTACAGCGTGGAGTGAATGCCGCGAATCATCGGCGTCAGATGCGGCACGAAAGTCAGGCCGACATCCTTGCCTGCGGCGCGACGCAGCCCCTGGCGGATTTCTGGCAGATGCCGGTGGCCTTTGACTGCATACGCCTTCATGCTTTCCGACGTCTCGGAGTACAACGAGCCGACACTGGCACCACGGCCGGCACCGCTGACACCGGACTTGCAGTCGGCGATCAGACGCGACGCATCAGCAAGCCCCGCCTCGAGCAGCGGCAGGAAACCCAGTTGCGTTGCCGTTGGATAGCAGCCCGGGACAGCGATCAACCGTGCCTGCCTGATTTTCTCGCGATTGACTTCCGGCAAGCCGTAGACCGCCTCGTCCAGCAGATCTGGCGCACCATGTGGCTGGCCGTACCATTTGGCCCACTCTTCAGCGTCCTGCAGACGGAAATCTGCCGACAGGTCGATGACCTTGGTCCCGGCGGCCAGCAGCTCGCCTGCCAGAGCATGGGCAACACCGTGAGGCGTGGCGAAGAACACCACATCACAGGCCCCGAGGGTCTTGATGTCCGGAACGCTGAACGCCAGGCCATCGTAATGGCCCCGCAGGTTCGGATACATGTCAGCGACGGCCAGTCCAGCCTCGGATCGGGAGGTAATGACCACCACCTCAGCCTGCGGATGCTGTGCCAACAGACGCAGCAGTTCGACACCGGTGTAACCCGTGCCGCCGACGATACCGACCTTGACCATATACCTGCCCTCAACGAACCCACTGGAAAGCTGTCGATGATAGGGGCCGCGCGGCCCGGCGACAACCGCCAAGGTGACGTGTGGCCGCTCTAGCCTCTACTATCGGGCTACCGTGAATCTGGGAATACACCAAAATGCTCTATCTATGGCTCAAAGCACTTCATATAGTCAGCATGGTCTGCTGGTTCGCCGGCCTGTTCTACCTGCCGCGCCTGTTCGTCTATCACGCCCAAAGCGAAGACAGCGTCAGTAAAGAACGCTTCATCGTCATGGAGCGCAAGCTGTATCGCGGCATCATGGGGCCGGCGATGATCGCCACTCTGGTATTCGGCATCTGGCTGCTCAGCCTCAACGCAGCAGCCTACTTCACTCAAGGCGGTTGGATGCACGCCAAGCTGACCCTGGTGGTGTTGCTGATCGGCTATCACCATATGTGCGGTGCGCAATTGAAGCGCTTCGCCCGTGGCGAAAACACCCGCAGCCATGTCTTTTATCGCTGGTTCAATGAAGTGCCGGTTCTGATATTGCTGGCTATCGTAATTCTGGTCGTGGTTCGGCCCTTCTAACTTTCAATCAGCACCACTTATCCGGGGTACTTCCGATGTCGCTGCCCGCTCTGCTTGAACAACGTTTGCGCCTGCCCGTCGTGGCAGCGCCGATGTTTCTGATTTCCAATCCACAGCTGGTACTGGCCTGCTGCCGCAACGGAATCGTCGGCAGCTTTCCGGCGCTGAACCAGCGCGAAAGCAGTGGTTTCAAGGCTTGGCTGGAAGAAATCGAAGCGGGCCTGGCAACCATGGAAAACCCGGCGCCCTATGCCGTGAACCTGATCGTCCATCACAGTAACCCGAGGCTTCAAGCCGACCTGGCCATCTGCATCGAGCATAAGGTGCCGATTGTCATCACCAGCCTGGGCGCCGTGAAGGAACTGGTGGATGCGGTTCACAGCTATGGTGGGCTGGTATTCCACGATGTCACCACGCGCCGTCATGCCGAGAAAGCTGCCCAAGCCGGTGTCGACGGCTTGATTGCGGTTGCCGCCGGGGCAGGTGGACATGCCGGGACCTGGAGTCCTTTCTCTCTGGTCGCTGAAATTCGGCAGTTCTTCGATAAAACCCTGCTGCTTGCGGGATGCCTGAACCACGGCCATCAGATTCTGGCCGCCCAACTGCTTGGCGCGGATTTGGCCTACTTCGGCACACGCTTTATCGGCACGACCGAAAGCCATGCGCCTGACGCTTATAAAGAGATGTTGCTCACATCCAGAGCCGCAGACATCGTGCATACTCCTGCGGTGTCCGGGGTGCCGGCCAGCTTCATGCGCCAGAGCCTGGAAAACGCCGGTTTCGACCTGGCCGCCCTGCAGGGCAAGGGTGAGGTGGATTTCGGTTCAAAACTCAAGCCGCTGAACGATGAAGCCAAGGCCTGGAAAACCGTATGGTCCGCAGGCCAGGGTGTGGGTGAAATCCATGATCTGCCAAGTGTCGATCAGCTAGTGGCACGCCTGGATGAAGAATACCGGCAGGCGCAGGCCCGCGCGACACAACTCGGCGGCCAATGGCCCCGCTGAAATCAACCGGATCAAAACCATTGCTTAACCTTATGAGACAAGGATGCCTGGCATGAGCGAAACCCGTTTCAATATCGTATTCGATGGAGCCCTGCTACCGGGTGTCGATTCCACCACAGCCAAGCTTAACCTGGCTGAACTGTTCAAAAGCGATGTCAGTGCCATTGAGCGGTTGTTCAGCGGGCGCAAGGTAGCGCTTAAAAGCAACCTGTCCCAGGCCGAAGCGCAGAAGTACCTGGAGGCTCTCAACAAGAGCGGGATCGATGCTCGAATCGAAGCCGAGCCTTCCCTCGAACTGAACCTGGACGAGGTACAGCATTCGCCGCTGCCGTCGAACGGACGCCACCCGGACTCAATCATCGACCCGGTATCGCCCTACGCGCCACCCCGAGCCGAGGTGGGTGAAGCAATGGCCGAGTACAGCACGCTCAAGCCCTTCAGCTTCGATGGGCGCATCGGACGATTGCGCTTCCTGGGCTGGACCATGGTCTTGACTCTGGTCATGCTGTTTGTGGTGGGCACAGCCTTTTCATTGGGCTTGACCTGGTTCCTCGCCTCCAGCTCCACGGCGGCAATGATCGTCGGCGGCCTGCTGGGACTGATCATCGCACTGGGCTTTGCTTATGTAAGCATCCAGTTCAGCGTCCAGCGCCTGCACGACCTGGGTTGGTCCGGGTGGTTGTGGTTGCTCAACCTGGTACCGTTCGTGGGCAGTGTCTTCCCCTTCGTACTCATGGCCTTGCCCGGCAACACTGGCGCCAATCGCTATGGCCCCCCGCCGCCGCCCAACAGCACCGCGGTCAAGGTACTTTCGTCGCTGTGGATTGTCATGATCGTGGTGGCTTTCCTTGCCGCAATGGCCGGGGCATTCAGCGGCATCACAGAGGAATACGACAGCAGTTCCTTGAGCAGCTATGAGAGCAGCGAGCTCATTGATGAAGACACAGCAGAACCAGCCGTCGAAGCAGCCGAGCCTGCTGCGCCTTCTGTAGACTATGAAGAGGAACAATAAGCGCGCTTCGTGCCGGTGACAGCTCAGTCCACTGGCGACGGGCCGTTGCGATGGAGAACTGCATGACCCGTTACGCTCTGATCACTGGCGCCTCCAGTGGCATTGGCCTGGCAATGGCCGAAGCACTCGCCCGCCGCGGTCGCGACCTGATATTGGTGGCTCGACAGCGTGATCGGCTGGAAAGTATTGCAATCGAACTGACTCAGCGTTTTGGCGTGGAGGTGTTGTTCCGGGCTTGTGACCTGGGAGAACCGCTGAGGCTTTCAGGCTTTCTGCTTGAACTGGAAGAAGGCGAGCGACAAATCGACTTGCTGGTCAATTGTGCCGGTATCGGCACCAGCGGGCCGTTCCTGGGCCAGGACTGGATGACCGAGCAGGATCTGATCGAAGTCAACATCCTCGCCCTGACGCGGCTCTGTCACTCGGTGGGCAACAGCATGGCGCTGCAGGGCGGTGGCCAGATCCTGAACGTTGCATCAATCGCCGCGTTCCAGCCTGGCCCTTGGATGAGCACCTATCACGCCAGCAAGGCTTATGTGCTGCATTTCTCCGAAGCCCTGCGGGTCGAGCTGAAAAAAAGTGCAATAAGGGTATCGGTGCTTTGCCCCGGCCCGACACGAACCAGCTTTTTCGCCAGGGCGCAGCTCAATGAACAGAAACTCAACGACAGCCAAACCCTGATGAGCCCGGAGGAAGTCGCGCTGTATGCCGTGCGCGCACTGGAAAAAAACCGCGCGATCATCATTCCTGGACGCCGCAATCGCTGGCTGGCGGCGTTGCCGCGACTGGGCCCGCGATGGCTGGTTCGCACGATTGCCGGCATGACCAACAAGGCCTGCTGCCCCCGCTGAATGCCTTTTCCCGTGAAAAACCGGGCTCGCCAATCGCGCCTTAAGTACACTCAAGCTCGACTAACCCAACGGAGAAACAGCTGTGGATACTCTGTTTACCAAGATCATCAACCGGGAGATTCCGGCCAAGATCATTTACGAAGATGATCAAGTTCTGGCGTTCCACGACATCGCCCCGCAAGCACCTGTGCATTTCCTGGTCATCCCAAAGAAACCGATTCGCACGCTCAATGATCTGACCGAAGAAGACAAAGGCTTGGCCGGGCATATCCTGTTCACTGCCCAGCGCCTGGCGCTTGAACTGGGTTGCGAAGAAGGTTTTCGTGTGGTGATGAACTGCAATGAACTTGGGGGACAGACCGTCTATCACATTCATATGCATGTGCTTGGGCAGCGCCAGATGAATTGGCCGCCGGGTTGATACCCTGACCCAACGCAAATCCTGAGCGGCCGATTGAGTTAAACTGGCCGCCGTGATTTTTCCCGGAGGTAAGCATGACTACCCAACGTCACTACTCACCGATTGACCGCCTACTGCTGCAAGCTGATACCGCGATGCGTACGCTGCTGCCCTTCAGTGGTCAGCCCTACCGTCCATCGCCGGCTATCGTGCAGCCGGACGCGCAAATGAGTGATGAGCAAACCCGCCATGTCGCTGGGCTGATGCGCATCAACCACACCGGTGAAGTCTGCGCCCAGGCGCTGTATCAGGGCCAGGCGCTGACGGCGAAGCTGCCCCAGGTACGTGAGGCGATGGAGCATGCCGCCGAGGAAGAAATCGACCATCTGGTCTGGTGCGAACAACGCATTCACCAGCTGGGCAGCCATACCAGCGTCCTGAACCCGTTGTTTTACGGGATGTCATTTGGAATCGGCGCAGTGGCCGGGCTGATCAGCGACAAAGTCAGCCTAGGCTTTGTGGCGGCCACTGAACATCAGGTGTGCAAACACCTGAATGAGCACCTGGAGCAATTGCCGGCCGAGGACGAAAAGTCCCGGGCGATTCTGAAGCAGATGCGCGAGGACGAAGAGCACCACGCCGAAAGTGCGCTTGAGGCCGGCGGGTTTCGTTTTCCAGCGCCGGTGAAGTTTGGCATGAGCCTGTTGGCCAAGGTCATGACCAAGAGCACCTATCGAATCTGATCGTGCAAGGGTGGCGAGGGGCTATTCCCACACCATAGCGTTGCATGCCTGAGCGTGCATTCACGTTCTACAGACACTAAAAAAGGCGACTCCCATGGGGAGCCGCCTTTTTTGTAGCTGAAACCTTCAGCGTGGCATGTTGCGCGCGTAGAAAATTTCCAGCATCTCGTGTTTGACACGGTCTTCCACCTGATCCCGCTGTTCAGCAGAGAGGTTGCTGGTGGCGTCCCCGAACAGGTAGTTATCAAGCTCGAAGTTCTTGAGCAGCATTTTGGTGTGGAACAGGTTTTCCTGGTACACGTTCACGTCGGTCATCTGGTACGCGTCGCGAGTGTCTTCGGAGAGATAGTTCTGAATCGAGTTGATCTCGTGATCGATAAAGTGCTTATGGCCTTCAACGTCGCGAGTAAACCCACGCACGCGGTAATCCACCGTCACGATGTCTGAGTCGAACTGATGAATCAGGAAATTGAGTGCCTTGAGCGGTGAAATGACGCCACAGGTCGACACGTCAATGTCCACACGGAACGTCGCAATACCATCCACCGGGTGTATTTCCGGGTAGGTATGTACCGTAATGTGGCTCTTGTCGAGGTGGGCCAGGATGATTTCCGGCAATGGGCCCGGGGACTCTTCGATCTGGCTGTCGGTCGGTGTCACCGGTTCTTCCGAGATCAGAATGGTCACGCTGGCGCCTTGGGGTTCATAGTCCTGACTGGCGATGTTCAGGATGTTGGCACCAATGATATCGACAACTTCCGTGAGGATCTGCGTGAGGCGCTTGGCGTTGTACTCTTTATTGATGTACTCGACGTAGGCCTGCTGGTCCTGCGGGGTTTCCGCATAGCAGATGTCATAGATGTTGAAGCTCAAGGTCTTTGTCAGGTTATTGAACCCATGGAGCTTGAGTTTGCTTTTCACCGTTTGAAAACTCTCTATGTATTGCGGCCTGGCCGCGTGATCAAGCATGCCCGTCAGATGCGAACGACGCACCTGCGTAGGACGGTTAACACCTCTTCGCGATGGCGATTTTGGTTGTCTGTCCAGACAAGGGACCGGTCGGTGGACCGATCACTGCCCTGAAAAAAGTGGCGCATTATGCAGAGGTCGGCTTCTGATCGCCAGAGCTTGCACTGCTTTTATGATGGTTGGATGTCGATTCAACCCAATTCGATGATTTCATAATCGTGGGTGATTTCAACTCCGGCGGCGCCGAGCATGATGGAAGCCGAGCAATATTTCTCGGCTGACAGCTCAATGGCGCGCTTGACCTGGGCTTCCTTCAAGGCACGCCCCTTCACCACGAAATGCATGTGAATCTTGGTGAACACTTTCGGGTCTTCGGTGGCGCGTTCCGCTTCCAGGAAGGCTTCGCAACTTTCGACGGCCTGGCGCGATTTTTTAAGGATGCTGACCACGTCGAAGTTACTGCAGCCGCCCACGCCCAGCAGGAGCATTTCCATCGGCCTTACACCCAGGTTCCGACCTCCGGCTTCTGGCGGGCCATCCATGACGACCACATGACCGCTACCTGACTCACCGAGGAACATGGCTTCGCCAGCCCATTGGATGCGTGCCTTCATCGCCAAGACTCCACTGTCTGAAAAAAGGGTCGCCAGCTTAGCACAGCCCCCCGCCACGGCGGCTTCTGCCTTAGGAGGCATGACAAATACACGTAGGTAAATTCTCAAATCAATTAGGGACGCCTCTGTTAAGCTGGCGCCAATTAGCTGGCGTATGGCCAGCTATCGCGATTGCCATTCGCGCCCCACAAAAAATCCAAATCAATACATCGCGCAGTCTTTCGGGATACAACCATGGTTGCCATTACTCCCACACCCAAGATCAAGAATCTCGACAAACTCTTGATGCATTGTCAGCGTCGCCGCTACCCGGCCAAGCACAACATCATCTGCGCTGGCGATCGCTCCGACACCCTGTCTTTCATCATCAAAGGGTCGGTCACGATCCTGATCGAGGATGATGACGGTCGCGAAATGATCATCGCCTATCTCAACGCCGGGGATTTCTTCGGCGAACTTGGATTGTTTGAACAGGCAGGCAAAGAACAGGAACGTAGCGCCTGGGTACGGGCCAAGGTCGAATGTGAGGTCGCGGAGATCAGCTACAGCAAGTTCCGGGAACTGTCGGTGCAGGATCCCGACATTCTTTACGTCCTCAGCGGACAAATCGCACAGCGCCTGCGCAACACGACCCGCAAGGTGGGCGACCTCGCCTTCTTCGACGTGACCGGTCGCGTCGCCCGCTGCTTGCTGGAACTGTGCAAGCAACCCGATGCCATGACCCACCCGGACGGCATGCAGATCAAGGTGACCCGCCAGGAAATCGGCCGGATTGTTGGTTGCTCGCGGGAGATGGTCGGTCGTGTGCTCAAGGATCTGGAAGAGCGCAACCTGGTCAGCGTCAAAGGCAAGACCATGGTGGTGTTTGGGACGCGTTAGGCGAGCAGCCTGGTAAGCAGTTCCCGGTACAGTGCCTCAAGCCGCTGCAACGCGTGCGGCGCCGGGAATTTTTCATGCAAGGCAATATGACTCTCGGCGCGCACTCGCTGCGCCAGGCCACAGGCCTCATTGAAACGATTGACCGCGGCAACCATCGATTCGCGTTCGTTCTCCAGCAACAGGGCTCCATGCACCAGACCCACCGGGCGTTGACCACCCTTGCTCTGACGCCAGCGCTGAGCGGTGCCGACCATTTTCCGGCCGTCGAGATTGACGTTGAATCGACCGTCGCAGAACGCACCCTCGACTTCACCCAACGAAGCTACCCCACCCAGTTCATCCAACAACTGGCAGATCGGATCACACAACCGGCGATAACCGGTTTCGATGCGGCCATGGTCGCCTTCACTACGCGGCGGCGCGTAAACCAGGGCGATATTGACGGTGGCGGCAGACTGCGGCACCGGCTCACCGCCGGTTTCGCGCAGCAGCACTGGCCAGCCGTGGGCCGCCGAGATCTGGCAGGCGTGTTCGAACCCCGGTAAACGACTCAAACGACGAGGCATGACCAGCGCGCGATCATTGGGCTGCCAGAACAACAAGCCGAACTCAGCGTCGCCTGCACAGATGCTGGCCAGCAAATCCTGTTCGGCTTGCAGACCGGCTTCGACGGTCAGGGAAATCACGGGCGACATTGAATCAATCCAGCGTCGAACCGCTTATCGGAACGCCGCGTTCAGGGAAGAACAGACGTTGCAACTCGGTACCCGGATTTTCCGCGCGCATGAACGCTTCGCCCACCAGGAACGAATACACATCGCTGACTTCCATCAGCTCGACATCGGCCCGGTTCAGGATCCCGCTCTCGGTGATCACCAAGCGATCACGCGGGATACGCGGCAACAAATCCAGAGTCGTTTCCAGGCTGACTTCAAAAGTATGCAGGTTGCGGTTGTTCACGCCGACCAGCGGAGTATCGAGGGTCTTCAAGGCCCGCTCCAACTCCTCGCCATCGTGGACCTCCACCAGGACATCCAGGCCAACGCCTTTGGCGACCGCCGCCAGCTCGGCCATTTTCACATCGTCCAGGGCGGAAACGATCAACAACACGCAGTCTGCGCCCAGCGCGCGGGCTTCAACGATCTGGTAAGGATCGATCATGAAATCCTTGCGAATCACCGGTAGCTTGCACGCCTCCCGCGCCTGCTTGAGGTATTCATCGGTGCCCTGGAAAAAATCGATATCGGTCAGTACCGAAAGGCAAGTCGCACCGCCCTTCTCATAGCTCTTGGCGATGTCGGCGGGGATAAAGTGTTCACGAATCACGCCTTTGCTGGGGGACGCCTTTTTAATTTCGGCAATCACCGCTGGCTGCTTTTGCTTGGCCTGATCGATCAGCGCCTTGGCAAAGCCACGCGGCGCATCCGCTGCCCGCGCCAAGGTTTCCAGCTCTGCCAGACTGACCCGAGCACTGCGTTCGGCCACCTCTTGAGCCTTGCGAGCCAGAATGTTTTCCAGAACCGTTGGCACACTCATCCTTCGTTCTCCACTTTGAATACGGCGGTAAATGCACCCAACTCTTCGAGTTTTTCCCTGGCAAGGCCGGTGTGCAACGCATCATGGGCCAGTTCCACGCCCTGCTTGAGGCTGCTGGCGTGATCCGCCGCATACAACGCGGCGCCCGCATTGAGTACGATCATCTCGGCGGCCTTCTGGCCATTTTCGGTCTTGCGGCGCCCCAAGGCATCGCGAATCAGTTCCAGCGACTGGGCCGGCCCATCCACCGCCAGTCCATGCAGGCTCTGGCTCTTCATGCCCAGGTCTTCAGGTTCGACCCAATACTCGCTGATCTGATCATTTTTTAATTCAGCCACGTACGTCGGTGCAGCCAGGCTGAATTCGTCCAGGCCATCCTTCGAATGGACCACCAGCACATGCTTGCTACCCAGACGCTGCAAGACCTCGGCCAGAGGCCGGCACAATGCCTGGCTGAACACACCTACCACTTGATGCTTCACGCCGGCCGGATTCGTAAGCGGGCCGAGCATGTTGAACATCGTCCGCAGGCCCAGATCACGACGCGGCGCGGCAGCGTACTTCATGGCACGGTGGTGGGTCTGGGCGAACATGAAACCGATACCCACGTTATCGATGCAACGCGCCACCTGTACTGGCGTCAGGTTCAGGTAGATCCCCGCCGCCTCCAGCAGGTCGGCGCTGCCGCTCTTGCCGGAGACCGCACGATTGCCATGCTTGGCGACGGTGCAACCGGCCGCGGCGACGACAAAGGCCGAGGCAGTGGAAACGTTGAAGATATTGGCGCCGTCCCCGCCGGTGCCTACCACATCCACCACGCCATCCAGGGTCTTGAGTTCGACCTGGTCCGCCAGCTCGCGCATGACCGAAACGGCACCCACGATCTCATCGATGCTCTCGCTCTTCATGCGCATGGCCATCATGAACGCGCCGATCTGCGCATCCGAGCATTGGCCGGTCATGATCTCGCGCATCACATCACGCATCTCGTCGGTGCTCAGGTCGAGATGGCCGACGATACGGCTCAGGGCTGTCTTGATATCCATGAAAAGTCCTTAGCGCGTGCCGCCGGTTTGTTTGAGGAAGTTGGCGAACAGCTCGTGACCCTGTTCGGTGAGAATAGACTCGGGGTGAAATTGCACGCCCTCGATATTCAACGTTTTGTGACGAAGCCCCATGATTTCATCCACAGAGCCGTCCTCGAGCTGAGTCCAGGCGGTCAGCTCCAGACAATCTGGCAGGGTTTGGCGCTTGACGATCAGGGAGTGGTAGCGGGTGACAGTCAGCGGAAGATTCAGGCCTTCGAATACGCCCTTGTTCTCGTGAAATACCGGGCTAGTCTTACCGTGCATGACTTGCCGGGCGCGCACCACCTCGCCGCCAAAGGCCTGGCCGATCGACTGGTGCCCCAGGCAGACACCCAGGATCGGCAGCTTGCCGGCGAAATACTTGATGGCTTCGATGGAAATGCCCGCTTCGGTCGGCGTGCAAGGGCCGGGAGAGACCACGATGCGCTCGGGCTTGAGGGCTTCGATTTCGGCGATAGTCAGTTCGTCGTTGCGCACGACCTTGACCTCGGAGCCCAGCTCGCCAAGGTACTGCACAACGTTGTAGGTAAAAGAGTCGTAGTTATCGATCATCAGCAACATGGCGTAAGCAACCTATTGAATTCACTGACTTGAAATACAGCCTTCGGAGAGTGACCCGCGCGGTGCTGCGCTTGGCGAGGCGTGTGATGGGCCAGCGAAGCGACGTTCAAGCGGGTAAAGAAGGCAAATCGGTACAGGTCCGGCCAGGCCGGCAGAGAACGTTCAGGCGCGCCAACGCCAACGGGCGTGTGCCTTGATCAGTTGATCCGGAAATTTGCTGATAATCGACACGGGGAAAGTCTCGTTCATACGTTCCGGCACAGTAGCTTAGCTGGGCGGAGCACGCAATATGACGATCCCCGAAGGGCTTGGAAACAATCGCGATGTACCTGATGGATGGCAAAACGCCGGAAGTTTTTGGTACTGTCGTTTCGTTTTCTAACAACAATAAGATAAAAACGGACTTTCTCATGCTAAGAAAAACGTTGTTCGTACCAATGGCCGGCTGTCTGCTGGCGATGGCCTGCGCCCAAGCGAGCGCCGCGCCCAATCCCTACTCCAGCTTCATCGTGTTTGGCGACAGCCTCAACGATGCCGGCCAGTTTGCCGACCCGGACGGTCCGTCAGGGGCCACGCAACGCTTTACCAACCGCACAGGCCCGCTCTATCTCGACGGAAGCGGCGAATCCTATTCCCTCAATTCCACCCAACTGCTGGGCGGACGGTTGGGCTTTTCCGCCGATGAAACCGCGGCATCCACCTCGGCGGTTCGTGCTAGCGAAGGCCAGGCCGATGGCAACAACTGGGCCGTGGGCGGGTATCGTACCGACCAGATCCTCGAGTCGATTACCGGCGTTTCCGACACGGGTGAGCGCAGCCGTGACGGATACCTGCTGTCCAACGGCCTGCGTGCCGACCCGAACGCGCTGTACTACCTTTCCGGGGGCGGTAACGACTTCCTCCAGGGCTTGGTACTGACCCCAGCCCAGGCGAGCGCCGCCGCGGACCGCCTGGCCGACAGTGTCCAGGTACTGCAAACCGCCGGTGCCCGTTATGTGATGGTCTGGCTGCTGCCCGATCTGGGCCTCACCCCTGCGCTCAATGGCACGCCTTTGCAAGACGCCGTTTCGCAGCTCAGCAACCAGTTCAACCAGCAACTGGTCACGCGGCTGCAAGGCATTGATGCCGAAATCATTCCACTGAACGTTCCGCTATTGCTGCAGGAAAGTTTCGCCGATCCAGCACGATTCGGCCTCGCCACCGGCGAGAACCTCACCGCCACCTGCTTCAGCGGCAACGGCTGTACGGAAAACCCCACCTATGGCATCAACAGTGCGACGCCAGACCCCACCAAGCTGATCTATAACGACTCGGTCCATCCCACCGAGTCTGGCCAGCAACTGATCGCCGATTACGCCTTTTCCCTACTTGCGGCGCCATGGGAGCTGACATTGCTGCCGGAAATGGCTCACTCGACCCTGCGCGCCCATCAGGATGAGTTGCGCAGCCAGTGGCAATCGGATTGGGAGAACTGGCAAGCCGTCGGACAATGGCGGGCGATCGTCGCAGGCGGCGGCCAGCATCTGGACATGGACAGCCAAAGCAGTGGCGCCAGCGCCGACGGCAGCGGCTACAGTTTGAATGTCGGGGGCAGCTATCGTCTCAACGAGGCTTGGCGCGTGGGTGTAGCCGCCGGTTTCTACCGCCAGGACATGGAGGCAGGCAGCAACGATTCGGACTACAAGCTCAACAGCTACCTGGCTACCGCTTTCGCCCAGTTCCAGCAGAACCGCTGGTGGGCCGATGCGGCGTTGACCGGCGGCAAGCTCGACTACGACAACCTGGAGAGAAAATTCGACCTGGGCGTCAACGAAGCGCAGGAAAAGGGCGACACCGACGGTCATCTGTGGGCATTCAGCACGCGGGTGGGCTACGACATCGCCCAACCGGGCAGTCAGTGGCACCTGTCACCGTTTATCAGCGCCGATTATGCGAAGGTGGAAGTCGACGGCTATTCAGAAAAGAGCAGCCGCTCCACCGCCCTGACCTTCGATGATCAGACCCGCGACTCGAAACGCCTGGGCATTGGCTTGCAAGGCAAATACAACTTCACCCGTCAGACCCAGGTGTATGGCGAATATGCCCACGAACGCGAGTACGAAGACGACACCCAAAAGGTGAACATCGCCCTCAACAGTCTTCCGGCCAATGATTTCACGCTTGAAGGCTATACGCCGCAGAGTCATTTGAATCGCCTGAGCCTAGGGGTCAGCCACAAGTTGACCAACGATCTGGCCCTGCGCGGCGGTTATACGCTGCGCAAGGACGATGACTTTACCCAGCAGGGGGTGAGTGTCGGGGTCAGTCTGGATTTCTGATCGGGATAACCCTGTGGGAGCGAGCCTGCTCGCGATGAGGCCGTCATGTTCGACACATGCATCGCCTGACAGTCCGCTATCGCGAGCAGGCTCGCTCCCACAGTTGATCGGCTTCTATTCAGTCGCTTGGGGTCTGCTCGGCCAGCGCCACGGCACGGAACATTGCCCGGCGCTTGTTCAGGGTTTCTTCCCACTCCAGCACCGGCACCGAGTCGGCCACGATCCCGCCGCCGGCCTGCACGTGCAGCTCTCCGTCCTTGATGACGGCGGTGCGGATGGCAATGGCAGTGTCCATGTTGCCGTTCCAGGCAAAATAGCCCACGGCCCCGCCATACACCCCACGCTTGACCGGTTCCAGTTCGTCGATGATTTCCATGGCGCGGATTTTCGGTGCGCCAGACAACGTTCCTGCCGGCAGGATGGCCCGCAGGGCATCCATCGCCGTCAGCCCGGCCTTCAACTGGCCTGTGACGTTGGAGACGATGTGCATCACGTTGGAATAACGCTCGATGACCATCTTTTCGGTGAGCTTCACCGAACCGACTTCCGAGACGCGCCCGGTGTCATTGCGGCCCAGGTCGATCAACATCAGGTGCTCAGCGATTTCCTTGTCATCCGACAGCAGGTCCTCTTCCAGCGCCCGGTCGGCTTCCTCCGTGGCGCCACGGGGACGAGTGCCAGCGATAGGTCGCACAGTGATCAGGTTGTCTTCGACCCGTACCAGCACTTCGGGTGAACTGCCCACAACGTGGAAGTCACCGAAGTTGAAGAAGTACATGTAAGGCGTCGGATTGAAACAGCGCAGCGCCCGATACAAATCGATCGGTGCGGCCTTGAAGTCAATGGACATGCGTTGCGACGGCACCACTTGCATACAGTCGCCGGCCAGGATGTATTCCTTGATGGTATCGACGGCCCTTTCGTAATCGTCCTGCGTGAAGCTGGAACGGAACACCGGGTCGGCCGCCGACTGTTTACTGAAATCCAGGCCAGGACGCGGCGTGATCGGCTGCCGGAGTTTTTCCAGCAGCGCCTGAAGACTTTTCTGACCTTGCTCGTAGGCGTCTTCCCGGGACGGATCGGCCAGGACAATGGCGTGCATCTTGCCAGCGAGGTTATCGAAGACGACCACTGCATCAGAGACCATCAGCAGAATGTCCGGCACGCCCAGCGGGTCCGGGTTCGGGCAGGTGCCCAGACGCTTTTCCACGTAGCGTACGCAGTCATAGCCGAAATAACCCACCAGACCACCGTTGAATCGCGGCAGCCCGGGGATGGTGGGCACGTTGTAGCGGGCCTTGAAGGCTTCAACGAAGGCCAGCGGGTCTTCGACCTCCAGGCTTTCGATCTCGACGCCGTCATGGGTCACGCTGACACGATGGTCATGGACCCGCAGCACCGTGCGGCACGGCAGGCCGATGATGGAATAACGCCCCCACTTCTCACCGCCCTGCACCGATTCGAGCAGGTAGGAGTTGGGCTCATCGGCCAGCTTGAGGTAGATCGACAGCGGTGTGTCGAAGTCGGCCAGGGTTTCGCAGGCAAGCGGGATACGGTTGTAGCCGGCAGCGGCTAGACGCAGGAATTCTTCGCGGATCATGGTGTGCCTCGTGGCAGGAGGAGCTGACAGTCAGGTATGCAAACGCGCCGGATAACCGGCCAGGATCAGGTCAGGCGCGCCAACGCCAGCGGGCCAGGGCCTTCATGACTTTCATCCAGAGTTTGCGAGTGACCACCACGATGGCGTTTCCAGAAGAGGATTGAACAGCGTCGGGCAACGTTATCTCAGCGGCCGGGTCCAGGCAACCGGGAATTAACAGACGCAAATCGTCGATCACCAGCGTGGGAAACTCTTCGGCGATCGGCCGGCCATGGTTGTAGCCGTAGCTCAGCGCCACACATTTGACCCCGGCTGCTTTCGCCGCCAACACATCGCTGCGCGAGTCGCCGACGAACAGCGATTGAGAGGCCGGGATGTTGGCCATTTTCATCACGAAAAACAGCGCGGCCGGGTCAGGTTTTTTCTGTGGCAGGGTATCGCCACCGATGATCCAGCGAAAATAACGACCGATTTTCATCTGATCCAGCAGGGGCGCGACAAAGCGCTCCGGCTTGTTGGTGATCAGGGCCATCTCCACACCTTGCTTGTGCAGCCACTTGAGGGTGGAACGCACACCGGGGTAGACAACGGTCAGTTCGTGATTGCCTTCATAGGCTTCGTTGAACAACTCCAGCGCCCGCTCGGCCTCGGCGTCATCGACGCCCTGGGCATCGATGTGGTTGGCCAAGGCCCGCCGCACCAGCATGGGCGCGCCGTTGCCGACCCATTGGCGCACGGCGTCAATTCCGGCGGACGGACGACCGAGCTTGAGCAGCATGTTGTCCACGGCCGCCGCCAGGTCCGGCACCGAGTCGACCAGAGTGCCGTCGAGGTCGAACATCACCAGACGCGGCAAACTGCCGGGAAACAGCTGCTCGAACCCGCTCATGGGCGGGCCAGAGCCAGTTCGGCGCGCATTTTTTCAATGACCTCTTTGTAGTCCGGCGCATTGAAAATGGCCGAGCCTGCGACAAAGGTGTCGGCACCGGCCTCGGCGATTTCGCGGATGTTGTTGACGTTCACACCACCGTCGATCTCCAGGCGGATATCACGGCCCGATGCCTTAATCAGCGCGCGGGCTTCGCGCAGCTTGTCGAGCGTGCCAGGAATGAACTTCTGCCCGCCGAAGCCGGGGTTGACGCTCATCAGCAGGATCATGTCGACCTTGTCCATCACGTACTTGAGCACGTCCAAGGGCGTCGCCGGGTTGAACACCAGGCCGGCCTTGCATCCGCCTTCGCGGATCAACTGCAGGGAGCGGTCGATGTGCTGGGTGGCTTCGGGGTGGAAGGTGATGTAGGTGGCGCCGGCCTCGATGAAGTCGCCGACGATGCGATCCACCGGGCTGACCATCAGGTGCGCGTCGATCGGCGCCGTGACGCCGTACTTGCGCAGCGCTGCGCAGACCATCGGGCCGATGGTCAGGTTGGGTACGTAATGGTTGTCCATGACATCGAAGTGCACGATGTCGGCGCCGGCGGCCAGAACGTTGTCCACTTCCTCGCCCAGGCGGGCAAAGTCGGCGGAGAGAATCGACGGAGCAATAGCGAAGGGCTGCATGACGCACCTGTTTTGAGCGAAATCACGATGGCGCGCATTGTATACCTCAAGATTTGGCGCGCCCACCGTGGCAGACGATCAATACGCCGCGCGGTAGATCTTCTCGATATCGCTGGCGCTCAGTTTGCGTGGATTGTTGCGCATCAGTCGCTCTATTCCGGCCGCCTCCACCGCCATGGACGGGATCACCTCGTCCGTCACCCCCAGGCTGCTCAGGCCCTGGGGGATTTCCACGGCAGCACACAGCGCAACCATGGCCTCCACGGCTTCGTCAGCGGCTTCAAGGTCGCTCAGATGCGCGGTCTTAATGCCCATGGCTTCGGCAATGTCGCGCATGCGCTCGACGCAAGCCATCTTGTTCCATGCCATGACATACGGCAGCAACAAGGCGTTAGCCACACCATGGGACACGTGAAAACGCCCGCCCAGCGGATACGCCAGCGCATGCACCGCCCCGACCCCGGCATTGCCAAACGCCATGCCAGCCATCAGGCTTGCCGTGGCCATGTCTTCGCGAGCTTGCAAATGAGCGGGGTTGGCGTAGGCCTTGGGCAAGGCGCGGGTGATCAGTTTTATTGCGCCGATAGCCAAGGCATCGGTGATCGGCGAGGCATTGAGCGACAGGTAGGACTCGATGGCATGCACCAGCGCATCGACGCCACTGGCGGCGGTCACGCTCCGGGGGCAGGTGAGGGTCATCTGCGGGCTGACCAGCGCTACGTCCGGCAGCAGATAATCGCTGACGATACCTTTCTTAAGCTGCGCGGCCTTGTCGGAGAGGATGGCCACGTTAGTGACTTCCGAGCCGGTCCCGGCCGTGGTGGGGATGGCGATCATGGGCGCGCCTTTGCGCGGGACCTGATCGACTCCGAACATATCCTGCAGCTCGCCGTGGTAACCGGCGTAGACCCCCACGCATTTGGCGATGTCGATGGCACTGCCGCCGCCCAGGCCGATCAAGCCATCATGGCCGCCGTCGCGGTAGGCCTGCATGCAATCTTCGACGATGGCTATTTCCGGATCGGGCATGACCCGGTCGAAAACCTCGTAGTCGCGCCCACCCAAATGCTGCAACGCCAGCTCCACGGTGCCGGACTTGACCAGCGCAGCGTCGGTGACGATCAATGGGTTGTCGACATCCAGCCGCGTCAGCTCGGCCGCCAGTTGCTCAATGGCAGCGGCACCGGTGATCAGTTTGTGGGCGATCTTGAATGAGGAAAGACTCATGTGCGCGGCCTCTTGTTCGAGTATGGGCTGGCACAAGGATAGCTCGGTATTTAAGGTTGTCTTGCATTCAGCCCATGAATACCCCGCAAACCTGTGGGAGCGGGCTTGCTCGCGAATG
>NZ_JABWQV010000086.1 GCF_014268615.1 Pseudomonas tehranensis | reverse complement strand
GCGAGCCTGCTCGCGATAGCGGTGGGCCAGACGACATCGATGTCGGCTGTGACTCAGTCATCGCGAGCAGGCTCGCTCCCACAGGGGAATAGGTTCACTTCAATAGCTGCGCCAGCCCCTTCTGAAACCACCGTGACCCGAGTGCTGACGATGAACACAGAATTTCGCAAACCGCTGCCCGGCACTTCGCTGGATTATTTCGACGTTCGTGAGGCCGTGGATGCCATCCGGCCGGGCGCTTACGATGGCCTGCCATACACCTCCCGCGTACTGGCGGAAAACCTAGTGCGTCGCTGCGACCCGGCCACGCTGGGCGAATCGCTGACGCAACTGATCGAGCGCAAGCGCGATCTGGATTTCCCGTGGTTTCCGGCCCGGGTGGTGTGCCATGACATCCTCGGCCAGACCGCCCTGGTGGACCTGGCCGGTTTGCGCGACGCCATTGCCCTGCAGGGTGGCGACCCGGCGCAGGTCAATCCGGTGGTGCCGACCCAACTGATCGTCGACCACTCCCTGGCGGTGGAAAGCGGCGGGTCCGACCCTCAGGCGTTCGCCAAGAACCGCGCCATCGAAGACCGGCGTAACGAAGACCGCTTTCACTTCATCAACTGGACCAAGAAAGCCTTCAAGAACGTCGACGTGATTCCGCCGGGTAACGGGATCATGCACCAGATCAACCTGGAAAAAATGTCGCCGGTGATTCAGCAGCGTGACGGCGTGGCGTTCCCCGATACCTGCGTGGGCACTGACAGCCACACCCCTCACGTCGATGCCTTGGGCGTGATCGCCATCGGCGTCGGCGGCCTGGAAGCCGAAAGCGTCATGCTCGGTCGCGCCTCGTGGATGCGCCTGCCGGAAATCATTGGCGTTGAGCTGACCGGCAAGCTGCAACCGGGCATCACCGCCACCGACATGGTGCTGGCACTGACCGAATTTTTGCGCAAGCAAAAAGTCGTCGGTGCCTGGCTGGAGTTTTTCGGTGAGGGCGCCCAAGCGCTGACCCTGGGCGACCGTGCGACCATTTCCAACATGGCCCCGGAATACGGCGCTACGGCGGCGATGTTCTACATCGACCAACAGACCATCGATTACCTGAAACTCACTGGCCGCGACGCGCAGGTGCAACTGGTCGAGACCTACGCCAAACAGACTGGCCTGTGGGCCGACACGCTCAAGGGCGCGCAATACGAGCGTGGCCTGACGTTCGATCTGTCGTCGGTGGTGCGCAACATGGCGGGTCCCAGCAACCCCCACGCCCGCGTCGCGGTTTCGGATCTGGCCGCCAAAGGTATCTCCGGTCAGTGGGACGATGTGCCCGGGCAAATGCCCGACGGCGCCGTGATCATCGCTGCCATCACCAGTTGCACCAACACCAGCAACCCGCGCAACGTGATCGCTGCCGGCCTGCTGGCACGCAACGCCAATCGCCTGGGCCTGGCCCGCAAGCCGTGGGTCAAGTCGTCCCTGGCGCCCGGTTCGAAAACCGTGGCGCTGTACCTGGATGAAGCCGGCCTGACCTCCGAACTTGAGAAGCTGGGTTTCGGCGTGGTGGCGTTCGCCTGTACCACCTGCAACGGCATGTCCGGTGCACTGGACCCGGTGATCCAACAGGAAATCATCGACCGCGACCTGTACGCCACCGCCGTGCTGTCGGGCAACCGCAACTTCGATGGGCGCATCCATCCGTACGCCAAACAGGCGTTTCTCGCGTCGCCGCCGCTGGTGGTCGCGTATGCCATCGCCGGGACCATCCGCTTCGACATCGAGAAGGATGTGCTGGGCGTGGTGGACGGTCACGAGATTCGCCTCAAGGACATCTGGCCGAGCGACGAAGAAATCGATGCGGTGGTCAAGGCCTCGGTGAAGCCGGAGCAGTTCCGCCAGGTGTACATCCCGATGTTCGCCATCCAGGAAGACACCGGGCCGAAAGTCACGCCGCTGTATGACTGGCGTCCACAGAGCACCTACATCCGTCGCCCACCGTACTGGGAAGGGGCATTGGCCGGTGCGCGGCCGCTCAAGGGCATGCGCCCGCTGGCGGTGCTGCCGGACAACATCACCACCGATCACCTGTCGCCGTCCAACGCCATCATGCTCGACAGCGCCGCCGGCGAATACCTGGCGAAAATGGGCCTGCCGGAGGAGGACTTCAACTCCTACGCAACCCACCGTGGCGACCACCTGACCGCCCAGCGCGCGACCTTCGCCAACCCGAAACTGTTCAATGAGATGGTCCAGGAAAACGGCAAGGTCAAGCAGGGCTCCCTGGCCCGGGTCGAGCCGGAAGGCAAGGTCATGCGCATGTGGGAAGCCATCGAAACCTACATGGAGCGCAAGCAGCCGCTGATCATCATCGCCGGTGCCGACTATGGCCAGGGTTCGTCCCGGGACTGGGCGGCCAAGGGCGTGCGTCTGGCCGGTGTCGAGGCGATTGCCGCGGAAGGTTTCGAACGTATCCACCGCACCAATCTGGTGGGGATGGGGGTGTTGCCGCTGGAGTTCCAGCCGGGCACAGATCGCAAGACCCTGGGCATCGACGGCAGCGAGGTCTATGACGTGGTCGGCGAGCGCACCCCGCGTGCGACGCTGACCCTGGTCATCACTCGCAAGAACGGCGAGCGCGTTGAGGTCCCGGTGACCTGCCGTCTCGATACCGCTGAGGAAGTGTCGATCTACGAAGCCGGCGGCGTATTGCAACGCTTCGCCCAGGATTTCCTCGAATCGGCGGTTGCCGTTTAAAAATCACTGCTGCGCACACCAACGGGTGTCCGCTTAAGGAGCATCATGGCTCACGCACCGCAAATCAGAATCCCGGCCACTTATATGCGTGGCGGCACCAGCAAAGGCGTGTTTTTCAGTCTGCAAGACCTGCCGCAAGCGGCCCGCGTTCCCGGCCCGGCCCGGGATGCGCTGTTGCTGCGGGTGATCGGCAGTCCCGATCCGTACGAGAAGCAGATCGACGGCATGGGCGGTGCGACGTCCAGCACCAGCAAAACCGTGATCCTGTCCAAGAGCACTCGGGCGGACCACGACGTCGATTACCTGTTCGGTCAGGTGTCCATCGACAAGCCGTTCGTGGACTGGAGCGGCAATTGCGGCAACCTGTCGGCGGCGGTCGGTTCGTTTGCCATCAGCAGCGGTCTGGTGGAAGCCGGCCGTATCCCGCAAAACGGCGTGGCGGTAGTGCGGATCTGGCAGGCCAACATCGGCAAGACCATCATCGCCCATGTGCCGATCACCAACGGTGCGGTGCAGGAAACCGGTGACTTCGAGCTCGACGGCGTGACCTTTCCCGCGGCTGAAGTGCAACTGGAATTCATGGACCCGGCGGCCGAGGAAGAGGGCGGTGGTGGCTCGATGTTCCCCACCGGCAACCTGGTGGACGACCTTGAGGTGCCTGGTGTTGGTACCTTCAAGGCGACCCTGATCAACGCCGGCATCCCGACGATCTTCATCAATGCCCGGGACGTCGGTTACACCGGCACTGAACTGCAGAACGCCATCAATGGCGATCCCAAGGCCCTGGCGATGTTCGAAACCATCCGCGCCCACGGCGCCTTGCGCATGGGCCTGATTCAGCACCTGGACGAAGCCGCCCAGCGCCAGCACACACCCAAAGTGGCGTTTGTCGCACCGCCGGCGGACTACATCTCGTCCAGCGGCAAGGCGGTGACGGCGCAAGACGTCGATTTGCTGGTGCGAGCACTGTCCATGGGCAAACTGCACCACGCGATGATGGGCACCGCGGCGGTCGCCATCGGCACGGCGGCGGCGATCAGTGGCACGTTGGTGAACCTGGCGGCCGGCGGCATCGACCGCAACGCTGTGCGCTTCGGCCATCCCTCCGGCACCTTGCGCGTCGGCGCCGAGGCCAGCCAGGTCAATGGCGAATGGACCGTGAAAAAGGCAATCATGAGCCGCAGCGCGCGGGTCTTGATGGAAGGCTTTGTACGGGTACCCGGGGATGTCCTGAGCTGACATAAAACCTGTGGGAGCGGGCTTGCTCGCGAAAGCGGTCAGACATTCAACATTTATACAGCTGATCCACCGCAATCGCGAGCAAGCTCGGCTCCCACAAATCTGTGATGGATTTGAATTCTGGGTCCGCTGCAAATCCCTTGTGGGAGCGAGCCTGCTCGCGATAGTGGTGGATCAGCTTGCAGTGATGTTGAATGTGCCGCCGCCTTCGCGAGCAAGCCCGGTCCCACAGTTAACCGCATTCCTACGATTAACTACCCGCCAGCGCCGCGACCACCAGTCCCACATTGCTCTCCAGCTCCGCCACGGGGTCGTCGGCGTCGGTGCTGAGCACCAGCAATTGGCTGCCCCCCTCGGTAATGGCGGTGTTCAGCGCCTCTGACGGTTGGCGATGATGCAGCACCAAGGCCACATCGTTGTCTTTCAGCATCGCGGTCAACTGTTTGAGGGCTTCAGGTGTCCAGTCGGCGTCAGGCCGGGCATCGGTGTTGATCCCGTCCAGATTCAAGCCACTGATCAAGTAGCCGAAATGCTCGCTCAGGCTGACCACGCTCAGGTTGTCGGCACTGGCCAGACGCTTTTCACTGTCGGCACTGAGCTTGAGCAGGCGTTGCTTGAGCGCCGCCAGGTTGGCGTCGATCTTCGGTTTGGCCGTCGGAGCCAGACGCACCAGGTCGGCGGCGATGACATCGGCCATCCGTCCCAGGTTATGGCTGGCCATCCACGGTTGGCTCGCCAGGCCATCGGCCGATCCCGATTGCACGGCAATGCCCGGCAGGGCGCCGTCCACCGGGCGGGCGGCATCGACTTCGACGATGCGGATGTTGCTGCGTCGGGCCATGGGGTACAGCGGATCATCCGGCCACAACGAGCGCAGGCCGATCACGGCGTCGGCATCGCGGGCCAGTTTACTCAGGGCTGGCGCGCCACGGCCGCTGAAGTAGGCATTCTGGCGCGTACCGGGAAGATTGGCCGGTGCGGCGCGCTCCAGGCTGACATCGGTGCCCTTGAGCAACGCCTCGCCCAGCCCATAGGTGACCGGCAACGAAGCCAGCAGGCGCACCGGAGTGCCTTCGGCGGCGAAAGAAGGGCTGCTTACCAGACCGCACAGGGCCACGGCCAATGCCAGTTGTCGCAATGAAAAAACCATTTATCCAAGATTCCCTTTGAGGCTGGGGACAACACCCCGGGCAATGGCGGCCAGGGCGAATGCGATGCCGGCCACCAGAATGATCGCGGCTCCGGATGGGATCGGCAGGTCGAAGACAATCGGCGCGAGAATCCCGCACAGGGTGCTGACGGTTGCGATCAGGACGGAGCACCAGAAAAAACCCTTCAACGACTGGCTTAGCAGGCGCGCCGCCGCTGCCGGAATCACCAGCAAGGCTCCCACCAGAATCGCTCCGATGACTTTTACCGCCGCCACGGTGATCAGCGTGACCAACACCACGAACAGGTAATCCAGGGTCTTGACCGCCACCCCGCGCACCGCTGCCAGTTGCGGGTTGAAACTGGCGAGCATGATGCGGTTGTACAGCGGCAACGCCAGCGCCATCACCAGTGAGCCAACCACCGCCAGCACCAGCAGGTCATTGCCATTGACCGTCAGTACCGAGCCGAACAGCACGTTCTCCAGGATGTGTACGTTGATCTTGCCCGCCAGGATCAGCAGCAGGCTGGCGCCCAGGGCCAGGGACACCGAGAGGAACACGCCGATCAGCGTGTCCGGTGCCAGGCCGGTGCGGTTGCGCAGGTAATTGAGCAGGATGCCGAACAGCAGGCAATAGCCGAACAGGCTGCCGTAAGGCCCGGTGTAGGGTTCGCCGAGCAGGATGCCCACCGCCACCCCGGTCAGCGCCGCGTGGCCCACCGCTTCGGAGAAAAACGCAAAGCGCTTGACCACCACCAGGGTGCCGAGGCCCCCCAGGACTGGACCGATCAACAGCCCGGCGAGCAACGCATTGACCACAAAACCGTAGGCCAGCGCCTCGGGCAGATAACCGGACGAGGCCCAACCCTGGACCATCAAACGAAAGGCTTCGTAACTCATCAGGCGGCGCTCCCGTTTGTGCGTGGGTGAGTGGAGAACAGCGTCAGCAGACGCTCCGGCGTCAGGGTCTGGCGCGGCGGGCCATCGAACAGCACGCGGCGGTTCAGCCCGGTGACGCGGTCAGCCAGGCGCCCGACGGCTTCCAGGTCGTGTTCGATCCACAGCACCGTAATGCCGGCCTGGCGCCAGTCTCGCAGCAGTTGTTCAAACACCTGGATACCGGCCTCGTCCAGCGCAGACATCGGTTCATCCAGCACCAGCAGTTGCGGTGCAGGAATCAGCCCCTGGGCCAGCAACACCCGCTGGCGTTCACCGCCGGACAGTGCGCCCATGCGCCGCTTGCGCTTGTCCTGCATGCCGACCCGTTCCAGGGCCTGGCCGATGGCGCCGACGTAGTGCTTGCTCAGGCCGAGAAAGGCCGGCCGGCGTTGGCACATCGCTGCCATGAAATCATCCACGGTCATAGGCAGGCCGCGGTCGAATTCCAGGGCCTGGGGCACATAACCGATGACACCGGGCTCACCCGGCCATTGCAGGCTCAAACGTCCCTGGTGGGGCATCTGCCCCAGCAAGGTCTTGATCAGCGAACTTTTGCCCCCACCGTTCGGGCCCACCAGCGCATGAATGCTACCGGGCTGCACCTGGAAGGCTACAGCGTCGAGAATTATGGTGCGGCCCAGGTTCAGGCTGACATCGCCGAACTCGATCAAGGGACCGACGTGTTGCAAGGTGAGCGTTTCCTGGACAGTCATGCGCCGGACTCCTGAATGGCCCGGACCACGGTGTCGAGGTTGCCGGTCATTTCCTTTTCGTACTTCTCAGCGCTGTAGTCGCCGTAGGAAATGTGCGAGAGCGGGTACAGTTTTACCCCCGACTCCCGCTGGATGGTGTCGACGTAGGTGGACGGAAAGTCCATCTCCGAGAAGATCACTTTCACGTCCAGCTCACGCAGTTGGTCGATGGTTTTTTTCAGCTGGCTCGGGCTTGGCTCGATGCCATGGGCCGGCTCGACCACGGCGGTGACCTCCAGGCCGAACTCGCGCAGCAGGTAATCGTAGGCGGCGTGGACCGTGGCGACCCGCAACTCGGCATTGGGGGCCTGGGTCAGCTTTGCCAGGGCCGCGGCCCGCATTTGCCGCAGGCGCTTGCCATAGGCGCGGGCGTTCTGGGTGTAGGCGCGGGCGTTGTCCGGATCAAGCTTGCCCAGTTCCCGGGCGATGTTATTGACCTGGGCAATGGAGGCGCTGATGGACAGGAAGGTATGCGGGTTCACGACCTTGCCGGCGCCCCGGGCGGCGATACCGGTGGCGGCGAGCAACGGTACATTTTCGTTGGCTTCGATCACCTTCACGTTCGGGGTTTCGCTGGCGGCGATCATCCGGTCGGCGAAGTCGTCATGGCCCACGCCGTTGAGCACGATCACATCGAGACCACTGATGCGCTTGATGTCCTCGGCACGAGGCTCATAGGCATGCGGGTTGAAGCCGGCCGGGATCAGCGGCACCACTTCGGCCTTGTCGCCGACGATGTTGGCCACGTAGCTGTAATAAGGATGCAGGGTGATGCCGATACGCAGGCGCTTGGCCGCTTCGGCGCTGGCCAGTGGGGTGAACAGACAGGCGAGCAGGCCGATCAGCAGCAGGCCCAGCAAAGGGCGGCGTTGAAATGCAATAGACATGGGCAAACGGTCTTCTCTCGAATGAGGGCGTGGGGTCAGTGCCGGTGCTGGCGGGTTACGCCGGCGTCGAACTGCGCGACGATCTGTTTCCAGCCGGCGGCGGACAAAGCGCTATCGTCCAGATCGCTGGAGACGGCGACGCTGTTGCCGCGATTGAGCCAGATGTCCGGGGCGGCGTCGGGTGCTTCGCCGATGCGCATCAGAAATGAACCGGCGACGGATGGATTTGCACTGGCGCCGAAGTAGGCCCGGTTCTCAACCTGCCGCCAGACATGTCCGCCTCGGCTGACGGAGCTGGCGTCCTGAGCGAACGGGGCAAAGCCCTCTTCGGCCAGGATTTGCGGGGTGGGCAGGGACTGTTGGTCTTCGCGTAGCAGACGGATCTCATCCAGGGTCACCCGCAGGTCGGCATAGATGCCTTGCTCGGCAGCGCTGAGATCGCGGCGGGCGTCAACTTGATGGGCAGGCACATCGCTGACGTCCTGGGTTTCACCGTGCCAGGCCACTACCGACCCGGCCACCAGAATGATGATCAGGCACAGCAGCAACACATACAGGGTTTCATGGCCGGCGCCGGCGGGGCGGATCACTTGGGTGGTGGGATTGCTCATGGGGCCTCGATATCGGCTTGGTCGATTTCCACCACGTGGCCGGGGCCGGCGTCGAAGAGTACGTAGAACTCGGCGTTGGGCTTCTTGAACGTCAGCGTGGAATCGGCGCCAAGCTTGCCCGGCACCAGGATGGTTTCGTCGTAGCCGATCACATCCAGGGTCACGCCGGGCGCGCCACTGCCGTCGGAAAAACCCCCGGTGCACTGGATCTGCTCAGCGTCGATGGCCTTGCATTCACACATCGGGTTATGGGCCAGGGCGTTGCTGCTGGCACCTGCGCAGAGCAGCAGCGCCAGGCCGTTGAGGTAAGTGCGCAGGGTCATGGTCGGTTTCCTTGAGACTTCAGCCAGGCAACAGTGGCCGGGGAGGCCTGGCTCAGGGGAATGGAGGCCTGGTGCATCGAACCGTCCCAGCCTTCTAGGGTGATCCACAGTTCGGCGTCAGGCCGAGTCTTTTGCGGCACCGGCAACAAGGCGCCCATGCGATAGGGCGAGCCGAAGAAAATCACCCCGGCGGCCCGCAGGCTGCGAGGTTTGCCGATGCGTAGATAAGTGGCCTTGACCTGGCTGATGCAGCTTTGGCACAGCGCGGCGTTGAAATGCTTCATGTGCCCGACCGGGCCGTTGAGGCGAGGGGCTTCGTCGCGAAATTCGGCCAGGCGCAGGCTCCACGGTCCGACCTGGACTTCGCCGACTTCCCGTTCACCCAGCCCGGCATCGCCGCGGAACAACGCGGCCTCGGAAAAATACTTGGGCATGAAACCCAGAGGAATCAGCAACAACAGCACGTTGATGTGGAATCGCCATTTGTGCCAGAACAGACTCAGGCGTGACGGGGGCGTGGCGGTGGTGGATGAGCTCACAGGTTGCCCTCCGGTGATTCACGATGAATGGACGGCTGCAAGAGCGACGAAGTCCGCGCCTCCCGTGAGGGTTTTTGGTTGCGCTTGAAGGCGTTTGCGGTGGCCAAGGCGGTGCGCTTGGTCCAGATCAGCAGTCCGCTGAGCACCATCATGCTCAGGACCAGACCGAAGAAGAACCAGATAAGCTTGATCCAGATGCCGCCGAAGTCCCCGGTGTGCAACGGACGCATGGATTCGGTGACGAACTCCAGCGCCGTGCGGTCCGACAACAATCGCGAAGCGGCGATCTCACCGTTATAGGGATTGATGGTGGCGGTCTGGAACATCAACGGATACCAACCGCGTCCACCGATTTCCAAATGGCTATAAGCGTTGCCGGGGAGGCTGACAAAACTCGTTTCCAGGCCAGGGATTTGCTGGCGGGCGATTTCAATCGCGCGGTCCAGGTTCAGTTGTGGTGGCGCGGTACCGTCGGCTGACAGCGGGACACTTTCACGTGATACCACCGGAATGACCGGTGCGCTGGAAATGGAAATCTGGTTGTCCGACAGCAACGCCTCGATCAGGAACCAGGTGCCGGTAATGGAAATGACCGCGATGAACCAGATCGACCAGATGCCGCTGAGCCTGTGGAAATCGCCCCAGAAAATGCGTGCGCCGTGGCGGATCCGCAGGGTCGGACGGAAAAACCCCTTCCAGAAACGCTTGTAGACCACCAGCCCGGTCACCAGGGATGCCAGCAGCGGCAGGCCGAGGAGTGACACCAGGTACCATCCCCAGCTGTAACCATTGGTGAACGGCACCAGCCACCAGCCATGCAAGGCACGGGTAAAGCCTTTGAAATTGAACGTCGGCGCCGAGCCCTGGATGATGCCGCTGTATGGGTTGACGTAGATCTTGTCGGGGCGCCCGTCGGGGTAGGTCACGCCGACCTCCAGGGCAAAATGCGACTCATCCGGGCGAACGATGCTCTGCACCTGGGTTTGCGGCTGGGCTTGCTTGATGGCGGCGACGACTTGGTCGTAGCTGAGCAGCGCTGCGTCGTCCGAGGGTTTGCTGGCGCGCATCTCAGGATTGACCAGCCAGACGATTTCCTGGCTGACCACCGCCAGCGTGCCGGTGACGCAAACGATGAGGACGAAAAACCAGATGGGCAGTGCCAGCCAGCTATGAACCAGGAACCAGAGTTTGGAGCGGGATTTCTTCGACATGGTTTGAACGTCTTGATTCGATGAAAGGCTCGGTATTACGGGCTTCGTAATCCCTTGAACCCTGAAAAAACCGGCCGTGGCTTTTGCCGACGCGGCCTGCTGCATCTAATTAAGACGAACGAGCAACGGAAATCCCGAAGCGAAAGATGAAAGAAAATGTTTCGCGTTTACTGATCGCAGCTATTTCCACCCATTCTGAAGCCAGCCGAATAGGCGAAACACGCAAAAAACTCTGGCCAGGGGGGTAGATCCCCTGGCCACAAGAGCAGGTGAGCCGTCAGCCCTGCTGTTGAAACATCTCCCTGGCCCGCTGTTCAATCTGTTCCTGAGTCAGATCCTCCTTGTGCGTAGCCAGAAACCACACATGCCCAAAGGGGTCTTTCAAGGTGCCGCTGCGATCACCATAGAATTGATCCTTGACCTCGGAAATCACCGTGCCACCAGCGGCAATCGCTTGGGCGAACGCATTGTCCACATCTTCGACATAGAGATGCAGTCCTACCGGCACCGATTGCTCGGGGTTACGCAACGGCCCTTGATCACAAGGCGTGCCGAGCATGATCGGGCAATCGCCAATCCGCAGCTCGGCATGACCGACGTCCCCGTTCGGCATGTCCAGGCGCATGACCTCGGTGGCATTGAAGGCTTTTTTGTAGAACTCGATGGCTTCGGCGGCTTTTTGGATGCCCAGGTAGGGCGTGATGCTGTGGAAACCTTCAGGAATGGCTTTGACACCCATGACGATTCTCCTTTTTGTGATGGGGAGGCGCAGAGGCCTTGGCCGATTTGCGCCCATCCACTATAGGACAGTGACTTGGATGCGGCGCATGACCCGACGAGCGTTTCACGGCGGGGCCAGCAGATGCGCTCCCGGCCCGCGCTTGCCCAACACATCGCCCTGATTGCGCAGCGGGCAACCTTCCATCGACAGGCAACCGCAACCGATGCAGCCGTTGAGTCGATCGCGCAGCGCCATCAAGTGGTTGATGCGCTGATCCAGCTCGCGGCTCCACTGGGCTGAGAGGATCTTCCAGTCGTTCGCCGTTGGGGCACGGTCGTCCGGCAAGGTTTTCAAGGCGTTGCCGATTTCGGCCAACGGAATGCCCAGGCCTTGGGCGACCTTGATCAGCGCCACGCGCCGCAACACTTCTCGTGGATAGCGGCGTTGGTTGCCCTGGTTGCGATTACTTTTGATCAGTCCCTTGGATTCATAGAAGTGCAGGGCAGTCACGGCCACGCCGCTGCGGGCGGCCACTTGGCCGACGGTGAGTTCTTTGTGGGCGTTTATCTGTGTCATCGCCTGCATTCTTTGCTTGACCTTGAGTTAACTAGAGGTTTTACCCTGCACGCCATCGGACCGCAAGATCCGCCCTACGTACAGCGAGGACCTTCCATGCAATCACCAAGGAACAATCAGAGTTTTACCCAGTTGATGGAGTTCGACATCGAACCTCAATGGCAACAGGCGCTGGTGACGGCCCTGTCAGAACAGACCGAGCGCCTGGCCCAGGGGCATACGGGATTTCTGAGTGCCAGTATCCAGGTCAGCGAGGACGGACGACGGGTTCTCAACTATTTGCATTGGCAAAACCGCGAGGCGGGCGAAGCGGCGTTTCAGAGTTTCGAGCGCGGTGAGCAGGATTTCTGGCGGCTGATCCAGGCCCATAGGGCTAAGGCCGTGACATTCGGCTCGTTCCAGGTGTTGCGCAACATCGAACGCAGTGCCGACAACGCGCTGCATTGCCGGTTGGTCGGTTAAGTGCAACGGACGATCCGCGTCAGCGATACCCACTATCAAAAGGGGTGATTTCTGCCGCGCAGAGCCGGCGGGTAGCCTTTGTTCATCGCCCCACTTCAGAACATTGGATACTTGCCATGAATCGGACTTTTGCTGTTTTGCTGCTGTTAACGGCCACTGTGTTGAGCGGCTGCGCCTCTTCGTCGCCGGAGTTGCGCCCCTACACCGCCGAAGAAACCCGTGAACTGGCCCTTGAAGCCTTGAATCGCCGGGGGCTGTCGTTCGAGGAATATCACGCGAAAAAAGCCGAGTTGCTCGGTCCTTCGCAGAAAAACGTGGGTTTCGACGACCAGGGGCAAATGAGCGCCGAGCGAGCCATCAAGCTGCCGGGGCGGCCGAGCTGAGAGACTGTACCGCTCGAAGTTTTGCCTAACTGTCCATGGGTTTGGCTCAGGACGTGGGGTAGGGTCATGACTTGACTGACCGTCCCAATGGATACGCCTGCCATGACTCTTTCGCTAGACCTGTTGCTGGGCTTCGCCCTGTTTGCCCTGGTGACTTCGATCACCCCCGGACCCAACAACACCATGTTGCTGGCCTCGGGCGTCAACTTCGGTTTCAACCGCACGATTCCTCACATGCTGGGCATCACCTGCGGCTTTTTTTCCTTGGTGCTGGCGGTGGGTCTTGGTCTGGGCGCGGTGTTCCAGACCTACCCTCTGCTCTACACCGTACTGCGCTACGTAGGTGCGACCTACCTGTTGTACCTGGCGTGGAAAATCGCCCACTCCGGGCCGGTCTCTGAAAACCGGCCAGGGGACAGCACGCCCATCAGCTATTGGGGGGCGGCGGCGTTTCAGTGGGTCAATCCCAAGGCCTGGATCATGGCCATCGGCGCCATCAGCACCTACACGCCGCTTCAAGGTTATTTCTTCAATGTGGTGGTTATCGCCGCGGTGTTTGCCTTGATCAACCTGCCGAGCGTAAGCCTGTGGGTGGTGTGCGGCAGCCTGTTGCGCAATCTTTTGCGTGATCGTCGCTGGCTGCGCCTGTTCAACTGGGGGATGGCGCTGTTGTTGGTCGCCTCGTTGTATCCGTTGCTGCTCGAAAGCATCGGCTGAGGGCTGAGCTTGGGGCGGATGCCTGTTAAGCTCGCTGATCAGTCGCTGTGGTTGATATCCAGAGCCCTTGGTGCAAGCGAACAACACTATTTACGATCAGGAGAAATGATGAGTACCGAGCCTTTGACCCATGGACTGGTTCCCCAGCGCCTGGCCCGAATCCGGCAATTGATGAATCGCGAAGGCATTCACGCATTGCTGGTGCCATCGGCCGACCCGCATCTGTCGGAATATCTGCCGGGCTATTGGCAAGGACGGCAATGGCTGTCGGGGTTTCATGGCTCGGTTGGGACACTGATCGTCACGGCGGACTTCGCGGGCGTCTGGGCGGACAGCCGTTATTGGGAGCAGGCCACCAAGGAGCTTGAAGGTAGCGGTATTGAACTGGTCAAACTCATTCCCGGTCAGGCTGGCCCGCTGGATTGGCTGGCCGAACAGACGCCTGAAGGCGCAACGGTGGCGGTTGATGGCGCGGTCATGGCTGTGGCGTCGGCCCGGACCCTGAGCGACAAGCTTGAGGCCCGCGGGGCGCGGTTGTGCACCGACATGGATCTGCTCAAGGAGGTCTGGAGCGACCGCCCAAGCCTGCCGAACCAACCGGTTTATGCCCATCTGCCGCCGCAGGCGACCGTCAGCCGGGTCGAGAAACTCGCCAAGCTGCGCGAAACCCTCAAGGAGCGCAGCGCCGACTGGCATTTCATCGCCACGCTGGATGACATCGCCTGGCTGTTCAACCTGCGCGGCGCGGATGTGTCGTTCAACCCCGTATTCGTTTCCTTTGCCTTGATCAGCCAGCAACAGGCAACGCTGTTCGTGGCCCTGGATAAGGTCGATGCACCACTGCGTGCCGTTCTTGAACAGGACGGCGTGACCTTGCGTGATTACAGTGAGGCCGCTGCCGCATTGCGGGAAGTGCCCAATGGCGCGAGCCTGCAAATCGATCCGGCGCGCGTCACGGTCGGTTTGCTGGATAACCTGGACAGTGGCGTGAAGCTGGTCGAGGGACTCAATCCCACGACGCTGGCCAAGTCCCGCAAAAGCCTGGCCGACGCCGAGCACATTCGTCGGGCCATGGAGCAGGACGGCGCGGCGCTCTGCGAGTTCTTTGCCTGGCTGGAAAGCGCCTGGGGTCGCGAGCGCATCACCGAGCTGACCATCGATGAGCACCTGACCGCGGCTCGCACTCGTCGGCCGGAGTTTGTTTCCCTGAGCTTCAATACCATCGCCGCGTTCAACGCCAACGGCGCGATGCCCCATTACCACGCCACGGAGCAAGCCCACGCGGTCATCGAGGGCGATGGCTTGCTGCTGATCGATTCTGGCGGCCAATACCTCGGGGGTACCACCGACATCACCCGTATGGTGCCGGTCGGAACGCCTACCGTGGAGCAGAAGCGTGATTGCACTCGCGTGCTCAAGGGCGTGATTGCCTTGTCTCGCGCCAAATTCCCACGGGGCATTCTGTCGCCGTTGCTGGACGCCATCGCCCGCGCGCCGATCTGGGCCGAGCAGGTGGATTACGGTCATGGCACCGGCCACGGCGTCGGTTACTTTCTCAACGTTCATGAAGGCCCGCAGGTGATTGCCTATCAGGCCGCCGCCGCGCCGCAAACGGCGATGCAGGCGGGCATGATCACCTCTATCGAACCGGGTACTTATCGCCCGGGCCGTTGGGGGGTACGCATCGAGAACCTGGTGTTGAACCGCGAGGCGGGGAGCAGCGAGTTCGGCGAGTTCCTCGAGTTCGAAACCCTGACCCTGTGCCCGATCGACACGCGCTGCTTGGAGCCGTCCTTGCTGACCCAGGACGAAAAAGACTGGTTCAACGCCTACCACGCCGAGGTTCAGCGTCGATTGAGTCCGTTGCTGGAGGGCGACGCGCTGCAATGGCTGAACACGCGGACGCTGGCGATCTGACTTAAGGCATCAGCCCAGGGCTTCACGGACGAAGTCCAGTCGGTCCTGGCCGAAGAACAGCTCGTCGCCGACGAACATGCTCGGGGCGCCGAACACGCCCCGTTTAATCGCTTCTTCGGTGGTGATCTTGAGTGCTTCCTTGACCTGCTCGTTGCTCGTCAGGGCCAGCACACGATCGGGATCAAAATTGCCTTGGTTCAAAACCTGCGCGACTGTTGCCGGGTCGTTGAGATTGCGGCCGTCCACCCACAGGGCGCGAAACAGGCAATCGATGAAGGCCTCGAATCGTTCGGGATGATGCAGTTGCATGCCGGTCACGGCGCGCATCAGTAACAGCGTATTGATCGGGAAGTGCGGATTGAGCTTGAAGTCAACGCCGTAGCGGTTGGCGAAGCGATTCAAATCCTTGAATAGATAAGGCCCCTTGGCCGGCACGGTAACCGGTGACGCATTGCCGGTCGCCTTGAAGACGCCGCCAAGCAGCATCGGACGGTAGATCAACTGGCTGTTGGTTTGCGCGCACAGCGTCGGTAGTTGGGTATAGGCCAGGTAGGTGGTCGGACTGCCGAGATCGAAGAAAAACTCCACGGATTTGCTCATGGTATCTGCTCTCTTGTTGTTATGAGGGGGCGGTTTACCAGCGTTCGCTCCAGGGACGCAGGTCCAGCTCGAAGGTCCAGGCGTCGCGGGGTTGGGCGTGCAGATACCAATAGTTGTCGGCGATGTGTTCGGGATTGAGAATGCCGTCCGCATCCTTGGTTGCATATTTTTCCGGAAAGTTATCGCGGATGAAGTCGGTGTCGATGGCGCCGTCCACCACCACATGGGCCACATGAATATTCATCGGGCCCAGTTCACGGGCCATGCTTTGAGCCAATGCGCGGATGCCATGTTTGGCCCCTGCAAAGGCGGCGAACCCTGAAGCCCCACGCAGTCCCGCCGTGGCCCCGGTGAACAGAATCGTTCCACGCTGGCGCGAGGCCATGCGTTTGGCTACTTCCCGGGCATTGAGAAAACCGGAAAAACAGGCCATCTCCCAAATCTTGAAATATTTGCGCGCGGTCTCTTCAAGGATGCTGCAGGGCACGTTGGCGCCGATGTTGAATACAAAGGCTTCAATCGGACCGATCTGGCTTTCGATTTGCTCGATCAGCGCGATCACCTCGTCTTCCTTGCGCGCGTCACAGGCAAAACCATGAGCATCACCGCCCTGAGCCCGAATTGAATCGACCAATGGCGCGAGTTTGTCAGCGCTGCGGCGGGTAACACAGGCCACGAAACCTTCCTGCGCAAAACGTTTGGCTATTGCGCCTCCGGTTGCATCGCCTGCGCCAACAACCAGTACGACCTTCTTCTTATTCATGATTAGCCTCATTGGTAAACGATCGTTAGCTAAACGGACGTTATGCTAAGATCCGACGAGCGTCAAGGTGGGCAATCAGAGGCCAGATACATGCGTTATTCAGCCAATCACAAATTGGAGACCCGAGAGAAACTGCTCGCCAGCAGTGCCATGTCCGCCAAGAAATCGGGGTTTTCCACCGTCGGTGTCGATGGCCTGATGAAGGCGATCGGCTTGAGCGGTGGGGCGTTCTACAGTCACTTCTCATCCAAGGATGAGCTTTTCAAAACGATCGTCGAGCGAGAGTTGGCTCAAAGCCTGGAGCGCTTGAGTGGTGAGAAGGTTCTGGACTCACGGAAACTGGAGCGATGTCTCAAGCAGTACCTGAGCATGAGCCACGTCGAACAGCCGGAGGCGGGGTGTGCGCTGCCGGTGTTGGGCGCTGAGATCGCGCGGTCCGATGTGCAGGTGAGAGAGGCGGCGCAAACATGGATCTGTCGTTTGCATGAAAGCTGGGCGCGGATATTGGAAAGCGAAAGCTTGGCTTGGGCGATTCTGTCGCAATGCGTGGGTGCGTTGGTTGTCGCCCGCATGCTGGCCACGCCAGAGGTCCAACGCGATGTTCTCAAGTCCAGTCATGATGAGATCAGTCGTCGAATAGCCCAGCAGCGGCCCGCCTGACCCGCTGCCTATTTACAGATGACGATCATGCTGCGACTGGTATAGCCGGCGGGGTTGAGTCCGAAAGGATAATCCCCCGGCTCCTCGACGGCATCGCCCGACTTTGCGATCACCCTGTAACCTTTGGGGGCGCATGAATGGGCGGCGCTGGCGGCGCATTGTTCCCAGGACGAGGACAGGCCGGAGCAGTTGATGTGCAAACCCTTTTTACCGCGTTTGACTTCAGTTCTGGTGGTCGCTGCGCAGCCCGCAACTGCAAGCACAACGATCAATATCAAAATTCGTTTCATTCCCGTCCTTATCACCGCCGCGGATCTTATGTCTGCGTGCGATTGTGTTCGCTTTTGTTTTAAGCGTTCGTGACGTCCTGTATGAAAATTCCATGTCTGACATTAGGTTACGGGCTAAACATGGCCTAAATGTGCGGTAAATACCAGAGCTTCGTTAAATCCTGCCTCAATCAACCGCGATGGCGGGCTTCGCGGCGCTACCCATCGTCAGCGTTGCGCCGACTGACGCCAGGATGATGCAGCCAATGGCGGCCCACTGAGCCAGGGATAAGTACTCCTGGAGGAACACCAGTCCTGACAGCGCACCGAAGGCAGGTTCTATGCTCATGAGTGTGCCGAAAGTACGGGCTGGCATTCGTGTGAGGGAGATCATCTCCAGCGTGTAGGGCAGGGCAGTGGACAGAATGGCGACGCCAATGGCGATCGGAATCAGGCTCGGCGTCAGTAATGCGGCCCCTGCGTGGACGATACCGATAGGCGCGACGAAGAGGGCCGCGATCATTACCCCCAGTGCGGCGGTTTGCACGCCGTTGTCCGCGCCAGCCTTCTGGCCAAACAGGATGTACAGCGCCCAGCAGAATCCGGCACCCAGGGCATAACCAGCGCCGACCAAGTCAATACCGCTGCTGGTGGCTCCAGTGGGTATCAATAGAAGCAGGCCGGTGATCGCCAGGGCAATCCAGAGAAAATCGATGGCCCGACGCGAAGCGTAAATGGCAACCGCCAGAGGGCCGGTGAATTCCAGTGCCACGGCAATTCCCAGCGGAACCGTTTGCAGCGACATATAGAAAAGAAAGTTCATGCCGCCCAACGCCATCCCGTAGACGATCACGGTGCGCAGGGATTGTGCTGAGAGTTTGGCGCGCCATGGCCGCAGCAACAGCAGCATGATTAGGCTGGCAAAGATGAGTCGCAGCGTCGTGGTGCCTTGTGCGCCCACAATCGGGAACATGCTTTTGGCAAGTGAAGCTCCCGACTGGATGGATGCCATGGCAATCAATAGAAGGGCGACCGGGTAAAGGGTGGTTGCCAGGCTGCGATGTGGGAGAGTCATTACTAAGCGTCGTCCAAGATAAAGGCGGGGGAAGGCTGGGTTGCGCAATATACTGCGCAATCGCAGCGATTCCGTCTATATATAAGGCGGATTTCAGCGAGGTGTGTCTGGCTGGGTAGAAAAACGAAATTAAGGGTTGACGGCAAAT